>NZ_BAAGTT010000005.1:0-57126 GCF_054781775.1 Spirosoma areae | reverse complement strand
ACCTGCCTAACTCACTTTTGAGCTTCCTGTCGGGACGTGCGCCTTGTCGCAGGGGACCCGGCAAACGAGTATTTTTTTATGCTTGTATGTTCCACCCAACGCCCGAAAGGGCTGATGGTGTCCGAGTCAGCTCACTAAAACAAATGTACTTGCCACCTTTACACCCTTTCCTGGTTGGGCTGCAAAGTCTCCTGCGGGACGTGCATCTTGTCAGCGGAAGCCCGCCCACGCGGAGCGAACACAACGTACAGTCCGATTTTTTACGCCATCGGGCGAAGCTCAACAACGCACCAATCCGCTTCTGTCAGGCCGCAAGAACCGGGGCGTTGCCTGTGTCGTCCGCAACCCGGCCCCGCCTGTCAAAGACCGCCAACTCAGGCGTTTGGCTTGTCGGCCAAAAGGCAGAAAACTCACGTTTCAACTGGCCCAACCGGGGCGTTCACGTTGTCGCAAGCGACCCGGAGATGGAGACCCAAAAGCCCACCTGTCGGGACGTGCGACCTGTCGCCGGAGCGACCGAATACACGCTTTTTTTATACTTGTGCTATGCACCCAACAAGGTATTGTACGCAACAGCGCAGAACTACATTTTCCAGGGTATCAGTTACTTTTGATTCCGTGATTGTCTAAATACTGACTGGCACGTTAGTTTTGGACTAAAGGAACACGTTCGCCCGAACAGTTCCAAATTATCAATTAACGAATTGACTAAACGGTATATACAACGTTCCATACAACGGGTTTGGGACATCGAAGGATACCCAGACTACTTCTTTGGGGGTGATAGTGAATTGTACCGAATCACTAAGCGGGGAGACATTCGGCGCAATCGGCGGTGCATGAAACGGTACACGCAGGGCTATACGCTGAAAAGCAAATTTTACAGCCTGTCACAACTGCGCCCGATGCTCCGGCGGCACGTTCCTACAGATTATCCAGCGGGCTTTTGAGGGTGCTGATTTTGTCGGCGCTGACGTGGGTGTAGCGCATGGTGGTCAGGATGCTCTCGTGGCCCAGCAGTTGCTGAATATAGCGAATATCGGTGCCCGCTTCGAGCAGGTGCGTCGCAAAGCTATGGCGCAGCGTGTGGATGCCGCCCCGTTTCTGAATGCTGGCAAAGCGAACAGTTTCGCTATACACGAACTGAATCGTGCGATTGGCTACAGGCTCCTGGTTTTCAGCGTTCTCAAACAGGAATGTGTTGGGCCTGTACTGGCGCAAATAGTCATCAAGATAAGCACGTAGTTTTTCGGTGAGCATCACCACCCGGTCTTTTTTGCCTTTCCCAGCCTTAACGGTGATTAGGTTGCGGGTTCGGTCAATATCGACAAGCCGAAGGTGGGCCACCTCATCGAGCCGCAGGCCGGTGGCATAAACGACCTGAAACAGAGTGCGGTATTTTAGACTGGTGGTGGCACTGAAAATGGCCTTCACTTCGGCTACGCTGTAAACCGTTGGTAGTTTTGTGGGTGTGCGGGAAAGGTCAACGTCATAAAACGTTTTGTCGCGCTCCAGGATTTTTTCCTGGTAGAATTTATAGGCGTTGATGTGGACGTTGATCGTGGAACTGCTGAGCCGTTTTCTGTCCATCAGAAACAGCAGGTAGTTCTGGTAGTGGGCTTTGGTCAGCGCGTCAAGTGGTTTTGGGTCGGCATACCGAATCAGGGCAATGATGGCTTGTTTGTAATTTCTGAGGGTTTTGATACTGTAGTTCAGCACACGCAGCTTGTTGCAGAGGGCGACGACGGCGGGGTGTTTGTCATAGTCGGTCAGGGGTGGGGCATACCGAAACGGTTTTGGGCTTTGCGGTTTATGCGCCGGGGGCCATGCCGGGTGGGTTGCCTGCCCGATTTCGGTAGCGGTGGCGTTGGGTTTGTAGAGCCGCACGATGGCTTCATCGAAGCGGCAGTAGGCTTTACCAAAGAGTTTGCCCACCTGCACGACGGCCCGGCGGGTGTTGGGAATAAGCCAGCAACGGCGCGAATAGCTCCACCGACGACCCGGCACTTCGCGCAGTAAGTCATTCCCCACAGGGTCTTCAGGAAAACGCACGGCCAGCAGGGCGGGGTCTTTTTCGTCGATGTGTATGGTAAGCATTTGGTTTGCCAATTATCGTTCGATACTCGATGGGCAGCACTGGCACATAGGGAATAAATCCAGCATCAATACTACCTGATTTCTGAGAAACGATCGTTGTTTTCTATTGCTTTATTCGGCCTATTGGTAGGATAAGCTGACTTAGAATGCCGAAAACAAGGAGCAGCCTTTCTGGGCAGTTGCCTGTTTATACACTTCTCCGCAAGGCCAGGGCAATGGCTCCCAGCCAACCCATGCTTAACCAGGCCCCCACCGGCAGGCCAAACATAATGAGCAATAGCCCCCCAATGAAACTGGCTAACACACCCGACAGCCAGCGTTCGGGCAGGAGGTCAGGTCTGTAGGCAAGGCCGTGCAGGAGCAGCAGGTAGCCCCAGCCCGTTAGCCAAAGCCAGCCAACGTAATCAAGCTGGATTTCGGGTGGGTAGTTGCGGAGTAAAATGACCAGTTCGGGTAGCCAGAGCAGGCCGTAGGTGAGGGCATACCGACCGAAACGCTGTAGCCCGGATAAGGGTAAATTGGGCAGAATAAGCAGGTACTGCCGCTCGAAGGCGCTCACTTGCCCACCCACCTGCGAATGGCCCAGCACGGCCAGCAACAGCCCAATGAGCAGCAACCGCTGGTCGTAGTCGTCGGTGGGGTAGAGTCGGCAAACGCCCGCCAGCAGCAGGCCCGAAAAGGCTTTTGTCAGCACAAAGGAGAGGGGTTCGTGCCGCAGCCAGTACACTGGAAAGAACAACTCGTAGGGTAACCTGACGCTAACGTGCGGCAGCCGGAGTGAGTCGGGGCTGGGGTGCCGTAAGCGGTAATCGGCCAGGGCTGCACCAGCGCCAGTCAGGGCCAGAATAACCCCCCCGATGGCACTGAGCGAATCCCATTTCTGGTAGCTCGTGGCTATCTGTACCATCCAGCCCGCGTAGGCGATAACGGGAAATAACAACGCCGTTTGCAGGGCCAGCCACAAGGTCCATCGTTTTGTGACTGGCACAAGCCAGAAGCTTTGCAGAAACAAATGCTCCGGCGCAGTTAGTTGCTGCCAGACAAAGGCGCTGGTTTTCAGCAGGTATAGCCCCCACAGCATGAACACGATAGTCAGCAGAAGGGGTGAGCCAAGTGCAGCCGTAATCAACGCCCGGTGTTCAACGGCGCTGAGGAAACCAAACGCCAGCAGGATGATAACCAGAAACGTTCCGGCATTTTGGGCGTAAAACTGGCGAACGAAGATTCGGTTGAGAACAGGCAGCATGGAATGGACTCAGGTTGTGGGCGTGATTACACCATTGACTACCTGCCAGATGCCCGTTAGCGATAACCCCGTCAGGCTCACGTCCTGATGGGTTGTCAGCAGAAACGAAACGTCGTGGTTGGTGCGGAGTTGCCGGATGTACTCAAATAACCGGGCGGCTGTGGCTACGTCTAACGTGGTCAGAGGTTCATCCAGCAGAACAAGTCGGGGTGTTCCGAGGAGGGCCAGCAGCAGAGATAATTTCTTGAGCATCCCGCTCGAAAACTGGCCCGTCGGCTGGGTCCAGAAGGCGTTTACGCCCAGCGTTTCGGCCAGCACATCAACTTGTCCGGTGGGCGATTTTTTGGCCTTGCCCACGAACCCAGCCAGGTCGCGGGCGGTCAGGAACGAGGGGTATAACGGCTCCGCTTCGGCATAGTTGACCCGCAGCCGATACGCTACCGGATCACGGCTGATCTCGTGTTGCCTATCCAGCAAAATCTCCCCTGAAAACGGCAGCAGACCCGCTACAGTCCGAAAAAAGGTTGTTTTGCCGGAGCCGTTGCTCCCCCGAAAATAGTGAATGCCCGGCGACAGGTGCAGGTCCGGCACCGTCAAAACGACGTGGCCGGTGTAGGCTTTAGTGAGGTTTGAGACGGTGAGCAAGGGATGATGAATGATGAATGATGAGGGGACTGACCGGCAAACCTGGAACTTGTTAGTGTTTTTGGCTGATAAATCCGGATCGGATTAACAGAAGGGTAATCAGCAGAAAAAAGGCAGGTACGATCACAAGCCAATAGTCGGGTCGATACGTGACGGACATGAAGTCGTTCACGGATTCGTCATAATACGCTTTCAGGGTATCGTTGGGCTTCAGAGTTTCATAATCAGCCTCGCTGATGGGAATCACACGCTCCTGCTGCCGGTATCCAATCGTTGCTTCGTAGTCGTACCAGTGTGTACTACCGGAGCCTCTCCCGTGCGTCCGCCGGTCCGTATCCAGAACCCGGACCGTCACCTGTTGCCCGCTTGTTTTCAGGTGCTGGAAATACTGGAAATACTGATAGGTGTCATAGGTAAAGAAAACAGCCGCGATAGCGAGCGCAAGGAGAAGGGCAAGCCGGGCTATGTCCTGAAGAAACGGTATCGGAATGATGGTCACGATAACCCCGGAAATAAAGAAAAAAGACGCGGTGGAAAGAAGTAAGCACAGCAGTAGCAGGCGATTTTCATCACTGAACGCCCGCACGGTTGTCCACCCGATCAGCCGCGATTTCCGGGTAGACTGGTCGAAATGGACCTCATCATGGGGTTGCCGGAACGCATCGTAAGCCGGATGATACAGTAACTGAACCCGGTCGCCGTTGCCGACATAGGCTGTGTCCGTCACGAACCGGCTCGTGTAGTCTTTACCCTGATACCGAAAGGTCAGGTAGGCGCTGTTGCTCAGGACATCCCGCCAGGTCCGCTGCTCATGTTCAGCCCGGTCAACGGTTATAGAAACAAGCTGTCCTTCCTTTACAAATTTTCCCTGTAGCTGAACATCCTCATAAAGTCCCCAGAACGCCCAGGTCGTAACGCCCAGAATCGCAGCGATAAGGAGCGACATGATGAATGAGTACACGCGACCTGTGGCCGTAATTAACTTCTGGAGCATAAACGTCGTTTAGCGTTCGAACTGTACGGGTGGACGTTGATAAGATGTTTGTGTTATTTTTTTTACCACCAGTACTGGTCCGACGGGTCAGGGGTTGGGGGTGGTCTCACCACATAAGTTTCAGCCGCACGCCTGCCAGGCCATTTCGGGCTGGCGACGCGTTGTAATACCGATTACCCAGCGCGTTCAGGTCGTAGCCCAGCGAATAGGTTTGGTTCAGTAGATTGTCGCCACTGGCATACACGTCGAGGGCCCACTGTTCACTTAGACGTCTACGAAAACCGACGGTGGCCTGCAGAAGTCGCGTTGGGTCAGCCACGACGGTGTTGGCGTCGTTGAGCGGAAATGGATTCAGAAACTGGTAGGTTACGTGGGCGTATAACCCGACCTGGGTTTCGGCGTCGAGACCCGTTACCCAGGTAATTGGGGCCACACCCGGTACCCGGTTATTCGACAGGTCGACGGTGCCCTGCTGGTAGTCGCGAAAGCGGAAATCGGTCAGCGTCAGGCTGTTCCAGAAGCGTAGGAGCGAAAAGGCAGAGGATGCACGGGCTGTCATTGCAGCCGGGGCAATGAAATCGAAGGAAAGCTGCGCTTCCAGGCCGCGCTGGTCCGTTCGGCCCGCGTTCACGAAGAATTCGGCCCCGGCTGCATCGGACCGCCGAACGATGGTTTCGCGCAGTTGAAACTGATAAACCGACACATCGAATCGCAGTCGACTGTTAACTGCCGACCCCCGCAGACCAATCTCATAACTCGTGCCGCGTTCGGGATTGAGGGTTGTGTTGAAGCCCCCCGCCGATGGGCGCACCTCCTGGCTCGATGGAGCCGAATAGCCCGTGCTGATGCTCGCGAAAGCCGATACGTTTTGCCCAAAGGTTCGGAGCAGGGCCACTCGTGGCAACCAGACCGGCGAAAAATTCCGGGTCAGGAGTTCGGCTGGCAGGGCGCCCAACGCCCGCGTCGGAAAGCGCGTGAACCCGTACCGAACATCATTCCGGCTCAGGCCCGCCGTCAGTCGGAAGCGGCCGGGCAATTCGCTTTCGGCCTGTAAAAACAGCGTCGATTGCCGGGCAGTGAGTTCCTCGTCGGTCTGGATGGTATCGGCAATGCCGCGCCGGTTGCCGAAGTTACGGACGATGGTGAAATTCCGCAGCAACTCGCCCCCGACCGTCACGGTGGTGGGCAGCGGGCCGTTGGGGAACCGGATTTGCGTAATCGTTCGTCCCCCAAGGCCCTGGTCGGCGCGTTTTTCGTAGTTGGTAATGAACGGATTGGCAAAGTCGGTGAGGGAGCCGTAAATGACCGTTGTGTTCTGAAACCGGTCGCTCCAGCGGTATTCGTGCGAGAGGCCGAGGTAGCCAAGTTTCTGATAGATGCCCGCCTGCTGGTCGGCGCTGCCAGGCAGGGTAGGGGTGGCCGGGCGAGAGCCGCGCGGGTTCGCCTGGAACTGGGCGCTGTTGAGGCCGCCGGGCGTTTGGTAGTGCAAATCGGAGTAGAAACCCAGCACCGACACCGTCCGTTTGGGACTGACCGTAAAGGAGCCTGTCAGGCTCAGATTGTCGCGCACCAGGGCGCTATGATCGCGGTAGCCGCTGCTTTGCAAATGGTTGTAATTGAGAGCAATGGCTGAATTGTTCTTTCCCGTCTGCAGCGAAATGCCATTGCCGAACAGCCCATAACTGCCACCCAACGCCGACACCTCGACACTGGTTTTTCCGGCCGGAACCGCCAGACCACTGAATAAAACAGTGCCACCCGTTCCGGCCCCGTATAAACTTCCCGATGGGCCTTTAATCACTTCAATACGGCCTAACGCCCGCACATCCAGCGCATTCAACGGCGTATTGCCGCCCGCGTCGGTGAGTGGGAGTTCGTTCCAGTACGCTTTGATGTTCCGCACGCCAAACGGCGAACGAATGGCGCTGCCCCGAATCGCCAGCCGGTAACTCCCCGGCGACCGCTCGTCGGCCCGCACGCCCGGCAGTGTGTTGAGCGCGGGCACAAGCGTTGGCGTACCAAACCGCTGGTTCAACTCCCGGCGCGTAAGCAGCCCAACCGAAGCCGCCGTTTCCAGCAGCCTTCGGTTGGTAGCATACCCCCGCACAACAACTTCATTGAGTTGGAGCGTGTCATCTAACGAAGTGGGCGCGTTCGTTTGGGCGTAGAGCAGGCGCAGTGAGCTGGAACCAAAGAGTAGGGCCGCAAGAGAAACGTACTTTAGCATAGAGCAATTTGATAGGAACGTGAGCAATGAAATCTAAACCGAACCTCTTTTTTTACTTGTCAGCGGCTTATTCCTGACAACAGCAACCGCCTGGGTAGGCGCTTCCAGACACAACCCCGCCGTAAATGTTGCGAAACCCGCCCCGAAAGTACAACGCTATCTGTATGTAGCAACGCCGGGCGTTCGGAACTATTCAGGCTATGGCGGGCATGGCATTCAGGTCTTCGATATTGATAAAGGACACCGGTTCGTAAAGTTCATAAAAACGGGAGGGCTTCGCAACGACGGAAAACCCTCGAATGTAAAAGGAATTGACGTGAGTCTGGCTACTAACTGCATCGACATCAGCACGCTCGAAGCCCTTCAGTGCATCGACATCAATGCCGAAAAACGCCTGTGGGAAAAACAATACGAGGGGGGCGTAGACCGCATCTCAGTATCCCCGATGGAAACTACGTGTATCTGGCCGGGCTTAAATCCACCCTGCTCAATGTGGCCGACGCCAAAACCCATACAGTTACGAAGCAGGTTGTCCCGTTTGGGGCAGACATTCGACCCTTTACCATTAACGGCGCTCAGGCACTCGTTTACGTGAATGTGAATGGCTTGCTTGGGTTCGAAATCGGCGACCTTGTGAGCGGCAAATTCCTTCATCGCGTCGTTGTCGAAGGATTCAACATCGGTGAAGTAAAACGGCATAGCTGCCCCAGTACTCGTGCAGAAAACGTCGATTCTGGTGCGGGATATGCCGGGCTGGATTACCTTTAGTGTAGATGGTAAATACGCCTATCCCTCAACCGGTGACGTAATTAACGTGAAGACCCGAACGATCGTCGCTACCCTGGAAGATCAGCAGTACAATAGCGTTCAGAGCGAAAAAATGCCGGGTCGCCGGTGCGATTGAAATCCAGTTTAGTAACGGCAAAGCCGTAGCAGCAAGCGATCAGTTCGGCATCGGGCAGGTGAAGGGAGTGGCGAAGAATTAATCGAAGACACTCACGGCAGACGCGGCAGCGACCAGGGCGCCCGGTAGTGGGCTTTAGTCAGTTGCTGCGCCGGTGCGTTGCCGACAATACTGTTCTGCCCCGCATCCCAAACTAATTTCTGCCCCGTTCGGTAGGCAATATTGCCTAAATGCGCGTGGAGGGCAACGTTGCGCCCAACGTCGGCGGGGCAGTTCGGCGGCTGTCGGGAGCGGATACACTCGATAAAATTACGGGTATGGTTGTCCAAATCGTTGCCGTTGCCGCGTTGGGTGGGCATGGCCGGTGTCAGATAGCGGTTTCCGTCTACTTCGGGCAGCACCTCCCACTTGCTCCGGTCAATAACGACCGTGCCCAGATTGCCGATGAACGCCACGCCGTGGTCGCGGTCATACGGCCCCCGGATGGTTCCCAGCGACTGTTCCCAGAGCACCGAAAAGGTACCATAATCATAAACGACCTGCATGGTGTCGGGCGTTTCGCTGGCGTGGTCGGGAAAGCCGTACTTGCCGCCGGTTGCTACTACCGCGTGTGGGGCCGTTACGTTCATACCCCACAGGGCCATGTCAATCATGTGAGCGCCCCAATCGGTCATTAGCCCCCCGGCATAATCCCAGAAATAGCGGAAACTGCCGTGAAAGCGGTTGCGGTTAAAGGGCCGTTGCGGAGCCGGGCCAAGCCACCGGTCATAATCGACGCCTGCCGGGACCGGCTCGTCGGGCCGAACGGGAAAATCTTTGCCATAGCCCATGAACGCCCAGGTTTTCACCGAACGGATGCGGCCAATCTGCCCCGACTTTACATACTCCAGTGCGGCTTTCCAGTGGTCGCCACTGCGCTGCCATTGCCCTACCTGCACAATTCGATTGTATTGTTTGGCTGCGGCCACCATCAGGTCGCACTCTTCGATGGAGTTGGCCAACGGTTTTTCGACATACACATCCTTACCTGCCTGACAGGCCAGTACCGTTGGCAAACAATGCCAGTGGTCGGGTGTGCCCACAATCACGGCGTTGATGGTTTTGTCGTCCAGTACCTTCCGAAAGTCGCTATACAACGTCGCCCGTTTGCCCGTGCGCTTTTCCAGCTCAGCCGCTCGTTTGTTAAGTACGTTGCTATCTACGTCGCACAGGGCCGTGCAGACAACCCCCGGCGTTTTGAGCATGGCGGTTAAATCGGCCCAGCCCATGCTGTTGACCCCAATCAGGGCTATGTTGACCGTGTCGGATGGGGCCATCGACTGCTGAATTGTGGCAGTTTTGCTGCCTGGGAGAGTCGATGTTAGGCCCAAACCGGCGGCTAACTGGGAAGATTGCTGGAGAAATTTTCGTCGGGATGAAGGCATCGCTTAATCAGTAAAAATCGGCTGGTTAAAAAAGGTATTTTCAGGACAGAACTACTAAACAGATGTTACGCCAGTGTCAACTAATCCCGAACCGGGCCGCCGGAGCGGGGATGACCGGAGTATAGACAATAGCCCCATAGACCAGCTTAGATTGATCGCGTAGCGATCCAATGGTTGTAGCCAAAGCAGACCGTAATTAGTACGCACTACGGCACTTAACAGGATGAACAACAATAGATTTAATCCCGAATTCACGGTACATAGACGTAGCGAAGCGGGGATTATGTTGTTAACCATAGACACGAAACCTGCGTATATCCAGGCGTTGAAAACGGCCCTGTCAGGCAGATTTTTAACGTTGACAGGTTTATGTACTTTAACCAATCAACGAACTCAGCCGGTGCAGAAACGCCTGCCGGTAGGTGTCGCTGATGGAAAGACGAGCCGGCCCAATGTGAACATGGTTGTCCTCAATCTTCTGCACTTTGGTGAGGTTGATAATGTGCGAATAATGAATCCGGTGGAAGGTCGTCGGCAGCGTTTGCTCCAGGTCGCGCAGGCGTTTGTGAACAATCACGGGGCCGGTGTCGGTGTGGAAGGTAACGTAATCCTTTAGGCCTTCGATGTACAACACCTGCCCGTAATCGAGCCGGACTAAACTACGGCCGCTCTTCACAAATAACACCGGTTGGTCCGGCATTTTGCCCGGCTGTAGGGTGGGAACCAGGCTGGTCGTGTGGAGGTCATGCGCTTTGGTAGCCGCCCGCAAAAATCGCTCGAACGTGATGGGTTTCAGCAGGTAGTCGATGGCGTTTTTCTCGTAGCTCCGCACGGCATAGTCGGAGTAGGCTGTCGTAAAAATCAGCCCGGTTGTGGCGGGAGCCAGGTCGGTTAAGTCCATGCCCGTCAGCCTGGGCATATTAATATCCAGAAACAGCAAATCGACGGCCTGCTTCTGGATAAACAGCAGCGCGTCGAGCGCGTGATGGCACTGGCACACTAAATCCAGAAACGGCACCTGTGCCACATGGTCGGTCAGCAGATGCACCGCTAAGGGTTCGTCGTCGACAATCAGGCAGGTCATCATGCAAGTACAGCATCAATAGATTGGGCAGCATACATGGCGCTATTTGTTCGGCTTGCCGGGCAGTGCAGCCGGACCAGCCGTTGGGCAACTGGCCCGGCCCCGGCTGAGTTGCGGGACATTCGTTTTTATCAACCACTCACCGAGCCGCTGCCCGCAACCGACGCCGAAATCGCCCTCGACGCCACCTTACGCGATTACCTCGAGGGTGGCACCAACGGCGATACGACCCGGCTGATTCGGGCCTTTCATCCCAGCGCGTCCATGAACTACATTGATGGAGCCACCGGCCAGTTCGAAGGCGTTCCCATCGCCGATTACCTGAACCGGGCCAAAGCTGGGGCGGGCAAGACTATCCAGCGGACCACGCGCATCGCCCACCGCGAAATAACGGGCAGAGCGGCCCAGGCCCGTGTCGAATCCGACTGCCCGACGTTCCGGTTTATTGATTATTTCAACCTGTTGCTGATCGACGGTCGCTGGCAAATCGTCAGCAAAATTTTTCACCGGCAGGAGAAGGCCGTGAAGTAATTGGTTGAACTCCTTGCCGACCTGTCATCCCGACCGGTTAATCACGGATAGAGCAGATACCGTTTGCGGAGCGTTTTGAACGCCGACAGGTCCGGCTCCCAGCTTCGGCGAATCTCGGCTTCAGACGCGCCTGCGATGATCTGTCGTTTAAGGGTTTCGGTGCCCGCCAGCTTGTCGAAGTTGCCCATCTGTTTGCTTTGACTGCTATCGAAAAAGCGATCTTTATCAGGGTAGGCTTTGTATAATTCCATCAGCCACCCCAGATTTAGTTGTTTCGTTTTGCGGAGTTTGGTTATATCATACTGCCGCAGGTCGAGGCCATAGCAGTCCGTATCCTGATGAAGTGGCGTTTCGCTCATCCCTTTTAAACTCACGGGCCGAAACGAAAACGTATATTTTCCCTTGAAAGCGGGTGCCCCCAGCACCGTGAACGGCATGTAGGTGCCTCGCCCCTGACTCAGTATGGTGCCCTCAAACAAGCAGATGCTGGGGTAAAGCAACACTGATTGTTGCGTGTTGAGGTTGGGCGAAGGCATAACCGGCAGTGGGTAAGCCCTATCGTGGGTGTAGTTCGCCACCTTGATAATCCGCAGCTTACAGGTGGCCCGGTTAGGCAGCCACCCTGCCCCGTTGATGAGTTGCGCGAATTCGGCAATGGTCATTCCGTGGGTAATGGGAATCCGGTGCATGCCAATACCCGATCGCAGGTGATCCTCCAGAATAGGGCCGTCGACAACGTAGCCATTGGGGTTGGGCCGGTCCAGAATCAGCAACTCCTTCTTGTGTTCGGCGCAGGCTTCCATCACATTATCTAAGGTGTTGATGTAGGTGTAAAAGCGGGCACCCACATCCTGAATGTCATAAATCAGCAAGTCCACGTCGGCCAATTGCTCCCGCGACGGTTTTTTATGTTTACCGTACAACGAAATGACCGGGATACCAGTTTTTGCATCGCCTTCGTCGGCCACTTTGGCGCCGTTGCTGGCATTGCCCCGGAACCCGTGTTCCGGCCCAAATAGTTTCACAATCTGAACGCCCCGGCTCAGCAAACTGTCCACGCTGGGCCGGGTGCCGATGATGGACGTTTGGTTGACCACCATGCCCACACGTTTACCGGTAAGGTAAGGCAGGTAGAGGTTCGTCTGGTCAGCCCCCGTCCGAATGGGGGCGGCTGGCTTAGGGGCCATTACTGGGGAGATTGCCGCCCAAATAGCCGGAAGCAGCAAACCAAACAGGCTGATTAAACGAATCATCGGGGCGGTGAGTAGTAGTTTAATCCGGCGTTTCATCGGTCTATGTGAGTTAATTCGCAGGTTGTATTGGCGTTGCATCGAGTTATTATATTGCTGATAATGAATGAGTTAATAAAATACTGCTGGTAGTAGACTGCGCTGGAGCGGAGCGGCTATCCGGGCAAAGGGAATTAGGAAGATAACATACTGAATAAATCCCTGTTTTTCGGTATATTTGTTTCCAAATCAAACGGTTCGCCGATGCGACGGTTCGCCGATGCGACGGTTCGTCTCGGAGTCGCGCAGGATTTGCGACGGTTTGCTGACCGGGAAATTAAGGTCAGCGGTTTTTCACTTTCATTACGCTGTTACCTTGACATTTTCCGAATTTAACCTCCACGACGACCTGTTGGCTGGCGTGGACGCCATGAACTACCTGAAGGCTACGCCCATTCAGGAACTGGCCATCCCCAAAATTCTCGACGGTAAAGACCTCATTGCCAGTGCCCAGACCGGCACCGGCAAAACGGCGGCTTACCTGATTCCGCTTCTCGACCGAATCTCCCACGCCGACCACGACCATACCAGCACGCTCATTCTGGTGCCCACCCGTGAACTGGCCAAACAGATTGACGAGCAGGTGGAAGGCTTCGGCTATTTCGTACAGGCCAACAGCATCGCCATCTACGGCGGGGGTAAAGGCGACGACTGGGACAAGCAGCGCAAAGCCCTGGAAACCGGGGCCGACATTATCATCGCCACGCCGGGGCGGCTCATTGCTCACATGCAGCTTGGCTATGTCAAGTTCGACAAAATTGACTATTTAGTGCTCGATGAGGCCGACAAAATGCTCGATATGGGCTTTTCCGACGACATCCTGAACATCGTCGATAAAATTCCGGCCAAACGGCAAACGCTGCTTTTCTCGGCGACAATGCCCAATAAAATCCGGGAATTCTCGAAGCGGATTCTGATCGACCCCGAAGAGATACGCCTGGCGGTTTCCAAACCGGCTGCCGGTATCGACCAGCAGTTTTACTTAGCCTTCGATAACCAGAAACTTCCCCTGCTGTCTCATCTGATAGAAACCAGCACAAAGCCGGTACTGAGCATGGTGCTGTTTACCTCGCGGAAGTCGGAAGTAAACGGCATTGTGCGTGCCCTGAGCAAACTCGGCTACGAAGCCCGTGGTATCAGCTCCGATTTGGAGCAGGACGACCGCGAGGTTGTTCTGCGTGACTTCAAAAATAAAGCCTTCCCCATTTTAGTCGCTACCGATGTGCTGTCGCGGGGCATCGACATCGACAACCTGACGCACGTAGTCAACTACGACATTCCGCGCGATGCCGAAGATTACGTTCACCGGATTGGCCGCACAGCGCGGGCGGCTACAACCGGCACGGCCATCACCTTTATCAGCGATCAGGACCAGAACCGCATCGTCAGTATTGAGCGGCTGATTGAGCGCGACGTTGAAAAACGGTCAATTACCGAAGAACTGGGCATGGGCAAATCGCCCGTGTTCGACCCAAAACGGTTCAGTGGCCTGCGGGGCAAAGGTGGCCCTCGTGGAGCGGGTGGTTCAGGTAGAGGTGGCCGCGATGGTGGGCGTGGCAATTCCTCCCGTGGAGACAGCCCTGGCCGTGGAGACGCACAGCGTCGCCCGGATAATGCCACTGCCGAACAGCGGGAGACTCGCCGTGATCAGCCCCGCAACGACCGCGATGCCGATCGGCAGCCCCGCCTGGAAGGCGCACCCGTGGCTGATGCTTCTCTGCCAGGCACGGTTACGCCTGTGGCACAATCTACCCAGACCGACGGAGCGGATAAAGCCAAACGCCGGAAAAAACGCCGGCGGCCACGCGGGGAAGGCAGTGCGAGCGGTGAGGCAGGGTCGCCGGACCGCGCATCCCGACAAAGTCAAACGACGGTGTCGGCACCGCCTGGGGAGTAGGGTTTGGTTGAGTTGAAAATTCTGGACTAATTTATGTTATCAGACAGCCTGATCTATGCAACGGGCTGTCTTTTTTGTTATCTTTTGTGGGTTGAACGAAACCTTTAGCGCCGATGTCCGCTCTTATTTCCCGACGGGATTCCTTAAAAGTTATGTCTGCCACAGTTGGCGGGCTGTTAACCCAACCGGGCATCATCGTCGGGCAACCCGCGCCCAAAAAAGTAGGCATCGCCCTGGTCGGCTTAGGCAACTACGCCACCAACCAACTGGCTCCGGCATTGCTCGAAACCCAAAACTGTTACCTTGCGGGCATTGTGACGGGATCGCCCGATAAGGCCAAAACCTGGGCTGAAAAATATACGATCCCGGCCAGGAACATCTACAATTACCAGACCTTCGACCAGATTCGGAATAACCCCGACATTGACATCATTTACATCGTGTTGCCTAATTTCCTCCATGCCGAATACAGCATTCGGGCGGCTCAGGCGGGTAAGCACGTCATCTGCGAGAAACCGATGGCCATGAATCCCGCCGAAGCCCGGCAAATGATGACGGCCTGCGAAAAAGCGGGTGTGCAGTTGTCGGTGGGCTACCGGCTGTATTTTGAGCCGCACCATCTGGAAATGCGCCGGTTAGCCGCCGAGAAAACATTTGGGCACGTGAAAGTGATTGAGTCAGGATTAGGATTCACCGTGCCGGGCCCAAATTCGTGGCGGTTAGATAAGAAAATCGGTGGGGGCGGGGCCATCATGGATTTAGGCGTTTATGCCATTCAGGGTGCCCGCCGAACCCTCGGGCTGGACCCCGTCAGCGTGACAGCCCAGGCGTTCACCTTCGACAAGGTTCATTTCAAAGATATTCACGAGACGGTTTTCTGGCAGTTCGAGTTTCCGGGGGGTACCGTCGCCCATTGCAGCACCACGTATTCGTCCTACGTCGACCGGCTCTACGCCACCTGCGAACGCGGCTGGTTCAAACTTGAACCAGCCTTCAACGCAACGGGCGCACAGGGCATTACCAGTAAAGGGCTAATGGATGTTCCTTCCCCTAACTTCCAGCAAATTGCTCAGATGGACGCGTTTGTCCAGGCCATCCGCACCAAAAGCAAACCCGAAGCCTCAGGCGAAGAGGGCTGGAAAGACATGAAATTGATTGAGGCCATTCTGCAGGCCGCCGACACGGGCCGCAAAATTCAGCTTGACTGGAAGAGTTAATGGAGAAAGGTGTCGAAATTTTGCTTCGGCTGATAACCAAGCAGGTTTTTGGCCTTATCAATGACGTAAACCCGGTCAATTTTTTCGGGAAACAGCCAATGCTTACGGGCAAAAACTTCCTCAGCCGTTGGGTAATAGGACGTGATGACCTGTTTAGGATTTGCATATAACCCAATTAAGTCACGTTCGGTGAATGGACTTTGATTGGAAATATTGAAGATTTCAAACCGGTCAAAATGCGTTTGAAGCGCTAACAAGTGGGCAATGGCCCCATCTTCTTCGGCCAGGCCTCTATAGAGCCGGTGTAGGGCTTTGAGGTTGTCTGTTTCGGGTAAAAATCGTGAAACCCGTAAAACAGTCGTTTCGATGGCTTCTTTTTCAAAATAATCCCGGCACAGTAATTCGGCGGTAAGCTTGGTGATGTCGTAAATATCTCTTGGGTCAGGTGTGAGGTTTTCGGTTACCCAAACGGCTTGTTTATCACCAACTAAGGCATTGCCATAGATTGACGTCGTACTTGTATAGAGGAATTTAGAAATCCCATTTTTCACGCAGGCATTTAACAGATTGAACGTTCCATTAATATTCGTTTGGATAAATTCTTCTCTCGGATAATTCAATGCGTACTGTTTGCCATGAATGGCTGCTGTGTGGATGATGGCGTCAACAGACCTGGTAACCGCCAGCACCGCTTCGGCATGGCGAATATCAACGGTTTCGTCCGTCGTTTCACTCTCAACGACATCGATTCCGGTAACCCGGTAGCCCTGCTGTTTCAGGAGGTTAACGATTACATTTCCTAATTGCCCTGATGAACCGGTTACGACTATTCTCTTCATTATTTAGTGGTCAAACGCGTCGCTTTACTTACCCAAATCCGTCCAGTCTTTAACCCGGATGAAGCCCATAAAACTGATCGTTTTATCCGCCTTCACCGAAAACACAGCCGCATCGCCCCATTGCAACTGGTTCAGTGCATTGCAGTCAGACTGGCTGGCAAGCAGACCGGTATGGGTAATGAAAACCGTGTTTTTTGCATCTAATGGCTGATTCGCAGCCAGTTTCAGCGTGTTCTCGCAGCGTTTGGTTTCGTCGGAAACACTCAGGTTCAACTCCTTAACTTGCTGAATGGGCAAGCCCGTTTCCAGCTTTTCGGCACTGGTAAAGGCCCGGCAATATTCGCTGGAAATAAGCCGGCCAACAGGCAGTTGGAGCCGTTTGAGGGTTTTGCCTATAGCGGCTGCATCACTCAGGCCCTGGCTATTCAATTGGCGGGCCAGTTTCGAATCGCAGGACTTCCACCAGTCAGGAATTGTCGAGCTGGAAAGCTGGTCAGCCCCTACGTCGGCAGCGGCATGACGGAAAATGAGGCTGTGGTTGCCCCCCTGGAGCAATTTGAACAGGGCCGCGCTGGGTGTAACGGCAATGTTAAGCACAAGGCTATCCGCCGAATTGCCCGGACGTTTAATCACAACTTGCTGAAAACCAGCCGTTGCGGGGGCCGTATAGGTCAGCGTGTCGTTTTGCCCCTGGGCTACTGTTCCGCCCGTACTCCGCCAGTTGACAGACTGATTCAGCTTGATTTTCAGTGCACCCAACGGGGTAACGACCAACATCCGGCTGCCATCAAATCCCTGAAACTCCAGAGGAAGTACGGGAGCCGTGTTGCTATCGCTGCACGATAGAAGTAAGGCCAGGAGGGCACTATAAAGTAGACGTTTCATAAGCGAAAGGTACTGCAGCAGGTTAGCGAAAACAGAGACAGACTGGTAATCTAACGCAAAGTTATCGGGAAATCGTCAGTACAAAATGGGTTTAACGACCCGTCACTGTGGTAAATACGCCTGTAAGTTATTCGTAATGACCCATCCTGGTAGGTTTTCATTACGCATGCTGGGTTCAATCATCGTCGTGTTTTGAACATCAATCAGTCGAACACTGGCGAACAGGTTTTTATTCTGCTCAAAAAGGAAAGGTGTTCGCATACATTTCCTCAATAATGTTCTGCCTGACCTCATGGCCACCACTTAAATGCCGAACCTTAGCCCGGTCGATGCAAAGGGCAAGATTATCGGTGTAGAAAAGCAGCAGGTGGACCCAGTTGGAAGGATCGAACCCGGCAATGGATCGTAGGTACTCATAGTGGGATTGGAAACCTAAATTCAATTCGAGAGCAAAGCTTTTTCTGGCAAACAGATAGTCCCTCGTTTTCTGCTGGGTGGTTAAGGAGGCCAAATCCTGATAGTCGGCAAACCCCTGTTTCTTGTATTGATAACCGGCTAAATCCTGATCAATGATCGGCGTTTTGCGGGGAATGAAGTTTTTGGCATTGGTGCTCTTGCCGATACCGGGCGGCCCCGCAATCACCTAAATGTTCATCGAATCACAAGCACATGGCCGTCCTTGTATTCGGCAACTGTATGCCCATCTTCCCGGATATAGACTAAGGGTTGATTAATGGAAAACAAGTAAGTACGGGCGTTCTCGTCGCACTGCTGTTGCCAGACCCTAAACTCCTGGTCTGTCATGTTACGCGGGTCTTTTTCCATGACCCCCTGCTGATACCTGACATTATTGCTCATAGCAAACTCACGTTACACAAAGATAAAGAAAACTGGGGTAGCATCTGCCTTTTAGACGGGCTGCTGGTAAGGCAGGTGCTCAAAGACTGTTGTAATACGAAAATACCGCCATCAGGCCCGACCGGGATTTCAGGTCGGGTTTTTCAGTTTTCAGGAAGGTTTCGATCTGGTCTTTCTTGTCGGCCATTAGCTCCAGCACGGCTTTTTTGCCGGGCGAAAACTTAACGGCTTTTTTGTTCCAGGCTACGTACCAGTCCATTTTTTTGACCAGCTCATCATCTTTGGTGCCAACGTTCATCGCCACGTTGTAGTTGGCCTTCAGGATATGGACCGACGGGTGCTGAAGCAGATCGACTTTCCCGGTGACAAACTGCTCGAAAAAGCCCGTCAATTTATCTGCATCGCCCTGGTAGTCGTGCACATTAACGAACCGGCTAACCGTTCCCAGCCGGTTATTCACATCGACATACCGAACAGCCGTAGCTTTTACGGCCCTGATGTCGGTAGCCCCGGCTCGGATTTCTACCTCGTTCGCCACCAGGTCGAGCCGCACCGGAACGCCCGCAATAGAGTCGGTCGTTAACGAGGTCCCGACTTTGTTGTAAAAGCGCACGTTACCCGCCTGCCAGGTCGTGTCCAGATACGGATCGCCCAGGAGTTTGCCCGGTTCGCCTTTGATGGTAAATAGGGTGAATGTGTTGCTGGTGAGATTCACATTATTCTGGTTGGCGTAGTTGATCCGTTCGCGGGTGAGCTGATCCGCATAATTCGGCTGGGACTGTGCAAAAGTTGCCGATAGGGCTCCCATAAAGTTAATCAGGAAAGCAGCGAAACGCATAGTAGAGTACGTGAATTTGCCAGACTAAGACGGGACAAATAAACGATTTTTAGCGCTAAAACAGAACAGCCGCCGATGCCCCGCCGGACAAAATCTTCATTGGCAAACATGCCGAAAGGCGTGCTATTTTTGCGTATTTTTGACGGTTAACCCCAATCATCAACCATCAATCAAGTTCATGACCAAACATCTTCTGACAGCCATGCTGGCGGCCAGCCTGACCTGCTCGGCTGTGGCTCAGACAACCTTCCCCCAAAATGGGGTCTACGACGAACGATCCGGCCTGTATGCGTTTACCAATGCCACGATTGTCGTTGACCCCCAAACGACGCTGCAGAAGGCCACGCTGCTTATCCGCGATGGCCGCATCGAAGCCGTTGGCGCCAGCGTCAGCCTGCCCGCTGGCACTGTCGTTGCCGATTTGACAGGTAAACGGATTTACCCGTCGCTCATCGACATCGATTCGGATTACGGGATGCCGGAGGTCAGGCAGGAACGCCGGCCATTCGGAGCGCCACCGCAGTATGAATCAACCAAAAAAGGAGCCTACTACTGGAATCAGGCTATTCAACCCGAAAATGAAGCGGATTTAGTGTTCAAAGCTACGCCCGCCAAAGCCGATGAACTCCGTAAATTGGGGTTTGGGACTGTGCTGACGCATCCACACGACGGTCTCGTTCGGGGGACGGGCGCGCTCGTCACCCTCGCCGATGATCGTGAGAATACGCTCGTGCTCAAACCCGACGCCACAGCCCACTATTCATTCAGCAAAGGTTCGTCGGGGCAGACCTACCCGAACTCGATGATGGGGTCGGTGGCGTTGATTCGCCAGGCCCTGTACGATGCCGACTGGTATAAACGGGGTGGCAGCAAAGACCAGGCGAATCTGTCGCTGGCGGCCCTGAACCGAATCCAGTCGCTGCCCGCCATCTTTGAGGCCAACGATAAACTGGGTATCCTGCGGGCCGACAAAATCGGGGATGAGTTTGGCATTCAGTACATTATAAAAGGGTCGGGCGACGAATACCAGCGCCTTGACGAGATCAAGGCCACGGGTGCCCCGCTGATTGTGCCGGTCAATTATCCCCCCGCCTACGACGTTGAAGATGCCTGGGATGCCGATAATGTCGCCTTCTCGGAACTGAAGCATTGGGAAATGGCGCCGATGAATGCCGGGCGGCTGGCCGGGGCCAATATTCCATTCGCGCTGACGACGGCGGGCCTGAAAACCAAAGCCGATTTCTGGGCCAACATTCGCAAAGCCGTTGAAAACGGATTGACCGAGCAGAAAGCGTTAGAGAGCCTGACGACCGTTCCCGCCCGGTTCATCAAAGCCGACGATCAGGTCGGCACGCTGCAAAAAGGCCGGGTGGCGAATTTCATCATTACATCGGGCAATCTGTTCAGCGCCGATAACGTGATCTACGAAAACTGGATTCGCGGCAGGCAATACATCGTTACCAACAAAGACGTTGCCGATCTGCGCGGCACCTGGCAATTAACGGTCGCCGACCGGAGCGATCTGAAACTGAACATCACGGGAAAATCGCTGGACAAACCGGAGTACCAGATCCTGGCCGATACCGTCAAACTAACGCCCAAAGTGGCCGTTAGTGGCGACCTGATTTCGATGCAGGTGCAATTGGACAAAAAGCCTGGGCCGGGTGGCACAACCCGCCTGACAGGCTACCGCACGTCGCCGACAACGATGAAAGGCGATGGCGAATCGCCGGATGGGAAAGTCATCACCTGGTTGGCAACCCGAACCGGCGATGCACCCGTGTCCACGTCGGCCGTATCCACGTCGGCCGTATCCACGTCGGCAATCTCATCAACGGCACTAACTGCCGCCAGATCGACCAGCGCCGTATCGACGTCGGCGACTTCATCAACGGTGGTTATGTATCCATTCGTTGGCATGGGGAATGGCCAAAAGCCTAAAGCCGAGACGATTCTGATTCGGAATGCAACGGTCTGGACCAACGAAAAAGACGGTATTCTGACCAACACCGATGTGTTCATCACGGGCGGTAAAATTGCTAAAGTGGGTAAAAATCTGCCCCTTCCTGCTAACACGAAGGTGCTCGACGGCACTGGTAAGCACCTCACCAGCGGCATCATCGACGAACATTCGCACATTGCCCTGCTGTCGGTCAACGAGGCTTCGCAGTCAAGTACGGCAGAGGTGCGGATGGCCGATGTGGTGAACTCCGAGGACGTCAATATTTACCGGCAGTTAGCCGGTGGCGTCACAACGTCGCAACTGCTGCACGGTTCGGCCAATGCCATTGGTGGACAGTCGGCTCTCATTAAGCTGAAGTGGGGCGAATCGCCGGACGCGCTGCTCATCAATGGAGCCGATGGGTTTATCAAGTTTGCCCTCGGCGAGAACGTGAAACAGGCCAACTGGGGCGATGCCAACCGGGTGCGTTTTCCGCAGTCGCGCATGGGTGTGGAGCAGGTGTATATGGACCACTTCATGCGGGCTAAAGAGTACGCCAAAGGGTGGGCGACGTACAACAAGTTGAACGCCAAACAAAAAGCAACGGCCGTGGCGCCCCGCCGGGACATCGAACTCGACGCGCTGGCGGAGATTCTGGCCGCCAAACGGTTCATTACCTGCCACTCGTATGTGCAGTCGGAGATTAATATGCTGATGAAAGTGGCCGACTCGCTGGGCTTCAAAGTGAACACGTTCACGCATATTCTGGAAGGGTACAAGTTAGCCGACAAGATGGCTAAGCATGGCGCGGGCGGCTCGTCGTTCGCCGATTGGTGGGCCTACAAGATGGAGGTGAAAGACGCTATTCCGTATAACGCGGCTCTCATGCACCGACAGGGTGTAACGGTATCTATCAACTCCGACGATGCAGAAATGGCCCGCCGGTTGAATCAGGAAGCGGCCAAAACCGTCGAATATGGCGGTATGACGGAGGAAGACGCCTGGAAAATGGTGACCCTCAACCCGGCCAAACTTCTGCACTTAGACAACCGGCTTGGCAGCATCAACGTGGGCAAAGATGCCGATCTGGTACTCTGGAACGCCCATCCACTGTCGATCTACGCCCGGCCCGAATACACACTGATCGATGGGGCAATCTATTTCAGTCTGAAAGACGAAGATGCCAAACGCGATGCCATGCAGGCCGAACGCGCCCGCCTGATTCAGAAAACGTTAGCGGCCAAAGCAAGCGGAACACCGACCCAGAAGCCCAGTTTCCGCCGGGCACGGATGTGGCATTGCGAGGATATTGAAGGCGTAATGGCCGAAGGGGAAGAAAAATAGTTTCAGGTTCAATGTTCCAAGTTGGTTGCTGCCGCAGGAACCTGGAACCTGAAACCTTGAACTTGAAAGAACTTGAACCAAATGAAACACCTACTGATACTACTCACCCTGGCTTCACTCACGAGCGTTGCCCAGAATCCGGCTCCGGCAAAACCGCAGACGAAAACCATTGCCCTGATGGGCGGCACCGTTCACACTGGCAATGGGCAGGTGATTCCGAACGGCGTGGTGCTGTTCAGCAATGGCCTCATTACCAATGTGGTCGATGGCACAATTGTTCGGTTGAACCTTACCGATGTCGAGACCATCGACGTGTCGGGCAAGCACGTTTACCCGGGCATTATCTCACCCGCTTCGACAGTGGGATTGCAGGAAATCGCGGCCGTTCGGTCAACGGTCGATACGCGGGAAGTGGGCATACTGAATCCCAACGTCCGCGCCCTGATTGCCTACAACACCGACTCGGAAATCATTCCTACTATTCGCAACAACGGTGTGCTGCTCACTCAGGCCATGCCTCAGGGCGGAACCGTGTCGGGGAGTTCGAGTGTGATGATGGCCGATGGCTGGAACTGGGAAGATGCCGTTCTGAAAAAAGATGATGGGATCTGGCTCAACTGGCCGACCTATTTTTCCCGCGATTTCAACTTCGAGGATTTCACCATTACGCTCAAGAAAAATGAGAAACGGGATGAAGCCATCAGCGCATTGCGGGCTACTTTCGCCGACGCCAAAGCCTACGCAGCTCTGCCCAGTCCGATGCCCATGAACCTTAAATTAGAGGCCATGCGGGGCTTGTTTTCGGGGAAACAGAATTTGTATGTCCGGGCCGATTACGCCAAAGATATCATTGAGGCCGTCACGTTTGCCAAATCGGTGGGCGTTCCGAAGGTGGTGCTCGTTGGTGGCGAAGAAGCGAACCGCGCCGTCACGTTCCTGAAAGACAACAAGGTGTCGGTGATTCTGAGCGCGTTACACCGGCTGCCTAACCGCGAGGACGAAGACGTGGACTTACCGTACCGGATGCCGGGCATTCTGCAAAAAGCGGGTATTCTGGTCGGGCTGAGTTATGCCGACGAATGGTGGCGGACACGCAACCTGCCGTTTCTGGCTGGCACAGCCGCCGGTTTCGGCATAACGGACCGCGAAGAAGCCCTGAAATTAGTTACGTCGAATACCGCTAAAATTCTCGGCATCGACAACCTTGTCGGCACCCTCGAAAAAGGCAAACAAGCGACGTTGTTCGTGTCGGCGGGCGACGCCCTGGACATGCGGACGAATGTGGTCGAACACGTTTTTATACAGGGTCGCAAGGTGAACTTAGACGACCGGCACAAGCGGCTTTATAAGATGTATAAAGAAAAGTACGACCAGAAGTAGATAAGTGCTGTGAATATGGGATTAGGGTGCTTGCTCCGCCTTTAAGCCGTTGCCATTGACTGCTTGTGAACGAAGTAGCCCATTTTCTACAGGACGTGCCATAAGTGGGCTCCTGAGAAAATGGGCTACTTCGTTTACCGCAACTGGTTGTAAATGAAGTTGGCCAACCTGTTTCTAATCCGGCTGGTGCCAGCGAAGAATGCAGCCGCCTTCCGCTAAGTTTAGGCTTCGTCTAATCATCCTACCAGGTTGGTACGACGGGCGTTGTCCTACTAAATGAAAATTTAATGATAAAAACTATTGGCTAACTCAAAATAAAACAATAGTATTGTAATGTTAAATTGAAATTTACTATTAATGAATTTGATAAGATATTTATCATCGTACTCTGTAAAACATCTTGCGGCTAAACTTCAGTAGTCAGTTTATACAGAGGTAGCCAACATGAAGTTCATTTGTTGGTTCTCTGATCAATTTAACCCCTTACTTCACCACGTTTTGCCTACCCGTGTATGACGAGTCAACTCACTTCTGATGAACACGTTAGCCTTTGGGATGCATTTCGGTTTGGCAACCGGGACGCCTTCTCGACGCTCTATGAGTTATTTGCTGCTGATTTGTATCGGTACGGGTATAACCTGGTTCGAAACCGGCAGGTGGTAGAAGATTGTCAGCACGAGTTGTTTTTACATCTCTACGAAAACCGGCTGCGGTTGGGGTCAACCAATAACATTCGGTTTTATCTGTACCGCGCTCTGCGCCGACGGCTACTGGATACGGTTGGTCGATTAAACAAGTATGATTCCGATGCCTATCTGTTCGACAAAGCCGAGTTCATCATTCAGTCCTGCGAAAGTCATTTGATTGAGGAACAGACACTTGATTTGCAAAAACAAGTGTTACTCCAGGAACTGAACCGTTTGCCCAAACGCCAGAAGGAGATTTTATACTTAGTGTATATGAAAGGGCTTACCTATTCGCAGGCGGCTGAGGTGATGGACATTACCCTAAAGAGCGTCTATAACTCGGTGAACGTTGCCTTGACAACCATGCGGATTTGTATGGAC
Organism: Spirosoma areae; assembly: GCF_054781775.1. Classification (NCBI taxonomy): domain Bacteria; kingdom Pseudomonadati; phylum Bacteroidota; class Cytophagia; order Cytophagales; family Cytophagaceae; genus Spirosoma; species Spirosoma areae. The sequence continues at coordinate 32,418 of NZ_BAAGTT010000005.1, read as the reverse complement.
AAATCGTTTCGGCAACAGCGGGCCACATCACAAAAGAACTCTGTGCCTGCCTGACAGACGTGCAGTTATGCGAAAATCTGCGTGGTATAAGCGGCTATTCAAAATTCACAAATTAGGTGTAAATTCCCCATTGCTGTGAGGATACAGCAACGGGGACAATCAGTCAATTTTAATATTTTAGACGGCCTCTAAAGAAATTGAAAAATGGTATTTCCTATGAACGTGATGAATAAAGAGACCCTCATAGAATGAGACACCCTACTCAACTGATCGTAGGATGCAGGGTACAATCTTATCTTCAGCCAGTTTATAATTAACGAAAAGAGCTATCTTCTGGAATCGGTTGTAATACCGGCTATTGCCTGCCACTGGCGTAAAGCCATCATAAACAGCATCATGAGTCAGGCTGCCAAGCGTCGACCAACCTTCAGCCCAGGCTATTTCACTGACTAACCCATCGCTTTTACGAATACGGACAAGGATTTGTGTCGTATCACGTTCCCGTTGGTAGGCGTAAATAGTGCTTTCGGGTCGTTCCCTGCTGGCAGTAAGTTTGAGTCGCTTCAGGCTGAGTATACTCTCTACCGTTGGCTTATGCTTTAAAAGCAGCCCTTTCAGCTCATAATAATCGAATACTTGTTTGACCACTGTTGATTGGGCCAGTAGGGAATAAGGAGTTGACAAAAGTCCCAGGCAAACCGTTAAAAGCAGTTGTCTAACCAGCGTGAATTTCATGGGAACAGTTAGTGTATATGTACAGCTATCGAAACTGTTTAGGGTTTGCTGAAAGGGCGTGTTTTTGTCATCCCGACGAAGGAGGGATCTCAAACGTCAGGAAAAGTCAAAATCCCTCCTTCGTCGGGATGACAAAAACACGCCCTTTTATAACTAATATGTCAGCCAAAATCAAAATCTTAAACAGCCTTATCTTAACCTAACCTAACTTCTGCAACGACGCCGTCAGAGAACGCCTAAATCCACCCGTCAATGTACCCTGAGTTTCTGACCCGGCCGGAGCCGTGAGCTTGAGATGTGATTTTTGCGTTTCAGCGACGATACCGACAGGCCATACCGGTCGGCGATGGAACTGAGCGTTTCGCCCGACCGCACCCGGTGCAGCACCGTTCGCTTGAAGCGCGGCTTCGACACCTCCGACGAAAATGATGACGACCGACCCCCGCGCAGGTAATCCCAAACGGAGCCTGTCAGCAGAAAATGGTCGGAATTGATGGTATTTTCCGGAAACGAGTAGATGTTAAGTGGGCTGAAGGGGTTGCCTTCGTAGCGCGTCTCGAAGTGCAGGTGCGGTCCAGAACTGCGGCCCGTGCTGCCACCCAAACCAAGCTGATCACCCGCCTTGACAAGCTGCCCGGTTTCAACAGTCTGCTTCGACAAATGACCGTAGAGCGTCTCAAGCCCGTTGTAGTGCCGAATCAGTACGTAACGACCATACCCATTTCCATCCCAGCCTACCACCCGCACAATGCCATCGAAAGCAGCATAGACCGGGTTGCCGGTTTCGAGGTCGAGGTCGGTGCCGGTATGCCAGCGGCCCCAGCGGTACCCGAAATTGGAGGTCATCTTGCCTTCTTCGAGCGGGGCCGACCAGTACCGATTGGCCGGTGGGTCATACAACTTAATGTCGATGGCTTCGTCGAACTCCAGCGGGTTAATGTTGTAGGGGTCAATCGTGCGCGAATCCCAGACGGCATAATAATCAGCGATTTTCACCCATTCGTTGCCCACCAGCACCGAATCAATCACCTCCACAACGCTGGTCTGGCCCTGGTCGAGTTGGCTGGTATCTTCGCTAACAACCGGGTTTAATTCTTTTTTAGGTTCAAACTGGCTGTTGAAGCGCAGTTGAGTCGTTTCCTGGTCAAACTGGTCGTTCGCTTTCTGCGGCTGTTCAACGACTGGAGCATTCGGGTTAGCCCCATTTTTAGGGGTAATACGCAGGTTATTTTTAAATCGCCCGCGCTCCTGGGCCTGTGTCGTTACGGTCAAACACAGGCACCCGATGGCCAGTAGCCATCGTGTAGCGGTTTCTCTCATCGTACTCTAAGATGAGTTTAAGGTTCCAGGTTTCAGGTTCAATGTTCCGGGTTAAAAACTGCGTCGCGATTAACCTGAAACGTTGAACCTGAAACTTGACACTATAAACTGGTTAATGAACAATTTCTTCGCCCTGCATTTCCAGCGTGACTAAATAACGTTCGGCGTCGAGGGCTGCCATGCAACCCGTTCCGGCCGCTGTGACAGCCTGACGATAGATGTTATCCTGAGCGTCTCCGCAGGCAAATACGCCGGCTATATTGGTTCGGGTGCTTCCTTTTTCGGTGAGAATGTAGCCATTATCATCCAAATCGAGAAACGCCCGGAAAATATCCGTGTTGGGTTTATGACCAATGGCTACGAAAAAGCCGGTCACATCTAAAATGTACTCTTCATTGGTTACTGTATTCTTTAACCGCGCACCGGACACCTCATCGTCGCCCAGGATTTCTTCGGTCACGGCATTGTACAGGATTTCGATATTATGGGCAGTTTTCACCCTTTGCTGCATAAACTGCGAAGCCCGCATTTCATCGCGCCGAACAATCATATACACTTTCCGGCAGAGGTTCGCCAGATAGCTGGCTTCCTCGGCGGCTGTGTCGCCCGCACCCACAATGGCCACGTCTTGCCCCCGGAAAAAGAAGCCGTCGCAAACCGCACAGGCCGATACGCCCCGGCCATTGAGCCGCATTTCGGAGGGCAGGCCGAGCCACTTGGCCGATGCTCCCGTTGAGATAATGACCGAGTCGGCGGTAATTTCCTGCTTGTCATCGACAATGACGACGTGCGGATTGCCCGGCCCCGGCTGCCCGGCAAAGGTAACCTGCGTAACCATCCCGTAGCGAATGTCGGTGCCGAATCGACGCGCCTGGTTTTCAAGGTCCTGCATCATCTGCGGGCCTTGCACACCGTCGGGATAACCCGGAAAATTGTCAACTTCGGTGGTGATGGTGAGTTGCCCGCCGGGCTGTGCGCCCTGATACAGCACGGGTTTCATGTTGGCGCGGGCGGCATAAATAGCCGCCGTATAACCAGCCGGGCCAGAGCCTATAATCAAGCACTTAACGTGTTCGGGAGTCATTATACTGGGTGCGATGTTGTCGGTAACGAATCAAAATAACCTGTCTATATAAGCCAGAGTATATGGACAACATACACAAAATTGAAAAAAATCCCGCAGAATGCAAAGAGCAGGGAGCGGGAAGCAGGGAGCGCGGGGCAAGAAGCGCGGAGCCGGGCGTGGACTACCTTGCTCCGCGCCCCGTGCTCCCCGCTCTTTGCTATAACACCCGCCACTCGATTCGCCGGTTTAGCCGCCGGTTTTCGTCGGTTGTGTTGGGAGCAACCGGCCGGGTTTTACCATAGCCAACGGCCTTGATACGCGTTGAGGCTATACCGGCTTTGGTCAGGTAGGTCACTACCGACTGCGCCCGCTTCTGCGAGAGCGTCAGGTTGGCGGCTGCATCGCCTTTGTCGTCGGTATGGCCCGAAATCTCAACGTTAACGCCTGGATTGACCTGTAAAAAAGATGACAGCCGGTCAAGTTCGGTACGCGATTTATCGGCTAAATCATAACGGCCCGACTCAAAAAACAAATTATTCAGGGTCTCGCTGGCCGACTTGCCGCCGGTAACCGGTTCCAGCGGCACACTGAGTACCATAGCGTCGCCTTTGGTTTTTTGCGTAAAATCGAACGAAAGGCTTTTGAACAGGTAGCCCGGAATGCTCACATACAGCGCGTAGTCGCCCCCGCTGGGCAGTACGGTTGTATACTGGCCCGTTTGGGCATCGGCCTGCACCCGCGAGAGTACCTGATTCGTTTTCAGATCAATCAACTCAACCGTAGCTGCGAGAGGCTTTTTCGTTTTCACATCGGCTACAATCCCTTTCAGGAAACTCACCGGCTTGATGCGTTCACGTAACGATTCGGGCAAATCAAAGGTGTAGAGCCGCGACTTCTGCGAAACGCCCTCTTTTTGTTCTTCAAACGAGTAGTAGGCCCGGCTGCCATTGGCCGATACAAACAGCGAAGCCTGGTCTTCCGAGGTGTTGATGGGATACCCTAAGTTGGCCGGAGCCGACCAGCCCGATGGCCCGCTATCGGTCACGAACAAATCATAGCCGCCCATACCAATGTGCCCTTCCGACGCAAAAAACAGGCTTTGCCCGTTTGGATGAATAAACGGTGATGCTTCGTTGGCGGGCGTGTTGACGGGCTCGCCGAGGTTGACCGGCGCGGTCCAGTTGCCATCGGCGCCGAGTTCACTTTGCCAGATGTCGCGCCGACCTTTACCGCCGGGTCGGTCAGAAACAAAGTATAACCGGCGCCCATCTGCCGAGAGCGCAGGCTGGGATTCGTAATGGTGCGTATTGATGGTGGCCCCAAGATTATCCGGGTTTGACCAGTCGCTGCCCGTTTTGCGGCTCATGTATAAATCACAACCACCGAAACCTTTGCGCCCCTGGCAGATGGTGAACACAATGGTGTGACCATCGGCGGATAAACTGGCCGTTCCTTCATTGTCGGGGGTGTTAATGTTAGCCGCCAGCGAGACCGGTGGCGACCAGCTTTCGCCATTGAAGGTGGCCGTCATCAGGTCTTCATCGCCTTCGGGTTTCAGGGCCGTAAACACCAGCGTTTGCTCATCGGCGGTCAGCACCGGAAAATACTGCGAGGGAGTCGTTTGCAGCACCGGCGACAACGGCTTGGGGTCAACGGCCTGCGGGTGTTGCAGAGCCTCCTGGCCAAAGCGGGCGGTTTCGATCTGACGCGCAATGCGTTTGCTCTGCACCGATTGTGGCGCAAACAGGGTTTGGTATTTTTCGAGATAGGGCAGGGCTTCGCTGTAGCGCCCCAGCCGCAGCAGCGTGTTACTCAGCGACTGGTAGGCCGCCCCCGACGCCGGACTGTCGGGCTGGAGTTTTAGGGCGTTACGATAGGCCGCCAGCGCGGGGTCGTAGCGTTTTGTGAACTCATATAACTGACCGAGTTTCAGGTAGGCATCCGTAAAATTGGGGTCTTCCTTCACGGCCTGCTCCATATAGGGAATGGCCTCAGACGCTTTCCGTTCGCTAAAGAGCCGGATGGACTGGGCGTAGAGTTCTTTAGCTTTGGGGCTTTGGGCGAGGAGCGGGGAGCAGGGAGCCAGGAGTAGGGTGAATAGCAGGGAGCCAGGAGCCAGCAGCCGGGTAAAGAGCTTTACTCCGTGCCCCGCCCCCCGTGCTCCCTGCCCCGTGCTCCCTGCCCCGTGCTCCCTGCCTACGGAATATCCAGATACTTGTGCGTCTGCAACGAGATTTGCCATTGCGGATTATCTTTTACGTACTCAACGATGCGAGGCAGCATTTCATTGGAACGACTCCACTCGGATTGCAAAAAGAGTTTGCAATCAGGCCGCAGATGGGGCACAAACGACTCGGCAAAGGCGAAATCGGATGAGTTGTAAATAATGACTTTTAATTCGTCGGCTTCATCGTATATAGCCGGGTTGGGCTTCTTAAACTTCTTGGGCGAAAAACAAATCCAGTCCCACGAACCCGTAACGGCCTGGCACACCCCCGACGTTTCGATATTAGTTTGAAAACCAGCCGTTTGGAGGGAGGCCGTTAGGTCAGTAAGATCGTGCATGAGCGGCTCCCCTCCCGTAATGACCACCATTCGGCCGGGGTGTTGCAACGCGCCGTCAACGATGGTGTCGACGGTTAGTTTTGGGTGGGCGCTGGCATCCCATGATTCTTTCACGTCGCACCAGTGGCAGCCAACGTCGCAGCCGCCCAGCCGGATAAAATAGGCGGCCCGGCCCGTATGTGCCCCCTCGCCCTGAAGCGTGTAGAAAGCTTCCATAACGGGCAGTACCGCCGTGCGACGATCCAACGCAGATTCAGTTTGAGTATTTATGGTTTGTTGTTTCTGTGTCAAAAGCATAGGGCAAAGATACGCATAGACCTAAAAGGTTTTTAAAACCTTTTAGGTCTGGTGGAGCAGACTTTTCTGCTTACCTTTGCGCCATGATTTCCCAACGGGCTACTCATTCTCCTTTCCGACATCGTCGCTATCATCACGATTGCTAAGTCTACCCGTCGGTCTTTGTCCGTTTTCCCGTACTTTTGCCCCCTGATTGGATAAAATCAACCGTTCGGCCCTGCGGTCGATTGCTGGTTCCATCCTAAAATCAACGAATTACGTGGTGTATGCCATTATACATCATCCATTATCCATTACCCAATGTCTTCTGTATTACGCATTGCCCTGCAAAAATCCGGTCGGCTGAGCGACGATTCGTACCAGCTTTTTAAAGAGTGCGGTATCCGCTTCGACTACGGCACCGGTAAACTCAAATCCGTTTCGTCCAATTTTCCCGCCGAATTCCTGTTCCTGCGCGACGACGATATTCCCGGCTACGTGGAAGATGGCGTGGCCGATCTCGGCATCGTGGGCGAGAACGTGGCCGTCGAAACGGGTCGCCCGGTGGTAACGGTGCATAAACTCGGTTTTTCCAAATGCCGCCTGTCCATCGCTATCCCGCGCGGCACCGACTGGACGGGTGTCCAGAGTCTGGAAGGGAAAAACATCGCCACGTCCTACCCCAACCTGCTGGGCCATTACTTAGCGGGTGAAGGCGTTCGGGCTGAAATTCACCAGATCAGTGGGTCGGTAGAGATTGCGCCCAGCATCGGGCTGGCCGAAGCTGTTTGCGATATTGTCTCGTCGGGCAGCACGCTCCTGAGCAACGGCCTGAAGGAAGTCGAAACGATTTTTCGCTCCGAAGCCATTCTTATTGCCCGTCCTGAACTCGATGCTGACAAACAGGCGTTACTCGATAAACTCCTGTTCCGGATTAAATCGGTGCAGGCGGCCAAAAATAACAAATACATTGTGCTGAATGCGCCCAACCACGCTCTCGATCAGATAACGGCCCTGTTGCCGGGCATGAAAAGTCCGACCGTAACGCCCTTAGCCACCAAAGGCTGGAGTTCGGTGCATTCCGTATTGAACGAAAACGAATTTTGGGAAAATATCGAAGCCATCCGGGCCGCCGGTGCGGAAGGCATTCTGGTCATTCCAATTGAGAAAATGATTTACTAAAAAGCCCCCAAGCCCCCAAAGGGGGGTGTCAGGACTTGCCCACCTCCGGCGGCAGCCAGTGACTGTCCTGACACCCCCCTTTGGGGGCTTGGGGGTATTACAACTATGACCATCATTCCTTTTCCCGCCCGCAGCGAATGGCCCACCCTGCTGGCCCGCCCTGTGCAATCGACCGGGCAGATTGATGCAGTCGTTGCGCCTATTCTGGCTCAGGTTCGCACCGGGGGCGACGCAGCTCTGGTTGAACTGGCCAAAACGTTTGACAAAGTCGATTTGACGACGAGTGGACTGGGAGTTGGTCCCGATGAACTTGACGCAGCCGAAAGTCAACTCAGCGACGAACTCAAGGCGGCTATCCGGCAGGCGTATCAGAATATCCGGCTGTTTCATGAGCGGCAAAAACAACCCGTTGAGAAAATTGAAACCATGCCGGGCGTAACGTGCTGGCGCAAAAGCGTGGGCATCGAAAAGGTTGGACTATACATTCCCGGCGGCACGGCCCCGCTCTTCAGCACGGTGCTGATGCTGGGGATTCCGGCCCAACTGGCCGGTTGCCGCGAGGTTGTTCTGTGTACACCCGGCAGCCACCCCGCCATTTACTTTGCCGCCAAACTTGTTGGGGTCACGAAGGTTTTCCGGATTGGCGGGGCGCAGGCGATTGCGGCTATGGCCTACGGAACCGAGTCGGTGCCGCAAGTATACAAAATCTTCGGGCCGGGCAATCAGTATGTTACAGCCGCCAAAATGCTGGTGGCAAAGGAAGGCATAGCCATCGACATGCCCGCCGGACCGAGCGAAGTGGCCGTGTATGCCGACGATTCGGCGATTCCGTCGTTTGTGGCGGCTGATTTGCTCTCGCAGGCCGAACATGGCGCCGATAGTCAGGTACTGCTGGTATCGACCAGCAAGAAACTCCTTAATAGTGTTCACCTGACCCTCACGACGCAGCTTGGCCGGTTGCCCCGGCAGGCGCTGGCGGCTAAAGCACTGCAAAACAGCAGGATGATCCTGGTCGAGAGTCAGACCGACGCGATTGATTTATTAAACCAGTATGCCGCCGAACACCTGATTCTGAGTATCGAAAACGCCGAAGCAGTGGCCGACCAAATCATCAATGCCGGGTCGATTTTTCTGGGTAACTACACCCCCGAATCGGCGGGTGATTACGCGTCGGGCACGAACCACACGCTGCCAACCAATGGCTATGCGCGGGCCTACAGTGGCGTATCGCTGGATAGCTTCGTGAAGAAAATCACCGTTCAGCACATTACGCCCGAAGGCTTGCAGCACCTCGGCCCGGTGGTGGAGGCCATGGCCGAAGCCGAATCATTAGATGCCCACAAGCGGGCGGTAAGTCTGCGATTAGCGAGTTTGCGGGAGACAAATCCGGTTTGATTTTTGTTAACTTGCTGAATAAATAGAAGAGTAGCTATGAGCCAGTGGATAATTGAAATTGACACGCCGGAAGACGAAGCATTGTTGAGGCAGGTGCTGCCAAAATTCAATAGCCGGTTTATTGAAAAAAGAAATACACCAGAAATCCCTTCAAAAAGAGACTCGCTCAAAGACGTATTTACGAGGTTGACCCAAAGCGGAGTAGCCGATAAGTATGGAGATCCGTCTGAGTGGCAACGTGAAACCCGCCAGGATAAACCTTTAGCTGGTCGTGACGCATGATCGTTGACAGTAACGTTATTATCTATTCCATTCAGCCAGGTTATGAATCCATACAGGATTATCTGTTAGAACGAGTTGATCAAGTTTACGCTTCGGCGATTACAAAGCTCGAAGTAGTAGGCTTTCATAAGCTGAATGATAGTGAAAAACAGCAGTTCGAACTTTTTTTTGCTACTATCACTACACTGCCCATAGATGAAGCTATCATCCATGAAGCCATTCGGCTGCGTCAGCAGCGCAAACGCTCACTGGGCGATTCGATTATTGCCGCTACCGGACTGCTTTATAATCAGCCGGTTCTAACGAACAACGCAGGTGACTTTTCGGACATCGGCGGTTTGCAGGTCATCGCCCTGGCGGATATACTCCATTCATGAAACACCTCGCCGACCTGCTGCTTTTGGGCGACCCGCGTTTGTATGAAACGTGCGACCCCGTTCTGGAGTCAGAACTTCCGCTGGTGCCGGGCTGGGTGGCCGATTTGCATAACGTGATGGAAGAGATTCGGGCAAAATACCAGTTCGGGCGAGGCATTGCTGCCCCGCAACTCGGCATCCTGAAACGACTGATTTATCTGAATGCTGACCAGCCGCAGGTCATCATCAACCCCGAACTCGTGGCCGTCAGTGAGGAAACCGACGAACTCTGGGACGATTGCATGAGTTTTCCAAATCTGCTCGTGCGCGTCCGGCGGCACCACTCTCTCACGCTCACCTACCGCGATGAGCACTGGCAACCACATACGTGGGACGTAACAGACTGGGGGCTGTCGGAGTTGATTCAGCACGAATACGATCACCTGAACGGCGTTCTCTGCACGATGCGGGCCATTGATAATCAGGCGTTTCGGTGGCGGTCAACGCCAACGGCCGACGGGTCAGATTAAGCCAATTTGATTTTGGCGAAAAATGTCGGTATTTTTGAGGAAACAAGTCTTATTTATGACGATTACAGCCATTGCAAAGCGTCTGGGCGGACACCAGATTCTGGGCCAATCTATTCGTAATGAAGCTGACCTGATTCATCTTATCGAGCAGGGAATTCCGAAAGCAACCATTCGGTATCTGGCTGAATCGTTAGGAATCGAGTCGAAGGAATTAGTCCAGTATCTGCCTGTTACATCCCGAAATCTACAACGGTATCAGGATACTGACCGGCTTAGTGACATCGTTTCGGACCATGTTGTTGCCTTAGCTGAACTGTTTGAACACGGGGAAGATGCGTTGGGAAAAGACTATTTTCGCGATTGGTTGCATGACGAAATTTTAGCCCTCGGTAATCGGCGGCCGGTCGATTTTCTCAAAACCCACAAAGGAATTGGCATTATTGACCGCGAGTTGGGCCGGATCGAGCACGGGATTTTTGCCTGATGGAGTTATATAGAGTTACCCGGCAGAAGTACGAACAGGATTTGTCGGGCAACGGAGCAGCCGTGTATGGTGGCCGATGGAACGAGATAGGTCAGCCCGCTCTGTATGCGGCCAGTAGTCGGTCGCTGGCGATTCTGGAAACGTTGGTTCATATTCACCAGTCGCAACCCCCGGTCGACTATCGGATTGTTGTTTTATATGTGCCGGATACGGTTCCGCTGACAAGTATTACCAGCCGCGAATTGCCCGCAAACTGGAAGGCTGACGAGACGTATACCCAACAACGCGGAAGCGAGTGGCTGAATACGAATGAGTCGCTACTGTTACGAGTACCTTCTGTCATTGTGAAGGCTGAATACAATTACCTGCTCAATCCGGCTCAGGAATATTTTGCCGAAGTTCAATTAGTGGCCGTCGAGCCAATCGAATTCGATCCTCGATTCTTTCAGAAATTAATATAATGCAGTCATTTAACCTCACCAACCTCCTCCGTCCGCACATTCTTACCCTCACGCCCTACTCCTCGGCCCGCGATGAGTACACCGGCACGATAGGCGTGTTTCTGGACGCCAACGAAAACCCATACGGTCCGACGCTCGGGGGCTCGACAACTTCAGAGGGTGCCTACAACCGCTACCCCGACCCGCATCAGTGGGCCATCAAGCAACGGCTGGCTCCCATCAAAGGCGTTCGGGCCGGGCAGATTTTCTTAGGCAACGGCTCCGACGAACCCATCGACCTGCTCGTTCGGGCAACCTGTGTGCCGGGCCGGGATTCCGAATCGTCGGACCGTATGCTGATTATGCCGCCAACCTACGGCATGTACGAGGTCTCAGCAGCCGTGAATGATGTCGAACTAATCAAGGTGCCACTGACGCCCGATTTTCAGGTCGATGTCGACGCGGTGCTGTCGGCAATCACGAATACCACCAAACTCATCTGGCTCTGTTCGCCCAATAATCCGTCGGGCAATCTGCTTCAGGCCGATGCCATTCGGACGATTCTCGAAGCGGCCCGGCAGTCGTTAGTGATTGTGGATGAGGCTTATATCGACTTTGCCAGTACCCCTTCCTGGACGAGCGAACTGGACACCTACCCGAATTTAGTGGTACTGCAAACCTTCTCGAAAGCGTGGGGACTGGCGGCTTTGCGGCTCGGTATGTGCTTTGCCTCGGAGGAGTTGATTGGGGTATTGAATAAAATTAAGCCGCCTTACAACATCTCGGCCCCCACACAGGCACTCGCGCTCGAAGCCCTCCATCACGAAGCGGAAAAGAATGACATGGTTGCCCAAATTTTGACGGAACGAACGGTTTTGACCGAAAATCTGCGTTCTTTGCCAATGGTGCAGGTTGTTCACCCGTCGGATGCCAACTTTTTGCTCGTGCAGTTCACCGATGCAAAGGCGGTTTTTGAGTACCTGATTGAGGAGCAGGTGATTGTTCGCGACCGCTCGAAGGTCAAACTGTGTGCTGGGTGCCTGCGAATATCGGTGGGTACCCGACCCGAAAACGAGCGGCTGTTGGCAGTACTTCGGCAAATGCCTCAACCATCGGACCATCCGCCCTACGACAAGTTTAATGTGACAAGATGATAGCTGGTTCGTCAGCATGGCAAAAAATCACTCTATGAAAAAACTGTTTTTGGGGTTAACATTCGCCCTGATGGGCTGTCTGATGACCACTAATCTTGCCCAGGCACAATACAACAACTGGTCGGTCGGGTTTCGTCTTGGCGAACCATCGGGCGTGAATGTCCGCAAATATTTTGGGACCAATAAAGCCTTCGACCTCAACATCGGCACCTATGGCGGGCTGTATGGCACCAAACGAAGCTATCGCTCCGGCGAGTACAAAAGTGTTGGGTTAACCATTCAGGGGCACCTTATCTGGCATAAGGCCCTCACCAAAAGCGAAAGCATCCGGGCCTATTATGGCTTTGGCGGGCAGGTTAACAACCGGCGCTATTATCCGCCCCGGCTCAATGGTGAATACGAAAATGCGCTCTCGTTAGGCGGCTCGGGCATTGGCGGACTGGAGGTTTTCCCGGCCAGTAAACCCTACTCCTTTTTTCTGGAAACCGGCGCCTACGTTGAAGTTCTTCAGGCTCCATTTTTCCTAAGCCTCAATACGGGAGTGGGGTTGCGGTATAATTTTTAGCCAGGAGCAGGAAGCCAGGAGCGGGGAGTTTGTTTCCGCGCGCCTGGCTTCCTGCGCCACGCTTCTTATGTTCAAAATCTACAGTTCTTCGGCGGGGTCGGGCAAAACGTACACGCTCGCCAAAGAGTACCTGAAACTGGCCTTGCAGCCGGGGGCGAAGGACGATTATTTCCGGCATATTCTGGCGGTGACGTTTACCAACGCAGCCGCCAACGAGATGAAGAACCGGATCCTGAAAAACCTGGCCGACATTGCCGGAACCGATGAGTCGCCCCTGCTCAATGATTTAGTTGCCGACCTTTATGGCGTGTTGCCTCCGGCCGATTCATTCGGGATTGCCAAAGCCGACCTGCGCCGGAAGGCCTCCTCTGTGTTCAGAACCATCCTGCATCGCTACGCCGATTTCAGCGTCACCACGATAGATTCGTTCACCCAGCGTGTGGTCATGGCTTTTACCGACGAACTCGGTTTGCCGTATTCGTTTGAGGTCGAACTGGAAACCGACGAAGTGCTCGAACTGGCGATTGATAACCTCATCGAAAAAGCCGGAACCGAGGAAATGGACGAAATTACGACCATTCTGAGCGAATATTATACCCACGCGGCCACCGAAGGAAAAAGCTGGAACCAACTGCCCGACGTGCTCAAAGAGTTTGGCCGAAACCTCACCTCCGACCAGTTCTACGAAGCCGTTAATGCCGCCCAGGAATTGTCGCCGGCCGCATTGCGGGCCATCCGAACGCAGTTACTGAATCACAATCAACAGGTTGAAAACGAGATTGTTGGGCTTGGAAAACGCGCCTGGACGCTCATCACCAGCGCAGGTTTAAGTGAAACTGATTTTAGTTATGGACTCAGTGGGGTAGGAGGATTCATTAAAACCGTTGCCGAAGGGAATGCCCAAAAAGAAGCCGGAACGCGGGTCTACAACGCCATCAACAACGGCGACTGGTACGGCAAAAAAACGCCCCTGCCCGTTCAGGCGATGATTGATAACATGGCGGCTGAGTTGTGCGACTGCATTACCCAAATCAACACAAGCCGCGAGACAAATGGTCGGCAGGTAACGCTGTTCGAGTGTTTGCTGCCCCATTTGCAGAAACTCGCCCTGCTGAAGCAGATGAAGGTGGAGTTCGATGACTTGCTCCGAAAAGACGGCCGGGTGCATATTTCGGAGTTCAACAAGAAGATTCTGAGCATCGTAGCCTCCGAACCCGTGCCGTTTCTGTACGAGCGGCTGGGCACGAAATACAACCACATTCTGATCGACGAATTTCAGGATACCTCCCGGCTCCAGTTTGCCAATCTCCTGCCCCTCATCGAAAATGCCCTCGGCGCCGACCATTTCAATTTGGCCGTGGGCGACGGTAAACAGGCGATTTACCGCTTCCGGGGGGGCGACATGGACCAGATTGTGGCCCTTCACCGAAAAGACCTGACCAGCCTGAAACAGGCGCACAATCCCGGTTCCTGGACTGCCGACCGGATCGACATGCTCGATGGGCATCTGGTGGATGAACTGCTGGATACCAACTGGCGAAGCGCCGAACCCATTGTGCGCTTCAACAACGACTTTTTTGAGTTCACAGCCCGTAAGTTCGAGCATCAGCATCCCAAAGTAGCCGAGGTGTTCGATGCCCAACAGGCGTTTCACCAGAAAGCCCAGCCCAATGCCCAGATAGCCGGGCATGTGCAGCTTGACTTTGTGGCGAAAGCTGGCGCTGAGACCGACGAATCTGATAAAGACCTCACGGCCCGGATGCTCGAAACAACCATCGGGCACTTGGACAAGTCGCTGGCCGATGGCTATCGCTACGGCGATATTGCGATTCTGTGCCGCAAAAAATCCCATGCGAAAGCATTAGCTAATGAACTGAATGCCCGCCAGATTCCGCTGGTCTCCGCCGATTCGCTGTCGCTGGAGTTTTCCGAACCGGTCCGGTGGCTCGTCACGCTCATGCAGGTGCTCCAGCGGCCCGACCAGCGAATGCTGCGCTACGAACTGCTGTATCTGTTTCATCGGGTGGTGCAGGGTATTTTTCCCGGCGACGCCCTGACGGAAAAACTACAAAAAGTGGCCGAGGGCGATATTTCGGCCATGTACGATCATCTGGCGGCTGAAGGCTATCCGCTTGATCCGTATGCACTTGGTCAGCTCAATCCCTACGAATTAGCCGAGCGGCTGACCGCCCAGTTTAACCTGTTCAATCAGGCGGAGCATAATCCGTTTCTGTTTCGATTTCTGGACGAAGTGCTTGCCTTTAACCAGAAACGCAGTGGGCATCTGAGCGATTTTTTGCTGTACTGGGAGGGCGTCCGGCAGAAGATTTCGGTGGAAGGCAACGCCCGAAACGCCGTGAGTATTCAAACGATTCACAAGGCCAAAGGGCTCGAGTTTCCGGTGGTGATTATTCCGTTCGCCAACTGGCGGGTCGAACCCATCAACGACAGCACCATCTGGCTCGACCTGACCGACATTCGCACCGATATGCTGGCGCACGAAACCGGCACGGGTCAGTTTGCCCGCCTGCTCTCGGCCCCGGCCAACACGACCAGCAAACTGCGGGGCACGCCCGAATCGGTGGCGGCTCAGTACGAAGACGAAATGACCCGCACCTTTCTGGAAAATATGAACCTGCTCTACGTGGCCTTCACGCGCCCCACCGACCGGCTCTATGTCATCAGTGAGGCCAAAGACTTCAGCAAAGGCCCGCAGAACACCATCAGCCACTGGCTACACGCTTTCCTGCGCGACAGTGAGGTGGCCCGTACTTGCGGCTGTGCCTGGCAGGAGGGCCAGTACAGCTATGAAATCAGCCTCTGCGGGGAGTTTCGTCCGGTCAGGAAAGCGGACGATGAACTCGATGAGATAGTTCTGGACGAGATTGTGAGCGGGCATCGCGGGCAGGATTTGCAGTTGCGCCGGATGGCCGACCGGATGTTCGACGTGGCGACCTTCGAGCGCACCCGCGAACGCGACCGTAAACTCTGTGCCGCGTTGAGCCTGTTGCGCGGCCCGGAAAAAATAGACAGCGTGCTCCGGCAACTCGTCAGCGAGGGCCTCGTCCGCAAGGTCGAGTGCGAAGCGTTGAAGGCCAATCTGACGGCCATTGTCAGGCACCCCGCCCTGGCGGCTCTGTTCGATTCGTCGCTCCGAATTGACACTGACCGGAGCATCCTGAGCAGCAAACGTATGCACGGCGCCCCGCACCGGGTTGTGTACTATCCCGACGGGCGCATCGTTCTGGTTCAGTACGAATCAGTTACGGTGTCTACTACCGACTCGCCCGTTAGCGACCCGGTCAGTTCGCTGCGGTATTTTACAAACCTATATCGGGAAATGGGCTTTCCTGAAGTGGAGGGTCGGTTAGTGTATCTGGCCGAAGAGCCGCAAGTGGTGAAGGTGGTGTAGGAATGAATAATGTGTAATGAATAATGAATAATGTGTAATGCTTGGATTTGATGACGGTTCTTTGAAGGTATATGGACTTAAGATGAGACGCTGCTCATTGTTCATTATCCATTGTTCATTATTTATTACGCCCTCCTTCGCCCAGTCGCCCTATGAGTTAAGAACAGGCCGCGAGATTACGTTTCTGGGCGTAGGAGCCGCTTCCCTGGGCGCGTCGGTGGTACTCAACAAAACCGTTGACCCACTCACCAAACCTGAAGTTGCCGCCCTTAACCGGGCTAATCTGAACACTTTCGACCGGCAGGCTGCCTACAACTGGTCAACTACCGCCGACCGTCTTAGTGATATTACTTTAGCGGGCAATCTGGCCCTGGTAAGCGTACTTACGCTCGGTGCCAAACCCATACGGCAGGAGGTTAAAACGGTGGGGGTTATGTACATCGAAACGTTGCTGCTGGCCAATGGCATCGAAGGAAGCGTGAAGGCCGTAACGCAGCGTAGCCGTCCATATGTCTATAACCCCAATGCGCCCCTGGATGAGAAACTTACCCGTGATGCCCGACAGTCGTTTTTTTCGGGCCATGCCACAAACGCCTTTGCTACGGCAGTCTTCACGGGCGAAGTATTCCGACACTATTTCCCGAATTCACGCCTGAAGCCCATTGTGTGGGTGGGTTCGCTGGGGCTGGCCACGGCTACGGCGGTTTTACGCTACGAAGCTGGAAAACATTATCCAAGCGACCTGCTGGTAGGGGCAGCCTTCGGCTCGTTGGTGGGGTGGGGGATTCCCAAACTACACGAAGTGAAAAATCGAAGTGAACTGGGCCGCCGGCTCGACATTCAACCCTGGAGCACGGCTTCGGCCAACGGCATTTATGTCCGGTTAGTGATGTTTTCGCGGTGAAGACAGGACGTTTTTTAGAAGCTTTTGCCAACTCAACCACCTTTTTAAAACTGCTTGCATTGATGAAAATTACTTACCTGGGATTTTAATGATGGCAAAAACATACTGTTTTGAGAAATCCTGAACAGGTTAAGGATTTAACATTTTTTAATCAAGCCGCTCTCTGTCAATTAGTTACTTTTGGGTTCGTCTGCCTTTATAAGAAAAGATGCTGGCCAAAATGAACCGAAAAATATGGCTCTGGGGAGGGTTAAGCCTGGCGGTCTTAGGGTATATAAGCACCTATTTATTTCTCTATTCGACCAAAGCCCAACAGACAAATCGCTACCGGTCCCGTTCGCTGCCAACGGAGTTTAACTTGAGTTCACACAGGATTTTGAGGAACTGACTATTAAAACGCCAAAGGCGGGTTTGCTGAACGCGCTACTCTTCAAAGCACCGCAGTCAAAGAGAGTTGTTTGTTTCTGGAAGGGAAACGGCGGCACACTGGCGAGCCATCGCGCCTTCCTTTCTTACACTTCACTACGATCTATTCATTACGGACTATCGACAGCACGGTAAAAGCAAAGGGGCCATCACGCTGGCCAATTTTTACAGTGATGCACAAACCATTTACAATTACCTGAAACAACGCTATCAGGAGAAAAACATCGTTGTGGTTGGTTATTCCTTGGGTGGACGTATTGCGGCTCATGTAGCAGCAGATAATGCCCCTAAGTTAACCCTGCTCCTCGACCCGGCTTCGGCGGGTGGCGATTTCAGTGATCGCTTTACGGACATATTGTTTTACCCGTTACCTTCCGTAAATGGGTTTATTTTTCCAACCGAGTCGGCTGTTCAAAAGGCTCAGGCGCCCGTTGTGGTGATCAGTACCGAAAACACGCATAGCGTGGCTTATCAGCTAAAGGCTTCGTTATCGAAAAAGGATAAATTCATAGTCATCCCCGGTGCCAGTCACGAAACGATGCTAACGCATCCGTACACAGCGCAATGTATTGCTGAACTATTGCGATAAAGCGCTGATTAACATTATTTAAACACAAAATTATAGGTTAGCGACAGGATAGGGGCCGCGAAAATCTGGAGTTTGTAGGCGTTGGTCTTGTAGTTCTCGGTGCGGAAAAAAACCGAATACGCGTTTTTTCGCCCGTACACATTATACACTGTAAACACCCAGTTCCCCTGCCAGCGTCGGCTTTTCATGGTCGCGTTATAGATGTTCCAGGAGAAGTCGAGCCGGTGGTAATCGGGTAAACGCTGCTGATTCCGTGCGCCAAAATACGGGTACACACTCGTCTGAATCGGACCCAGCACAATGTCACCACCGCCTGGAATCACGAAGGGCGTGCGCGTTCCCTGATACGGGTCGGTGATGGTCTCGAAGGATACGTAGCCAGTGGGAGCCGAGTAGGGGCGGCCACTGCTGTAGGCAAACGTAAACCCAAAGCTGTTGTGTTTATCAATGGCGATAGTGAGCGACGCATTGACGGTGTGCGGACGGTCGTAGTTGGCCTGGTACCAGTTGCCGCCGTTAATTCGTTCCTGAATGCCCCGTCCCTGATCGACCCGGTTCAGCGAGCGGGCGTAAGTGTAGTTGAGCCAGCCCGTAATTTCGCCTTTCTTCTTGGCAATCATAGTCTCGATGCCGTAGGCCAGGCTGCGCCCCTGCAACAATTCCGTTTCGGGGTACGCCTGTAGCAGAAAATTGGTGCCCGGTTTGTAATCGAGCACGTTTTGGGTGGCGCGGTAATACGCTTCAACGGACAGTTCGTAGATGTTGTCTTTCAGATTTCGGAAGTAACCAATCGATACCAACTGGCTGATCTGGGGTTTAATGTGCGCGTCGGAGGTTTTCCAGCGGGCGGTGGGCAGGGGCGTAGTGGTGTTGGTGACTACCTGCAAATATTGCCGCATGAGGTTATACCCCAGCTTGACAGACGAACTCGGGCTAAGTTCATACCGGATGCCCAACCGTGGCTCTAAGCCGCCGTAGGTCTGGCTAACCTGTCCCCGGCCGTAGCGGGTCGAATCAACGACCGAGAAGTCATCCACCGGTCCACCGGCTGCGTAGTGCCGAACCACACCCGGTCCCAGCGACAAAAAACGCGAGTAGCGCAGACCCGCCGAGATAGCCAGTTTGGGACTAATACTCAGTTCGTCGTCGGCATAGGCGGACAGTTCGAGCGCATTTTCGTTGGGCGTTGTCAGGTAATTGACGCTGGGGCTGCTGCCGGGCCAGAGCGTTCCCGGCTCAATGCGGTAGTGCGTCGCATTAATGCCCACTTCTACTTTCTGATTCGTTAACTGGTAATTCAGGTTTGCCTTACCCTGTCGTTGCAGCACACTCGACCGCAGCACCACCTCATTGGTGGAGTTGAGTTCGGGCAACCGGATTTTGGGGACGTAATGGGTGTAAATAGCGGTCGTTTGCAGGTTCAATCGGGGTGAGATAACGTGCAGCCAGCGGGCCATTGCGTTGGTGGACTGGTGGTCGTACTGGTTCGACGTTGCGTTGACATTGGCGAGGCTGCCCAGCAGCGTCGTTCGGAAAATATCGGTACTGGCGTACCCCATCAGCGTGAGCGTGTTGCGTTCGTTGACGCGCCAGAATAGCTTGGCAACCCCGTCGCCAAATTTAGCCCGGATACCGTCCAGCCGACTCGACGCCAGGGGCAGCAAAAAGTCCGTAAATGCGCCCCGCCCGGAAAGCAGCAGGCCCAACTTCCCGTTCACGATGGGAATGTCGGCGGTCAATCGCTCCGACACGAACCCGGCCCCGCCCGTTAATCGAAACTCGTTCAGGTTTGGGTTCCGAAGGCTGATGTCCATCACCGACGCGGCCCGTCCGCCGTAGCGGGCGGGAACATTGCCTTTATAGAGGTCCAGCCCCGTCACGGCATCGGGCGGGAAGACCGAGAACAACCCAAACATGTGGGTGGGATTGAAAATGGGCGTGTCGTCTAAGAGAATCAGCGTCTGGTCGGTGGTGCCGCCCCGGATGTTGACCCCGTTGGCCGCTTCGCCTACACTGGTAACGCCCGGCAGCATCTGCAAGCCGCGCAGCAAATCCACTTCGCCCAGTGCCGAGGGGAGTTTGCGGAGGGTTTCGACACTGATCTGACTAACACCCAGCAGCGGTTCCCGAACGTTGCGGTCGTAGCCCTTGCTCAACACCACAATTTCCTCTAACTGACTCGCTAAGGTGGCCATCTTCGCGTTTACTACCGTCTGCTGGTCAGCCAGTTTCACAATCCGGCGAAACGGTTTGTAGCCGATATGGCGCACCACAATCAGGTGTTCTCCGGGTGTCAGTTGAAGCGAATAATGTCCCTGAGCATCGGTCGTGGTGCCAGTCAGGGATTTTTTATAGTCGATAATCACGGCGGCCTTCACCAACGGCTGGTTACTGGCCGAGTCGCGAACGGTGCCGCTCAGCGTAACCAACTGCCCGCTGGCCCGGTGGTGATTAAAACATAGCAGCAACAAAAGCAGCCAGTAAAATTGTTTCATAACGAGTGAGTGGTGGGGTTAACGCCAGCCGATGGGCGTCTTGTCGGTACGATTGGCACAGGGAATGCACAGGGCCGAGGGCAAACCCGCGAAGGGCATCGACGGATCACCACGCGGTGATTCAAGCACCGGAGAACGGCCATTCTGGGCGTAAAAAAGATTCCCGAACTTACTAACGCTGACGGGAACGTTCTGACGGTCGAGCCGGTAATGATTGACCGCTACCGCCGACGCCGAGAAGTAGCCCACCACGTTCTCGCTATCATCGTCGAGGTTACGGACGTTACCGGCCGTGGGCGCGGGGGGCGTGTCGGCGAGGGTGCCAGTGTTCTGGGTCTGGTCGGCAAACAGCTTATAATAGCGGTAGGCTCCGGCTGTCAGGGCAAATTGCTCAATGTCGAGTTGTGCCGCATCTCGCTGGTAAACCGGAATCTGGGCCACCAATCGGCCCAACTGAGGTTGACCGTTCGTATAAATATCCGAAAATACGTTAATCAACTGACTGCGGTAAACATCCCAGCAGAAGCCTAAACAGCTATAATCGTAGTATTCGTAGGTGAGCAGCCGGGGGTCGGGTACGCAGGCTCCCGTCAGGCCGTTGCCCGTATCGGTCAGTTGGTAGCGGCCCTGCCGACAGGTTTTGCACCACTGCTGACTTTCGTAGAGTGTCCACCGCCAAAGGTAAAAGTTGGCTTGCCCGGCGGGGTCCTGGTAATCCACGTATACATCATTAACGGGTATGGGTCGCTTGTCGACGGTGGAATTGGGGCCGCTGGGATTATACTGGTCATATACCCGCTGGATGGGCGGTACGGCGGGCATCACTTCCACAGTGGACTCATAGCGAGACCCTTCTGCCGTTACAAAACGAAGCTGGTAACTATCGCCGACCCGCCCCCGGAAGTTGACCGGGAAGTCATAGCGGCCCGAGTCGGCGGCTTCGGTCAGGTTAATGAGTGTGATGCCGTTGACGAGTACCTGCACCATTGCCCGGCGGATGGGGAGGGTAACAATGCTGCTGTCGTTGGTGGAGCGGGACCGGCGCAGGTTGATCGCCTGTGGGCCGGACTGATCGGTAATGATGCCGTTGACAACAACTAAGTTTGTGTTCAGGTCAAGGGTTGGTTTGAAGGAATCGACACAGGCATACAGGGTTACCAGGAGCGTGGTCAATAAACCCCATCTGGATGGCAAGCGCATTAGGACATTCACAGCGTTGAGCGTTGACGAAGTGTTAAAGTAGTGATTTTTGTTTACAAATCCGCCCGCCGATGTATGGGGCAATTTTCAGTCCATAGCTTTAGGACTCGCGAAGACCCAGTCACTCACCCAAGCTAAAAGGCATTGTTCCACACGCTCTATCTGCATACCCAATCAATACGTGCCCTTAAACCGGTGATCGAATCGCTGCTGCCGGACGCGGTTGAGGGGGATCTGCATCCCCTTTGAGCCTTCCAGCCAGTCGAAAAGCTGGTCGCGGAGTTGCCGGGCTGTTTCCTGATGTTGCGGGTTGCGAATCAGGTTATTCACCTCGTCGGGGTCGGTTTGCAGGTCATAGAGTTCGTTGGCATCCCAAACACCGTAATTGAAAATGTACTTGTAGCGGTCGGTTCGCACGGCGAACATCGTGGGCGTTTGCGGAAAGTCCGTTTCCCAGTAGTATTCATAAAACGCCCGGTCGCGCCATGGGCGGCCCGGCGTTCCGGTCGGCTGACCCCGCAGCAGGGGCAGAAACGAATTTCCCTGCATCTGCGTGGGTTTAGGCAGTCCGGCATAGGCCAGCAACGTAGGCGCGATGTCGATATTCTGCACCACCTGCGTCAGTCTCCGGCCCGGCGAGATGAGCGTGGGGCAGTGGACCAGCAGTGGCACCCGCATCGACTCCTCGTAGGCGTGCCGCTTGTCGATCAGCCCGCGCTCCCCGAATGAGAAGCCGTTGTCGCCCATGTACACGACCATCGTGTTGGCCAACTGTCCATTGTCTTCCAGCCATTTCAGCACCCGCCCCACGCTGTCATCGACGCCCAGCAGGGTTTCGGCATAGCGGTGGTAAAAATCGTTGAAGCCAATCTGCCCGTGATACATGTAATCGACGCCGTGCCAGCTATACCGCTGCTGTTTCACCCAGTTGGGCATATCGGCCAGATTCGTTTTCAGGCCCCCGTTTTCAGGGTCGGTAGTGGATTTAGGTCCCCAGACTCGGCTGGTGTCGGTGGCGGTCAGGTACATCGAGCGCGGGTACTTGATGGGAATGGCCGCGTATCGGTTCTGATGCCGTTTGGCGGGTTCAAATGGGGCATGAACCGCTTTGTGCGACAGGTACAGCATAAACGGTTTTTTGCGGTCTACCCCGTTCAGCCATTTCAGGGCGTAGTCGGTCAGCAGGTCGGTGGTGTAGCTGCTGTCGGTATGCGACACCCGCTTGCCGTTGATGTTGAAGGTCGGATTATAATAAACGCCCTGGCCTTTGAAACTCAGCCAGTAATCGAAGCCCGGTTGCGGGTTGTCGTCGGTGTTGCCCATGTGCCACTTGCCCAGAAAAGCCGTCTGGTAGCCTGCTTTCTGCAAATACTGCGGAAAAAAGGTCAGTCCTTTGGGTAGGGGTGCGAAATTATCGACCACCTTATGCGTATGGGCGTACTGCCCCGACAGAATGCTGGCCCGGCTGGGCGAACAGAGCGCGGTGCTGACAAATGCATTCTGAACATGTGCGCCCTGGGCCGCCAGCCGGTCGAGGTTAGGCGTTTGCAAACCGGCCACTTTGCCCGTGAAGCCCATAAAATCATAGCGGTGGTCGTCGGCCAGAATGAAAATAATGTTCTTAGGGGCGGGCGCCATCTCCGGTCCGACAGGCCGCGTACCCATTGAGACAAGCAGGAGGGAAGCGACTACGCCGACCCCGATAAAACTGGTTTGCAGGGCGTGCCGGTTATTCAGGTTAAGCATATTGATATGGTTTGCGAAACAAAGGACGATAGGGGCAGTGGTTTACTTAGGTTTCTGATTGATGAAGTTGCCCAACTAAGCCTGGAAGGTGGTCAGGGTATTGGTTGTGGGCAATGGCAGCGCAATGGTTCGCGAATGGTACGTATATTTGCTGATGATTGTCCATGAGAATGGAAGTACAGGCTCATTCTATATCTTTTTGTTCGGATAGACAACCTAATATCCCCACGCATGATTGCTGAATTTATTCAGGCGGCCTTACGCCGGGCACATTACGAATTGGAGGAAGGCATGTTTTATGCAGATGTGCCTGAGTTACCGGGCGTGTTGGCGTATGGGTCCACAGTGGAGGAATGTCGAAATCAATTGGTTGAGGTCATTGAGGGCTGGCTACTCGTTGGTATTCGACACGGAGATGTTATTCCGGCCTTATTGGTATAAATTTATTGAATCGCTTACTCAAACAAGCGAACATCAGCCGGGATGAATGGAACACCTTAAGTAGCTAATGACTAAAATTACCGATCACATAAAAGCTGCCAGCGGCAAACCCATTTTTTCGATTGAAGTCATCCCGCCCATCAAAGGGGATAATCTGAAGAACCTGCTCGACAACATCGAGCCGCTGATGGAGTTTAAGCCGCCGTTTATCGATGTAACCTATCACCGCGAAGAATACATCGAACGGCCCCTGCCCGATGGCACCATCCAGAAAATCGTGACCCGCAAACGGCCCGGTACGGTGGGTATCTGCTCGGCTATCATGCACCGCTTTGGCGTCGATCCAGTGCCGCACGTGCTGTGTGGGGGCTTCTCCCGCGAAGAAACGGAAGACTTCCTGATCGACCTGCATTACCTCGGCATCGACAACGCGCTGGTGCTCCGGGGCGACCCAGCCAAGCCGTTTACGACTTTTAAAGCCAAAGAAAACGGCTATGCGTATGCCAGCGAACTGGTAGAGCAGGTGGCCAACATGAACCGGGGTATTTACCTGCACGAGGAAGATACGGCCCTGGCGCCCAGTGCCTTTTGCATCGGTGTGGCGGCCTATCCCGAAAAGCACTTTGAAGCTGCTGACCACGACATTGATTTTCAGTATCTGAAACAGAAAATTGACAAAGGCGCGGATTACATCGTGACGCAGATGTTTTTCGACAACAAAAAGTACCTCGATTTTGTCGAACGCTGTCGGCAGGAAGGCATTACGGTGCCCATTATTCCGGGCCTGAAGCCCCTTAGTACCCGCAAACAGCTTCAGATATTACCCAAACTGTTTCACCTTGAAATCCCCGACGACCTCGTGCGGGCGGTGGAAGCCTGTGAGAACGACCAGCAGGCCCGGCAGGTAGGGGTGGAGTGGTGCATTCAGCAGGGGCGCGAACTGATAGCCGCCGGTGCGCCCGTGCTGCACTTCTATACCATGGGCAAAGCCGATAACATCATGAAAGTGGCGCGGGAGGTGTTTTAGCAGGGAGCAGGGAGATGGAAATTGATAGCCCACAAATTTATTTGTGGGTCAAAAAAACAGCCAATATGTATCGGCAACGGTTTTAACCGTTTTTCTGCGTTACCATCAATAGGGAATGTCGTTAAAACGACAATCATTTTCACCATTTTGACACCCACAAATAAATTTGTGGGCTGAAATTTCCGAATTTATTCCTCAGGCCGCCAGGTAATTCCCAAAGTCCACTACTACTGTCGAGAGTGCGTAAAAAAAGAACTGGAAATACCAGGTGAAGCCGGCCAGCGCGCAGAAAATGATATTAGTCAGGATGGGCGTCGAGATGTTTGCGTAGTCGGAATAGGTTCGGTTGCGGATGTTCAGGTAGATGGTCCAGATGGCGTTGGTGGTCAGGCCACCCAGCAGAATAATCACCAGCGCGGCATTGTTCATGTAGAAGCCGTTGCGAATATCGAATTCAGCAATGGTTTCCTTCTTTTGCTCGTCGGTCAGGGTGCGTTCTTTCATCATGCCGGCAATGCCGCAGATGGAAATTTCCAGCATACAAACGGCCAGACCCAGCACAATTACCTGCCCGGACGTGGTGCTCATGAGTTCATTCTCTACTCAAAGGGAATTGCCGATCCCCACCAGGACGATTGAAATAAGAATCACGATAATGCCGGTGATGAAGGTGCGAAAGGTATTGGCTGACACCCCCGACCACTCCTTCAGATACAAGCCCCACATATTCGCGGTCAGAATGATGGTGGCCATATGCGTAATCCAGGAACTGGCACCATTGCCCAGCTTACTTTCACCCATCCCGTAGAAGAAAAACTGGAGAAACCACATGGTACCAGCGGTTGCCGAAAAAAGAACATTGGCCAGAATGGGCGTCCGGGTATTGGTATAATTGTCGAAGGTTTTATTTCTGGCGTTTAAGTACATGCACCACAAAAAGTTGGTGGTCAGGCCGCCCCATAGCAGTACCACGTAGGTTACGTTATTCTGAAACAGTGGATTACAACCTTGCACAACAGCCTGATTGGCCAGGGGTTTGCCCGCTTCGATTCCATAGTTGAAGAAGGCACTTAAAATACCGGAGATCACGGCAATTGTCAGGCCCTTCACAATGCTGAACTCTTTGACAGAAGCTTTCTTCTCGGCTTCCGAAAGTTCAGCTTCCTTCATCATGCCGGCTTTACCCGAGATTGCAATTCCGATGAGGCAAACCAGTACGCCCAGCAATACTAACTGACCCCCACCTGAGCCCAGCATATCGGTAAACGAGACTTTCCCTTTAGCTGGGTTGACATTATAATATATGGAAGGTACCAGTGCACCGAAAGCCGAGCTGAACCCTAATACGACTGAATTCCCCAGCGACATGCCCAGATAGCGAACGCCCAGGCCATACGTTAGCCCACCGATGCCCCATAGCAAACCAAATACGAACGTGAGCATCTTAACATTCACATCAGCCGAGGCAATGATGGCTGCGAAATCGGGGATGGTTAAGTAGGCGGCTAAGGGAGGTACAATGAGCCAGGAAAAAAGGCCTCCAACAATCCAGTAGCTTTCCCAGGCCCACCCTTTCACTTTATTAAAGGGCATATAAAAGCTACCCGAAAAACCGCCACCAATCGTGTGGTAAATGATGCCAATCAGAACTTGCATAAAGAAATCAATTACAATACTGTTTTAAACCGTTGGTAACCGTTACGACCTGTAGCTTGACGTTGCCAGATTTTGTCCGACTCAATTCTAAATTTTTGTCGTTCGTGAGGCCCTTAGAAGCTGTTCGACCCTAAGAATACAGCCACTTTCGTTAATGATGAATTAGGAATCATCGATAACGAACGGGGCCATGAAAGACGTTAATCATCGTAGCGGTGACCCAGTCATAATTCGTAACAAATTTATCCTGGTTTATTACCGAAACTTACCTGCTCCCTCCTGTGCTCGTTGATTCTGTTGTTTCTTTGGATGCTATGGTTTTGTTAAAAAGCTAATCAACAGAATCAATAGAATCCACAGAAACAATTAGAATCTAAAGAATCAATAGTAACCAAAGAATCTCTTTCATGCAGGAGAGTACATGAAGCAGGAGAAAACCGGCAAGACGTACTTTGCTTAACTAAAATACAATTTCGAATCGATACTACTTACTGAACTTATATGAATACAATCCAGGCATTCAACTACGTCAGCTACCTCTGGGATGATCAAAAGGCGGCCGAACTGGCTGGCGATGAGGTCGCACTCTTTATTTACCGTTCCAATTTGCTCGGCGCCGATCTGCGCCTGACCAACTATGCCGGAGGGAATACATCGGTTAAACTGTTGGAAACCAATCCGCTCACCGGCGAACCCGTTGAGGTAATGTGGGTCAAAGGTTCCGGGGGCGACATCGGGACGCTCACCAAAAAAGGCTGCGCGAATCTGTACGTCGACCGGTTGCACGCCCTCAAAAACCGCTACCGGGGGCTGGAGTTCGAGGACGAAATGGTCGAATTATTCAACCACTGCCTGTTCGACCCCAAGTGCGCGGCTCCATCCATCGACACGCCCCTGCACGGCCTGCTGCCCTTCAAACACATCGACCACCTCCACCCCGACGCGCTCATTGCCATTGCCGCCAGCCGCGACGGCGAAGCTATTATGCACCAAATCTGGGGCGACCAGTTAGCCTGGCTTCCCTGGCAGCGCCCTGGCTTCGACCTGGGCCTGAAACTCGAGCAGACCGTCCGCGAAAACCCGAACCTTCGGGGCGTCATTCTCGGCGGACACGGTCTGTTCACCTGGGGCGATACCTCCTACGAATCGTACCTGAACACGCTCGAAGTCATTGAGCAGGCATCGGAATTTCTGAATCAGAACTTCGGTAAAAAACGGCCCGTCTTTGGGGGGGCAGCCCGCCAGAATACGGATGCCGACACGCGCAAAAAACAGGCGGCTTCGCTCATGCCCGTGCTGCGCGGTCTGGCGTCGGGGCATCGCCGGATGATTGGCCATTTCACCGACGATGAGCGCGTGCTGGAGTTCGTCAACTCGAACGACCTGCCCCGGCTGGCCCGTTTGGGCACGAGTTGCCCCGACCACTTTCTGCGGACCAAAATTCGCCCGTTGGTGCTCGACCCCGTGCAACTCTCTGCCGCCGACAGCGAAGCCTACTTAGGAAAAGCCTTTGCCGACTACCGCGCCGATTATGCGGCCTATTACGAACGCAGCAAACACGAGAACAGCCCCGCCATTCGTGACCCGAATCCGGTGGTGATTCTGTGGCCGGGTGTGGGCATGTTTACCTTTGCCAAAGACAAACAAACGGCACGGGTAGCGGCTGAATTTTACACCAACGCCATCAACGTCATGAAAGGGGCCGAAGCCGTTTCGGACTACGTGGGCCTGCCCGAACAGGAAGCCTTCGACATCGAATACTGGCTGCTGGAAGAAGCCAAACTCCAGCGGATGCCGAAGCCCAAACCCCTGTCGGGGAAGATTGCCCTCATTACGGGCAGTGCGGGCGGCATTGGCAAAGCCATTGCCAAATCGTTCTTAGCTGAAGGGGCCGTTGTGGTTATCAACGACAACGATGCTGACCGATTAGCGGGCGCTGATGAGGAGTTCAACAAGCAATACGGCAAAGATGCCTACACCGCTGCCCAGTTGGACGTGACCAACGGCGAAACTATTGCCAATGCGTATCAGGCGGCTGCGCTGGCGTTCGGTGGGGTCGATATTGTGGTCAACTGCGCGGGCCTGAGTATTTCCAAACCCATCGAGGAACATACCGAAAAAGACTGGGATTTGCTGTACGACGTGTTGGTGAAAGGTCAGTTTTTTGTCACCCAGCAGGCCGTTGAGGTGATGCGGAAACAGAAATTAGGCGGTGACATAATCAATATTGTCAGCAAAAACGGCTTAGTGTCCGGCCCAAACAACGCGGGCTACGGTTCGGCGAAAGCGGCTCAACTGCACCTGAGCCGCCTGAATGCCGCCGAGTTGGGCAAAGACCACATCCGCGTGAACGTCGTCAACCCCGACGCGGTCATTTCCGACTCGAAAATATGGGCGGGTGCCTGGGCCGAAGGCCGCGCCAAAGCCTACGGTGTGACGGTAGAGGAATTGCCCGGCTATTACGCCAAACGGACGCTCCTGAACGAAGTCATCCTGCCCGACGACATTGCCAACGCCTGCTTAGCGTTCGTGAATGGGCTGTTGTCCAAATCGACCGGCAACGTCCTGAACGTAGACGGTGGCGTAGCGATGGCGTTTGTGCGGTAATGATGGGCAGGGAGCATGGAGCGCGGAGCAGGGGTTGCATTCTATCAGCCCACAAATTCATTTGTGGGTTCAATAAACGAATCCCGCGCCATTCTTAACCGTTTCAACGGTTTTCAGGGTTAACCAATATTATCGGTCGCTAACCCATAATGAACCATAAATCGGCGATATTCCTCTGCGAATGTTACATTTTTATGGTGTTCTTCTTGATTTAGAATATACGTCCGAACACGCGGCACATGTGCTTCGCTGACGGAAAAGGCGCCGTACCCAATTTGCCAGGCAAAATGAGTGGCTGTCAGTTTAGCCTGATTAAACGCATGAGATCTGCCGCCTTTGAGTTGCTTGATCACATCGGCAACGGCTTTTTTGGGGTTGAGCAGAAACAGCAGATGCACATGGTCGGCCACACCGCCAATGCACTCAACAAAGCAGTCCAGAGCAATGAGTTGATTTTGTAATTCATCATGCACGGTTTGTCGAATGATGGGTATAATTAATGGTTGGCGGTTTTTGGCGGAAAAGACAACGTGAACCCAGATTTTGGATTTGGAATGACTCATGAGGGTAGGGGGTGTAAAACCGTTGAAACGGTTGGAATGAAATGAATTTGGTTTTGCAAACCCACACGTAAATGTGTGGGCTGATAAATTGTCGAACCGACAATAGGACTGAAATCCCGTAAAATGGATACATATCAATTTTAAACCCTTTATGCAACTCGAACCCGAACACATAGCTGAGTATAACCAGAGCCAACTGGAAAGCCACCAGCGGAAACTGTCGTACTGGACGCAGGAAGTGGCTACTGCCGAGCCAGTTATTCAGAAACTGATGGCGTTTCAGATTGCCATTCCAAGCTGGGCGTTGGGCACGGGCGGCACCCGTTTCGGGCGGTTTCCCGGTGGGGGAGAGCCGCGTTCGCTGGAAGAGAAAATTGCCGATGTGGGTCTGCTACACGCGCTGAACCGTGCCAGTGGTGCCATTTCGCTGCATATTCCCTGGGATATTCCGACTGACCCGCAGGGTATTAAAGAATTAGCCGACTGGCATAAACTGCGGTTCGATGCCGTGAACTCCAACACGTTTCAGGATCAACCCGACCAAAAACAAACGTATAAATTCGGGTCACTGCACCATACCGACCCCGCCGTTCGTCGGCAGGCTATCGAGCACAATATTGAGGTTATCCGGCATGGGGTGGCCTTAGGTTCAGACGCGCTGACGGTCTGGCTGTCTGATGGGTCCTGCTTTCCGGGCCAGCTCAACTTCCGCAAAGCCTTCGACCGGACGCTGTCGAGTCTGGAGGAAATTTACGCAGCCCTGCCCGATAACTGGAAGGTATTCGTGGAGTACAAAGCTTACGAGCCTAATTTCTATTCGATGACCGTTGGCGACTGGGGCAGCAGCTTTTTATACGCTACTAAACTCGGCCCGAAAGCCTACACCCTCGTCGATTTGGGGCATCACCTGCCCAACGCCAACATTGAACAGATTGTGGCCATTCTGCTGCATCAGGGTAAACTTGGCGGGTTCCACTTTAACGACTCCAAATACGGCGACGACGACCTCACGGCGGGCAGCATTAAGCCTTATCAATTGTTTCTGATTTTTACCGAATTAGTCGACGGGATGGACGCTCGCGGCATGAACCACGCCACCAGTCTGGGCTGGATGATTGATGCCAGCCACAACGTGAAAGACCCGCTCGAAGACCTGCTTCAGTCGGTCGAAGCCATTCAGTTGGCGTATGCTCAGGCCCTGCTGGTCGACCGGGAAGCCCTCGAAGAAGCCCGCGAAGCCAACGACCCGGTTCGCGCGCAGGAGATTTTGCAGGACGCTTTTCGGACCGACGTGCGGCCTTTGGTCGCCGAGGCCCGTCGCCGGGCAGGAGGCTCCTTAAACCCACTGGCCCTGTATCGACAGGCCAACGTCCGCCAGCAACTCATCAGCGAACGGGGTGCAAAGACGGTAGCTACGGGACTTTAACTAATTGTGAATGAGCGAATGAGCGAACGAGTGAATAACCGGAGCGCCGGACCGTGCTTGCGGCAGCTATTCACTCATTCACTCATTCACTCATTCACTCATTGCCTATGAACGTTATCGCCATCTTCGACATTGGTAAGACCAATAAAAAGCTGTTTCTCTTCGACGAGCGCTATCAAATCGTTTGGGAGAAATCAGAACTGTTTGTCGAGGTGGTCGACGAGGAGGGCGATCTGTGCGAAGACCTGAACCGATTAATCGACTGGGTGAAATCGTCGCTGGCTGAGGTGATGGCACTGTCGCCGTTTACGGTTCGGGCAGTGAATTTTTCGGCCTATGGAGCCAGTTTCGTCCATATTGACCGGGATGGGCAACCGGTTGGGCCGCTGTCTAACTACCTCAAAGCGTATCCGGCTTCCCTATTGAAGCGGTTTTTTGAGGAGTATGGGCCGGAGAATGAACTCACCCGGCAAACGGCATCGCCTTCACTGAGGAGCCTGAACTCAGGTTTACAGGTCTATCGGCTCAAACACGAGCGGCCTGATTTGTTTGGCCGGGTGGCCTTTTCGCTGCATTTGCCCCAATACGTGAGTTATCTGGTTAGCCAGTGGCCCGTTTCGGAACTGACCAGCATTGGGTGCCACACCCTGCTCTGGGATTTCGACCGGCAGGATTACCACAGGTGGGTCAGGCAGGAGAACCTCGACGCGGTTTTCGCCCCCATTGTTCCGTCCGATTCGGCAGTTCCACTGGATATTGGCGGTGCCTCGATTCTGGTAGGGGTAGGTCTGCACGACAGTTCGGCGGCTCTGATTCCGTACTTAGCCTCGTTTCAGGAGGCTTTTGTGCTGATTTCGACCGGAACCTGGTGCGTCAGCATGAATCCGTTCAACAGTAGCCCGCTCACACCCGAAGAGCTACAGTATGATTGTTTGAACTTCATGCACTACAAAGGCCAGCCCGTGAAATCGTCGCGGCTGTTTGCCGGGTATGAACATGAGCAGCAGACAAAACGACTGGCCGATCATTTTCAGGTTTCGGCAGACCACTATAAACAGGTGCCGTATAACCCCGGTTTGATCGACCAGTTGCGCCAGCGGGTAAGTCAGGTAACGTCGGAAGGGGATTCAAAAGGCCAAACGATGATCTCGATGCAGGGGTCGCTGTTTGCCGAACGCGACCTAACCGGATTTGCTTCGTATGCCGAAGCCTACCATCAGCTACTCCTCGACATCATGGCACAGCAACTCATATCAACCTCGCTCGTGCTTGCTGACTCACCAGCGCAACGGTCCCTTGTTCGACGGATTTTTGTGGATGGAGGCTTCGGCAACAACCCGATTTATATGAATTTGCTGGCTACGGCTTTTCCCGATGTGGAGGTCTACGCGGCCTCGGTAGCCCAGGCTTCGGCATTGGGTGCGGCTTTGGCCATTCATCACCACTGGAACCCGCATCCATTACCCGGCGATTGCGTCGAACTCCGAAAATACACGGCTCCCGTAGCCGCACAGTAGTTTCAGGTTTCAGGTTTCAGCCGGGCCGCCGGAGCGGTTAGGCGTCAGCCAACCGCTCC
>NZ_BAAGTT010000004.1:0-23201 GCF_054781775.1 Spirosoma areae | reverse complement strand
CCAAAACCGCCGGAGGTATTCAGGTCCTCACCCCCTTCAGGGCGGTCCGGCGTTCCGGGACGGGGGGTGTTGAGGGCGTAGGCAAGGCGGTTCTAAGTTCGCCCACCAATTGGGTCGCGTATTCGCTCAGAATCATGCTGTCGGATTTTAGGGTGATGAATCGAAATCCCTGCTGCATCAATTGCCGACACTCAGCCACTGATGTCGAGAAAATTCCCGCTATAATGTTGTGCTTCCGGCAACTGGCAACAATTGTGCTTAACGCCTGATTTATAATTGATTGTGTGCTGGAATCGGCGGTCATTTTCCCCGTCAGCGACAGCAGCAAATCTGCCGAACCGACAAAAATGGCCTCTAATCCCGGCACCGACGCAATGGAGTCGATATTGGCGAGTGCTTCGGCGGTTTCGACCATCGCGATGGTGATGATTTCATCGTTGGCGTAGAGTCCATAATCGGCCCCGCCATACACCCGTGCGCGCGTCGGTCCGAAACTCCGGTAACCCACGGGCGGGTATCGGCAGGCCCCTACGAACGCTTCGCACTGGGTGCGGGTGTCAATCATGGGGCAAATCATGCCGTAAGCTCCGCCGTCAAGTAGCCGCATCATCTGACCCGGCTCGTTCCAGTTGGCGCGGGCGAGGGGCACGGTATCGGTGGTCGAGATGGCCTGCAGCAATTGAATGGCCGTTTCCATGCTGTGCAGGCCGTGCTGCATATCCACCGTCACGCTGTCCCAACCGGCATGAGCCATCAACTCCGCCGACCAGCTACTGGGAATGTGCAGCCAGCCGTTGAGCACCGTTCCGCCTGACTGCCAGATTTGTTTAAGTTTATTTTTACGCACGCTTTAGGTCTATTAAAACTTTACTCCCCACCCCTTCAGGCAGGGCTGTTAAGTACTATCTCCTTACCCGGCAGCGGCCACACCCCCCGTCCCCCTGAAGGGGGTGAGGACCTGAATACCTCCGGCGGTTTTGGCCGAGTCCACACCCCCTTCAGGGGGACGGGGGGTAAAGCCTGGCCGACAAAAGGTCCTCAGTATGTGATTTAAAAGTCAGCCCTTGACAGCCCTTGCCCTTCAGGGGCGGTCGGAATGCCGCACCACCGACGGGTCGGTTGAGGAGTTATTCAACCACCATTTCCGAATTACCCCATTCACTCTATCCGGTTGTTCCAATGCACTCAAATGCCCGCACTGCTCAATGATTTCCAGATAGGAATTAGGAATCAGTCGGGCCATTTCCTCATGTAAGGCAGGCGGACAGATTTTATCCTCTCGTCCGGCGATGAGCAATGTGGGGCAGGTAATTGTTGGTAAATCTGCGGAGCTATCGGGGCGAGCTAATTGCGCTTTGATTTGTCGGACAAAACCGGCCTCACCCACGTTTAAGGCCATGTTTAGCACGGTTCCGCGCAATTCGGGTTGTTGAGCGTGGTCAGGATGAAGCATAGCATCGGTCAGGATATCGGTGGTTATTTCCCGGAATTTTCCCAGCCCAGCCATGCCCACAAATCGCTCCTGATTCGCACGGGTTGTTTCGGAGGGTGCTTTATAATTGGTGTTCATCAGAATCAGTTTGCTAACCCGTTCTGGAGCCTGCCGCCAGATTTCAAACGCGATAATACCCCCATACGACAGTCCCGCCAACGCAAAATTGCCCGCTTCCTCCGCCAGAATCAGTGCGGCCATTTCGGTCAGCGGGTCAGCCCGGCTACTGTCCACCACCCGGCAGTCGGCTAAATCGGATAAAGCCGCAACCTGAGAAGCAAACAGGCTGGCATCGCAGAGCGTACCGGGGATTAGGATGAGCGGTTCTTTCATTGGATTGGTTGGGCAATCTACCCCACCCCAACCCCTCCCCTGAAAAGCAGGGGAGGGGCTAAAAAAGCCGGGATTACTCCCCTCCCCTTGTTTTAAGGGGAGGGGCCGGGGGTGGGGTTACTGGCGAAAACTCGGCCAAACTCTTCCCTTCCAGCGTCTCGAACGATTGCATGAGTCGTTGCTGTAAATCGGTCTGGATGGCTGTGTAATTATCGGGTTTCACCATTTTGCCCTGTTCGTTGGCCCGAAAGCCCTGTTGGCCCGCTTCGCGCTCCACAATTGGCGACCAGTACGGGTCTTTGCCTTCATAGACTTTATGCGCTTCCAACACAGCAAAAAACCAGGCAATTTCCGTTCCGGCGTTTTCAAACCGACGATACACACCGGGGGGCAACGAAATAATATCCCACTCGTTCAGCAGAAAACTACCCTCACCGTCGGGGTTTTCGGGGTTGGGGTCGTTCGACCAGTAGAAACGCCAGGGGCCTTTCAGCGGCACAAACATCTCCACATAATCGTGCGTGTGCCAGTGGGGACCGTTGCCGGGCGGTGCCCAGCCCATACCAATCTGGAAATTATGCGGGGTCGAGATGGCCCGCTGGTTTTCAAAGTCCGGGTTTTCGCTGGCCGTATCCCCCACGATGGCATAGTTCATCCGATAATGATTCGGAATCACACTGTCGATGAACATCAGCGGAATGCCTTTGTGTTTAAACTGGTCGAAGTAGGCCACGTTCGCAGCCATTGATTCGGGTGTCTGTTTCGAGTGTTGGGGCATTGTTTTTAGGTTTATAGTTTACGGTTTGTGGTTTACGGTTGGCTGACGCAAGAGTAACTGACGCCGGGCCCTCGAAGCAGTCAACCAACCACCAACCACGAACTACAAACTATTTTTTCTGATACCAGTGCGGGGCGCGTCCTCGGTCTGTGTCCTCACAGACCGCTATACCTACCTGATTGACAGCGGTCTGTGAGGACACAGACCGAGGATACGGCCTCAGCTAACTCGAAAACCACAAACTACGAACTACAAACTATTTTTTCTGATACCAGTGCGGGGCCGTGATGTTGTCGCCCCCGATGCTGGTGGTTGCGGATTTGTAGTTGTCGCCATTCACCGACTGTTCGAGGGTTGGGTAAAACACCCGCGTTGGAATCAGTCCTTTGGTGATGGTAGTAGCCAGCGGGCCAGGTTTCAGGGCGGGCAATCCAGTGCGCTTTTGCTCCCCCCAGGCTTCTACGGTATTGGTCATGTAATACGCAATCCATTTCTGGTCCATCAGCCGCTCTAAGGTGTTGTCCCAGGCTACTTTCGGTTGCGCTAAAAATCCCGCCGGCACCGCCAGTTTCCAGTAATCGAAGTTGGCCGTGATGGCTTTTTCGTAATACTCCTTTGCCGTACCTGTCGTAATCCAGCCTTTCAAACGCGCTTCGGCCAGAATAAACTGCACTTCTGAATACGTAATGATGGCATAATCGAGCAGGCCCCTGTTCTCGGTAAACCGCTTCGTCAGCGTGGAGGCATTCTCATCACTGTTGCCATTGGTCGATTGGGCGGCTTCGCGGGTCGTACCGCTCAATACGCCTTCGTGATTCGGGAAGGCCGCGCTGTTGCGGGGTTTCAGGATGAAGAAATCGAGTCGCGGGTCGTTAGTGGGCAGCAATACGTCGATGAACCGCTTCGACGGGCTGACACCCCCCAGCGACGCGGGCAACAGGGTCGACACCACGGATGCATCGGGAATGACCCCGCTGAAATCGTAAATGCCTGCTTCGGCATTGCTGCTGATAATCGGGTAGGTAGCCGGGTTGTCCACCATCTTTTTGATTTCCTGCCCCGCATTGATTTCGGCCCGGTTCGACAGGCGCAGCAGATACCGCAGCCGCAGTGAATTCGCTAATTTTTTCCACTTCGTCACGTCGCCTTTGAACAGCACGTCGCCCCCCAGCGTAAACTTCGCGGTGTTGTCCAACAGGGTATTAGCCCGGTCCAGGTCGTTCAGCACCGCCGTATAAATCGCCTGCTGACTGCTGTAGGCAGGTGCCACATTGCCCCCGCCTTTACCGGCATCGGTGAAAGGCGCGTCAATCCAGAGTTCGCTGATGGTGGCCATGTGGTAGGCATTCATAATCAGCCCGGCAGCTACGTAGGCGGGGAGTTTCAGCGTTTCGGCAGTCGCCATCATGTCGTTGGCGTTCCGAATGGCCGCATAGTTAGCCCGCCAAACGCCCCCGAAGTAGGGCTGCCCCGTCGAGAAATCGTAGGCGTCCAACTGGTTATCGTTCCGGCGCACCACGTACTGCATCACCTGGTCGGTTAGCCAGGTTTGCAGCAGCATGTGCGGGTTGATGGGTTCAAAAATAACACTCGGCAACAGCGAACCGACGTTGGTTTCGGTGGGCGCGTTGGTGTTTTTGTTAATCTCCTCGAAGTTATTGGTGCAGCCAACGGTCAGCCCGACCAACAGAAAGAGCGAATAAAGTGAAGTCTTTTTCATGGGTGTCCAGGTTAGAAGCCAACGGATAAATTAAAACCATACGTGCGGGTGCTGGGCAGTTGACCGGCCTCGAAACCCGGCACCAACGCGCCACTGTTGAACGCATACGATTCGGGGTTGAAGTGCCGGAGTGCGCGGTCTTTGGTGTGGGTGAACAGGTTGCGCCCAAACACCGACAGGTTGGCACTGGCAATCGGCAGTTTTTTCAGATATGCTTTCAGGTTAACCCCAACCGAGGCTTCCCGCAGTTTCAGGAATGTGGCTTCGTAGGTGTTGGCTTCCACGTTTTCGACGGCGTAATAAGCGCGGTAGAAATCCTGACCGGTGGTGTTGATTGTATTAGGACTAAACGAGCCATCGGCGTTCTGCAACACACCGGCGGGGGTCAGGGGCGATTCGCGACCGGGCAGGGTTTCGGCGATGATACCCGACCGGTAAATCAACGCGCCCGTTTGGGTGTAAATCGACCCGCCTTTCCGGTAGTCGAAAAATACCCGCAGGTTAATGTTTCGGTATGTGAAACTGTTGATTAGCCCGGCTGTCCAGTCGGGGTTGTAGTTGCCCACGTTGATGATGCCCGAACCAACGCGCGGACGGACAATGACCTGATTATTAACCGTTACCCTGTCGTAAATAATGTCGCCCTGGGGTGAGCGGGCAAAACCCCGTCCGTAGATGTCGCCCATCCGGCCGCCAACGCGGGCCTCGACGGTACCGCCCGAAGGCCCCTGAGCAATCACATAGGCGTTGATGCCGGGCGCTAATTCTTCGACGGTGCCCCGGTTGCGCGACCAGTTAAGGCTCACATCCCAGACGAAATCTTTGGCCACAACCGGCTTCGCTTTTAACAACAGCTCGACGCCCGAATTCCGAATTTTCCCCGCATTGATTAAACTGCTCGTCGCCCCCGATGCCTGACTGACCGGTGTTTGCAGAATCTGGTCGGTGGTGATGTTGTTGTAATAATTCACTTCAACCCCGATTCGGTCCGACAGGAACCGCAATTCAGTGCCAATCTCGAAAGCCGCCGTGCGTTCGGGCCGCAAACCCGGATTGGTCAGCAAGGGCGTGTTGAGAACGGAACTGGGCAGGGTGCCGAACGCAAACACGCGCTGCGTCAGCAAGGGGTCGGTATCGTTGCCGGTAGCGGCCCAGCTTGTGCGGACCTGCGCGAATGAAACGGCTTTCGGTAAGGCGATTAGTTCGGACACAACCGCGCTTACCCCCACCGACGGATAGAAGAACGAATTGTTGTCGAGGGGTAAGGTAGAGGACCAGTCGTTGCGGCCCGTTACGTCGACATACAGTTTGTTCTGGTAGTCGAAGCGGGCGGAGCCATACACGCTGTTGATGCGTTTGGCCGCGTCGGTTTGCCGCAGCACAGGCCGGTCGGCAGCATTACCGAGGTTATACACCCCCCTGATTCCCAGCGCGTTGGTTTGCGCGATTCCGTTCGAAAACGTTTGGTCCATCCGGTTGGCCCCGGCATCGACTTTCACGCCAATCTTGTCGGTGATTTTGCCGAGGTAGGACAGCAGGAAATCGGCGTTGGTTTCCGCAAAGCGAATGTCCTGCTCCCGATACATGCCGAGGGCAAAGCCGTTCTGACCCGACGGCCGCCGGGAACGTCGGCGGTCGTCATACGAATCGGTGCCAATCCGGGCGAAGAAGGAAAAATGCTCGTCTAATTTATAGGTCGCCTTTATGTTGCCGAACACCCGGTTGCGGTTAAATCCGTTGAGGTTTTCGTAGGCAATTAAATAGGGATTGTTGGCCCACGACAGGAAATAATTCTGCTGAATACCCTCCTGACCGGGTGCCCAATAGTTGCGGTAATCGTTGAAATCGAAATTGCCCATGCTCCAAATCATGCTGTTGATGATTCCCTGCCCACCGGCACCGAGTACGGGCAGGTTTTTCGACCCGCTCTTTGAATAATTCGCCGATACATCGACGCTCAGTTTTTCGGTGAGCGACGCGCCCAACCGCAGGCCAATGTTGGTTTTGCTGTAATCGGTGTTCGGCACAAAGCCCGATTTATCTAAGTACGACAGCGACACCCGCGCATACATCCGGTCGTTTGAGGTCGAAATAGCCAGGTTGTTGTTCGTGCTCAGTCCCTGGGTGAAGAAACCCTCCCGGTCCATTCTGAACAGAAAAGGCGTGGCATCCGGCTTTGGCAGCAAATAGGTGTTCTGTACAACCGGCTGACCCTCAGCCTTCGCGCCGTAGTTACCGCCCCAGTCGGACCGGTAGACGTTGTCGAAGCCCCCGCCATACGTTTTCTGAACATCCCAGAAGCGGCTAACCTCCTCGACCGCAAGGCCTGTACTGAAAGATACCCCGATGCCTTCTTTCTCCTGACCCGATTTGGTCCGAATGACTAAAGCACCATTGGCGGCCCGCGTACCATACAGCGCGGCCGCTTTGGGGCCTTTCAGCACCGACACGTCCAGAATATCGTCGGGGTTGATGTCGGTCAGGCCATTGCCGTAATCGACCGGCATATCGTCCTGCCCGGTGGCGTCGAGGTTGTTGGAGATAACGACCCCATCCAGCACCACAAGTGGCTGATTCTTAATGATATTGAGCGACGATTCACCCCGCAGCACAATACGCGACGACGACACCCCCGAACTGCTGTTGGTACCAATGGACAGGCCCGGCACCTGCCCCGATAGCTGCTGGGCAAGGTCGCCGTTGCGCGATTGGTTGAGTTCCTTGGCCGCTAACCGCTGCGTGGCATAGGATAGCTGCGTTTTCCGGCCCTCGATACCCAACGCCGTCACCACTACCTCGCCCAGCGAAGTCGCATCCGGCTGCAACCGAATCGTTAGGGGGGTCGTGCCCGAAATAGCTACTTTCTGGCTAACGTACCCGATATACGAAATCACCAGCGTCGATGCGTTGTCGGGTGCGCTGATTTTGAAAACACCATCGCCCGCCGTGCTGGCCCCGATGGTCGTACCAGCAACCAGAATACTGGCTCCGGCGAGTGTCTCCCCGGATTTCGCGTCGGTCACGGTTCCCGTCAGGGTGCGCTGGGCGAGCGTGGCCTGTGCGGAGAGCAGGACAAGTAAGAACGTAAAGAGTCTGAAATTCATACGATTGACAGATTAATAGGTGAAAAACTGTGCATTACAGACACTACTACCGCTCACCAAAGAAGAGATGGGCTACCTCATAGGTGGGAACTAAAACTAAATGTATTTTTTATGTAAGACAAACTTAATAAAAGCTTTTATTAAAACAACAAAATTTTTTATTTTCTCTTTTCGCATGGCTATTCAGCACTGGCTGGCTGCTTACTACCTTGTCATTTCATACCGTTTGAAGACCATATAGGCCCCGGCTTTAGCCCCTAAATTTCCCCCCAATCGGGAGCTTTCGACCCTGCAATCGACTAATGAAGGGAGCAGGCCCGTTTTTTTGATGCCTGTTTTTATGGAGTCGATAAAAAACTCATTCACTCTGGCATATTCTCCACCGATGACAATCAGGTCGGGGTTTAGCAGGTTGACGATGTTGCCCAGGGCCTGACCGAGTATGTCGCCCTGATTCATGATTAGTTTCATAGAAAGTAAATCGCCCGCTAAGGCAGCCTTAAAAATGTCGTGATACCGGTAATCAGGCAGTTTCGCGAGTTGAAAATGAATGGACGTTTCCCCCTTCGTTAAAGCTTCTTCCAAATCCTTCAGCAGTGCCGACCCCGACACTTCGGTTTCTAAACACCCTTTTTTTCCGCACACGCACAGCCGTTCTTTCTTACCGATTTGTAGATGACCAAACTCACCGGCAAATCCTTTGCCACCAAATATCAGGTTACCATCCAGAATAATACTCAGCCCCAGGTTGCGGCTCACTTTAACAATCAGGACGTTTTCTGCGCCCTGTGCTTCCCCCACCACCTGCTCGGCAATGCCGATTACGCGCGTATCCGAATCAATCATAACCGGCAGGTTAAGCGCATTTTCCAGTTGTTTACTTAGCGACAACTCCGGCGAGTTAAAGTAATGCGTCGATTTGCCCGTATGTCCGTTCACGGTGCCCGCGATGCCGATGCCAACGCCAATGAGCTGGTCGGGCTGAAGGGCTGTTTTCTCAATAGCCGACTGAACAAAGGAGACAATATAATCCAGACAGTCCGGCGAGTTGTCCAGACTAAAACTCTCATTATAAATTTCATACAACACAGTTGAGTCAATCCGAACGATGCTCACCTGTATCCATTTCAACAGTATTTCTACCCCAACGGCATAAAACTTTTCTTTATTCAGCGCATACAGTTCTGGTTTCCGGCCATTCTCGGTTTCTTTCTTGCCTTCTTCCAGCACGCACCGTTTTTCCAGCAAGTCCCGAATGTGTTTGGTAGCGGTGGGTACACTAATCGTAACGCCGGTGGCAATCTCCGGTATCGTCAGGGGCGTTTCTGATGTCGATAAATGCCTGACTATGTTTTTCAGTTCGTTCAGTTGACGTTTCTCATTATGGGCACTCAGCGTATGTATCGGAAAATTTAAAATATTCATAGCGGACGTGGAAATCAGATAACGCAGCCTATATGCCGTTAATTAACCGTACAAATATAAGCTACGGGCAGACGCAGGCACGATTAGCACGTAAACGGTTTTTGTAGATACCCGTTGTCTGGCAGGAAACAGGTCGCCCAATAGCCTGTTGGTATCGTGGCACTTGCACGGGTGGCAGGCTTACCCTGAGAAACGGCCCGCCGACGGAGCGTTTGACGATTAACAGACACCAGGCTAACGGCCTACCAGGGTATAAACGCCCCCTTTTTGTGTGGCGAAACTAAGTTCATTGCCCTTGCCTCTGACGGACGTTATTGGTGTCAACATTTTTCAGGACGATACACACTGGCTTTCACGCTTCACCCAACTCCTTCAAGGACTGATGGATGAGGAAGCTACTTGAAAAAAACGTAGTGGCAACCTTTACATCCTTGATAGGTTGGGCTGAAAACGCTCCTTCGGGACGTGGTGCCTGTCGCCGGTGAACCTGCCCCGCAGGGCAGACATAAGTATACTAATTGATGGTCTGGTTAATCTTTCGACTGAGTTACTTTGTAAAATACCTGTGGGCCGGCGTGGGCCGTAGTGTGAATTTTGAAGTACTCAGTGGCTTTAGCCTTCCCATACATCTTGGTAAGCAGACTCTCGATGTTGTAATCGCCCCCTCTAATGACAGGGTCCATCACTAACTTTTCAAGGGGCTTTCTCAGGTATCCAGAAATTACCAATCAACTTCCAGCGGCCATTTTCTTTCTCTAAATAGCCCGCTTTATGAGAAGTGCGGATAGTCCCGTCTGGTTTAGTGTAGGTTTCAATGTAGGTTACAAACGCTACATTACCCGTAATTCGGTAGCGATAATCCTTTGTTGTAAGTTTATCTGGACTTTTCTGGCCGTTAGCAAACTCCTTTCGGTAAGCAGCGGCTACCGCGTCATAACCCCGTTGATAGCCTGGTTCGCTAAAAGCCGTAGCCACATAGGGAGAGCGAGCGTAATAGCTCACCGCTTTTTCAACATCCGCATCCAAACAGGCTAATGAATGGCCTTCCAAAACGGCTCGAATAGCAAGTTCATCCGTTTTTCGCTGGGCAAACCCAATCGTGCTACTTAAGAGCAAAATGAGCAATAGATAGCGACTTTGATATTTCATAACTAATCTTCTTTATATGTGAGAAATCTTATCGAAATATACCCTTTTGAACCCCACTTTCTTTCTAAACTGTTAAAGTCCAAGCTACGGGGCGGTTGGCTTGTCGAGCGCAACCCATCTAACGAGTAAAAAAGCCCGCCTTGTGGGCCGTTCAATTTGTCACACGAAACCCGCCCCGCAAGCACTGCTTGAATGTTCCACCCACCTGTTAGGTTTGTCCCTGAGACAAAACCAAGATTACTGCTGGCCTTTGTCGCTAAAAAAGAGGAACTTTCAAAGGGCAGCGGGTCGAGCTAACCACCCAACCGCTCCGGCGGCCCGGCAGCAGGCAGGCCTATCGGCGTGATGAAGACCCCGCTGACCCCTTTGAGAGCAGGGCAGGGAACATATAGGAATTGAGGCTCAAGGCCTACTATCACACCGGGCCGCCGGAGCGGTTACGTTCGCCGGTCTGCATACTCGTTTTGTGCAACGTAAAAATGGTAAAAACCATGACCACTTACAAGTACTTCATCGCCCCAAAGGGCTGATGGTGACCGTAGGGAGCCTTTACACACATCGCCGGTTGGGTTGCAAACCCTGAACATGGACTTGCTTCCTGTTGCTGGGGGTTTGCCCTACAAAGTTGGACTTTTTTGGCGACCGAAAAACGCAAAAAATCCCAAAAATTAATATTTGACCGTTTGTTACATAACGTAACAAGCCTATCTTTACATTACAAACACATAGAGATTATGAATGAAGAACAACGTAGACGAGTAATTGTCAATGCTCGGATGCAATTAGCCCACCTACGACAATACCTCCGAGACGCAAGTGAACGAATGGACGAAGACGAGAAGAACGAGATTTTAGACAAAATGATAACACTGACAAAACTTCTGGCCGAGCTGGAAAAGTAAAACGGGGCCGAAAGGCCCCATAAACCCGTTTAACGATGAAAATAGCAACGAAAAAACAAACATTTCAGGAGTTGATAACCGAAACGGATGCGGTTATTCAAGAAGCAACTGCTTTCCTGCAACAGAACGGAACCAAGTTTCCGCTTACGGACTGGCTAACTCCTGCCGAATACGCCAAGCGGTTCGGTTTAAAATCAACCAACGTAGTCAGCAATTGGATTCGGCGGGGTGTTATTCCGGCTGAAAATATTTTGCACGTGCCTGAACTGAACGACATACGCCTAATTAAAGCCGTACCCTACCACGAGTAATCTCCGGGGCCGCCCGTGCGGTGTGTTTGTTTAATTTCCGAAACGCCCTTACTTTTAGTGAGGGCGTTTTTTGTTAACGCTGAGCAAACAAGGTCCACTTTTTTCTACCGAGCCTTGTCCACCGGCTAACATGTCGAGACAGGCTACCTGTCTGTCGGCCAAAAGGTGAAAAACTCCTGTTTCAACTGGCCCAGCCGGGGCGTTCGCTTTGTCGCAAGCGACCCGAAAATGGAAACCCAAAATCCCGCCTGCGGGTCTTTTGCCCTGTCGCCAAGACGCTGCCCCGCAAACCTAAACGTTGACTTTCGGGCGGTTGGCCTGTCAGCCGAGGCCCGGAAATGGAAGCCCGAACTTGCCCTTGCGGGGCGTTTCTCGTGTCGCACGGAACCCG
The DNA here is from genome assembly GCF_054781775.1 of Spirosoma areae. Taxonomy (NCBI): domain Bacteria; kingdom Pseudomonadati; phylum Bacteroidota; class Cytophagia; order Cytophagales; family Cytophagaceae; genus Spirosoma; species Spirosoma areae. The sequence goes on along the minus strand of NZ_BAAGTT010000004.1, from coordinate 11,596 downwards.
CCCCGCAAGCACTACCTGTTCGGTTCACCCAACGCCAACAAGGGCTGATGGACAACGGGTTACTCACCTGAACGCGAGTCGCTTGCGACCTTTTCACCCTTTGCCGGTTGGGCTGAAAACCGTCCGACGGGACGTGCGTCTTGTCAGCGGAAGCCTGCCCGCGCGGAGCGGACAACAACGCATTTCCAAGCCTTTTACCCACAACCAACGTTTTCGGTCTTTGCACTCGGGCGGTTTTTGAAGCACAAAACTGTTAATCAGCACTCAACTTGAATAGAAGCACAAAGTTCCAAGTTTGCACGTCAGCCCATCTAATGCAAAACTTGTGTTAGCTGATGGGCTTATCATTTTGGACTTATTTATCCTCGTCAGTTAAATCTAACTCCATAAATAACAAATAGTCTTTAAATTCTACTGGGATTTCCATTTCTGGATAAGCATCAATGTCACGAAATCCAAAACTTCTATATAAAGAGTGAGCTGCTTCCATAAACTTCGGACTGTCAAGCCGAACTTTTTTATAACCGACTTTTTTTGCTTCAACTAAAAGTTCTTTAAGGATGGCTCGTCCAGCCCCAATTCGTCTACTAGTTGGGTCAACAAACATCCGTTTTATTTCACCGATTTCGGAGCTAATACTTTTTAGGCTTCCAAGTCCACATACTTTACCTTCATAATTAGCGAGGATTAGCTGTCCATAAGGTGGCTGAAACTTACTAATCTGTTGGATGTCTTGTTCAACAGCTTCTTTGGGATTATGAGGATGGACACCATAGAGTTCTTGCATTTTGTCGTTACCCCAAACTAAATAGTCAAACCATAATTTTTTAACAGCTTCTAAGTCGTCAGGAATTACAACAGTTCTTGTTTTTACTTTTTCACTTTTGTTCATTTCTTGAACATGTTTTGGTTGTTTACTGTCTGTGGCAGCCTTGCGGCTAACTCGCCGATTGCCGCACGTTCAATACAAAATATGTACTTCGCATTTTGTATTGCTGTACTTTTTCAAAGCCTGACTTGCGGGGCGATTGCACTGTCGCCAAGACGCTGCCCCGTAAACCAAAACCTGCCTAACCGGGTCCTTCCTTGTGTCACACAGAACCCGACCAACGAGCAAAAACCTGACCTTTGGGACGTGTTGCCTGTTGCCGAGACGCTGGCACTCACGCACTTTATGGATATGCACCCAACACCTCCATAGTACGTTTGCAGCAGAACCGATAAACGCGCCCCAAAGACTGCTTTTAGCAGCGTAAAGAGTTACCCGTGTGAGCAAGTCCGAGTCTCCATAAGCCAAACCTGTAGCACATGTGCCTACCCACACGGGTGAATTTTCTAAAGCTGGACAGTTCAATTGGTCAAAGCCGCGTATGCTATGATAGCCTGCGAAAATTCAACCTCTAAGTACGACTTTTTTTCTTTATACAGCCTTTTTTTTCTCCCCTTTTCACCCATGAAAATCTACGTTGGTATTGATGTCTCAAAAGACTCACTTTCGGTATCACTGCCCCAATCAGAGGGCTGCCAGCTACTCAACTTCAGCAACAACCCCGAAGGCATTCGATCTCTTCAAACGCGCTTGCCAAACAACGCCCACTGCATCCTTGAAGCCACTGGATCCTACTCGGTTTTACTGGCTTATCTCTTTACCCAGGCCCGTGTCGATTACTCGGTAATCAACCCAAAACAGACCGGGCCGCCGGAGCGGCCATCATTTCGCCAAAATGCAATTGAGCCTTACCAAAACTGACCCGCGTGATGCCGTTCTACGGGCCCAATATGGCCTCGTATTCAATCCTCCTTTGTCTCAAATGAGTAGTGATAACCTGCTCAAAATGAGTCAGAAACGAACACTTTTGCGCCAATACAAGAAGCAACGCACGATGTTATTGAACCTACAAGCCGCCTTTGCCCCTCTGCCCATTCAGGATCAGACCAGCCAGCAAAGTTTGCAAATCATGCTCACCCATCTGGACAAGGCCATTGACCAGTTAAGCGGGGAGATCAGTCAGCTTTGTCAAACTGATTTTGAACAACAGTTTAAGCGACTCACTTCCATTAAAGGCATTTCTTCGACTATTGCTTGGGCCCTGATCGAGACCACGAACGGCTTCCAGGACTTCACTTCGGCCAAAGCCTTAGCCAAGTACATCGGGGTAGTACCCCTCACTTATCAGTCGGGCAAAAGCGGGCTTCACCCAGGGCATTTGTCGAACTGGCGACCCTCATCTGCGCGGTATGTTGTACATGGCTGCATGGTCAGCGATTCACTACAACACCGCTTGTCGGGAGTTCTATCAACGGCTCAAATCAGGTGGCAAGCCGCCCAAAGTTGCCTTGATAGCCGTGTGTAACAAACTACTCCGTCAGGCATTTGCGGTAGTTAAGTTCGACGAGGATTATCAGGCCGATTACCAGCCAATATTGCGTCTGGCGGCTTGACTTTTAACACAGTTCATGTGTTGATGGCGAGGAACGAGCCTTTACACACATGGCCGGTTGGGCTGCTGGCTTGACTTCGGGGCCTGCACCCTGTCGCCGGACAAGGTTGCGTTGGCGGAGCGAACTTTTGCAATTTTAATTTATAGCTTGTAAATTAAATGGGTGAAGATACCAAAAACGACTAAATCAAAGAAATGCTAAGCTATTTTCCCTTGTTGGGAACTATTGTAAATCATATTTTTGTTCCCAATATGGTAACTCGCCAATGAAGGTGCGCCCACTTCACATAAATATTGATAATATGAAGCAGAAGTTTATGCGCGTAATTAAGATTAAAACTTTAAGGGATTTTTGGGGGAGAGAACCGAATGCAAAGGTAGGCTTACAATTATGGTACAAAAAAATAACAAGTCGGCATTGGTCAAACCCGAATGAAATTAAAGATAACTTTCCAGGAGCCGATACAGTCGGCAACAATCGCATTGTTTTTAATATTCGTCACAATGACTATCGACTGATTGTCAAGTTTGAGTACGGGATACAGCAGTGCTACGTTCGTTTCATTGATACTCATGCTGAGTATGATAAAATCAAAGATATAAGTTCAATATAATGGAATATAAAGAGTTGATAGATTGCAGTAGAAGCTATATATACGAGTTGGGCAGGGCCTAAGTGGTGCTATTTACCGCGTAGTTCGCTGGATTTTAAGACTTAATACAATATATACATGGAATCTATTACACAAGAAAAGTACATTGCTCGGCCTATTAAAACGGAGGAGCAATACAACGAAGCGATTGAGCTCATTGAGACTCTAATTGACTGTGAAATCGGCACTCCTGAAATGGAAATGTTGGAGTTAGTTGGCATTTTGGTACACGATTATGAACAACGGGAATTTCCAATTGGAGATTTGAATCCAATAGAAGCAATCAAATACCAAATGGAAGAACTCGGAGTGACAACAGCAGAAATGGCAGAACTGGTAGGTGGCAAAAGCCGCCTATCAGAACTGTTACATGAGAAACGTTCGCTTTCTGTACGGCAAATAAAAGCAATCTCAAGCCGTTTAGATATACCTATTGATGTTTTACTCAAAGCTGCGTAGAGTAGAGACGGCTTATTGACAGGAAACTAACTAATCCAGTTTTTAGGCTCAATCAATTAAGGCATTCCCCTGTCAGACGAAAGCTAAAAATAGAAGCCCCAACTTGCTATTCAGAACGTTCACACTGTCATATCCAACCCACCACACGAGCAAAAGCCTTGCCTATCGGGACGTGTCCCCTGTCGCCGGGACGCGCCCCAGCAAACCTAAACTGTCCTTGTCGGGGCGTTCCCTCTGTCGACCGCAACCCGGAAATGAGAACTAAAAACTTGCCCTTGAGGGGCGTTCAAGTTGTCGCAAGGAACCCGCCCCGCAAGCACTTTATGGACTATCACCTCCATGTAGTGATGGCGACCGTAGGGAGCCTTTACACACATGGCCGGTTGGGCTGAAAATGTTGAACTCGCGGCCCGCAACCTGTCACTGGAGACCGGCCTAACTACTTTTGGGTAGAATGCTTTTGTTGAACGCTCCTTACAAACTCAAGCGAGACACCGGCTATATCAGCTACCTTCTCTAATTCAAAGTCGGTTTTAGACGGCAAATTAGTTACAAACTTAATTTGCTCCTTTTCTTGAGCTACCATGTAAGCCGCATCCTTCTCAACGCTTACAAATTTGGTGATGCTATCCATAGCGAGGTCTCTGAGTGTTTGTCCTAAGTTACGCAACTGCGCTAACACGCGCAACTGACTGAAATATCTTTTTAACGCTAAATCGCCCCGAGTCGTTTCTTCAACCCGTTGAATGATTTGATGCAGAACTGTTTCAGGACTTTCACCCTTGAAATCAGCTAAAACGCCCAAAATCACTTCTTCGGGCTGTTCTGATTCGAGGAACGTGTGATAGTCAAGGTTAGTGAAGGCAATGAGTGGGAACTCATAACGCATTAACTCACTTTCATATCGAGTTTCCATTTTGGGTATACCAGAACCCAGGAATAGCACGTATTGACGAATGGGAATCTTATATTTTCGGGCCAGCATGATATGATAGTCAGCCATGCGATAGACCATCCCCGGTTCATCAACCAACTGAAATTCAAGATGCAGAACAAATATCTTGCCCTGCATATCCTTGATTTTCTTTAGTACATCAGGCTTGCGCTCTTTGGTGTGCTGAATGTCCGTCTGGCAATTCTTCTGACTCAACAGCCGTAATGCCGAGAATATTCTGCATCAAACTCGGAATGACGGCTTCGATATTCTCTTTGAAAATCTTGTCGTACTGGCTGGCTTGTTTCCCCATGCGGTAAAATTACCCGAAATCGCCGAAAACTCACTGGAACGTTTCTGGTGTCGCAAGCAACCCGGCCTCTCCTGTCAAATCCCACCAACCGGGGCGTTCACTTTGTCGCAAGCGACCCCGAAATGGAAACCCAAAAGCCTGCCTGTCGGGACGTGCGGCCTGTCGCCGGAACGCTGGTACTCACGCTTTTTTCATACTTGTTCGGGCCACCCAACGCCAACGACGGCCCGATGGCGACCGTAGGGAGCCTTTTCGGCCTCGTTCGGTTGGGCTGAAAACGTTGACCTCGTGGCCTGCTGCCTGTCGCCGGAAAGCTGGCCACGCGGAGCGACCGCACCAAGTTTTGTTGGTTTTTGTTGTATTTTCACGCAACTAATACTTTTTACTATGAAAACGAAACCTAAATCACCAACGCCAAAATCAGCTACTCCAAAAAAGCCAGATGGAAGACCAAAAGTAAAGCTGGGTACTGGTAGAAATGTACTATTTACCTCAGACACACTTTTCGACGATGATTTAAAGTAATGAAGAGTTACTTACTGGATACGCATATTTTCCTTGATGCATATAACAAACCAGAGAAAATAGGGAAGGCCATTACGCGAATATTGACGGGTAGTAGCCCTAAGTTTATCAGTGCTATTTCACTAATTGAAATTGCTCAGTTATTCGAGTCGAAGCCCAAAGAAATCAAAGTCACTACGCCACTATCAACGTTCATTGCCCAGGCATTGAGTGATTTACAGGTACAAGTGTTAGCTATTACGCCCGAACATTCTCAACGGTTCTACGAAATTCAGTTAGTGAAAGACCATCGTGACCAGTTTGACCGAATAATTATTGCTCAAGGAGCCAGTACCGGTTTTACCGTTTTGTCCGACGACACCAAATTTCCACATTACCCGATTACAGTGATTTCAAACAACGATTAATAGATAGCAGGCTTGTCACTTTGTCGAACCTGTGGGGCGTTTCCCCTGTCGCACGGACGCTGGCCTATAAACCAAAGCACTCATTTTCGGGGCGTTCACCCTGTCAGACGGAATCCCGAAATGGAAGTCTAAGAGCCTACCTGTCGAGCCATGCGGCCTGTCGCCGGAGCAATGAAATTCACGCTTTTTTTGCTTGGACTTTCACCCAACACCCACAAGGGCTGATGGATGAGCAAGATAGCTAAAATGGGTGAGGTCGCCCCGACCTTTTCACCCTTTGTCAGATGTACGCCTGCCTTCTAAGTGTCTCATTATCAAGCAGCCCCCAAATTAGTAAAAAGTCCCAAATCTGCGCCCGTTATCCCAAACTTAACTAACTTCTTCTTCATCTGGCGAATTTGCTGCTGCTTCACCTGGGCCACATCGCACATCAACTTCGTCGGCTCATAGGCTTCCCCCGTCGTCAGCATTTTGTACACTACCACCGCCAACTTCCGCGCCGTTGCCGTGATGGCTTTGATACGGCCCGCCTGGTAAGCAATCCGCTGAAAAAACGCGGTCATGGGGTTAGGCTTCTTCATGTTGCCCAGCGAATTGGCTACCATTCGGAACGGATTAGGCAAGGTTGACTTGTTCTTCAACGTCTTACGCGACAACACCTTACCCCCTGATGCTTTGTTATTCGGAGTGAAACCCAGCCACCTGGCGAAGGCTTTGGCTGAGTGAAATTTGGTGATCGACTCCCCAACCTCAGCCATAAACGTTAGTAGGGCATCCCGGCCAAAGCCTGGTATATTACTCAGGTCTACTCCCAACAGTTTGTGAGCATATTGTTCGATAGGTAGTCGCGGGGTGTTGCGCGATTGGCGCAGTTTCTGGCGGCCCACCGTAGGGTCGGCTACCACTTGGGGCGGTTCCAGCCCGTTGGTGTGGTCGGTAAAGTGCCTGTCCAGTTCCTTCTCTAACTCAGCGATTTCAGCCTGTAAGTTGAGATAGAGCCGATAATTACTCCTCCCTTCGAAGCGCATGGCCCCATTCCAATTGCCCCGGAGCAGTTCACTAAGTTCGGCCGGTTTCTTTTTGCAACCACTATCGACCAGTGCAGCCAGTTCAACGGGGCCTTCCTGTCCCTGACAGATAGCGGCAATGACGCGCAATCCGGATACCGAATTGGTGTCGGTTAGTACCGCATCCAGCCGGACATTACCCGCCCGCAGAGCCTTCTGAATACGCCGGATGTAATCGGCGGCATCTTCCAGCAAACTCCGGCGCAACCGCACCAAAGGCCGAATCAACGTCGAAAACTCATCCGGCAAGAAAATCGGTGGCAGCAAGCCCAGGCTGTGCAAGGTACGGATGTGGATGGCATCCGACGTGTCGGATTTGAACCGCCGGTAGTTTTTTGTATTCGCTGCCGAGGTTACCAGTAGGTCAAATCCAGTCTCTTGGAGCACGTTAACCAAGGCTCGCTCGTAGCCGCCCGTAGCTTCCAAAGCCACATGGTTGACCTGGTGGTCGATCAGCCACTGAGCTAATCGAAACAGTTCTTTGGTGGAGACCCCGAACTGTTGAACGTATTGCTTCGGGTCGTCGCCCACGGCCACTACGTGGAATTGAGAGCCGATGTCGATGCCCGCCACCTGCTGGTGGACGACGGGCATAGCCAGCTAGTTATCCTGCTTTTTCATGCTTAGAAGGGAGTAAGCAGTTGACATAAAAGGCTATCAGCGGGCTATTTTAGAAAGACAATAATCAGGATGTACGGAGTAAGGGCCGTAGCCCCTCTGCCAGTTGGGTTCTCAAGGCATAAACTGGTGAGCCAGTCCATACCAATAGCCAAATCGGGAAGTTGGACGGGTTGATAAGCACCAACAAACGAGCCGATCTTCCCACAAGGGGCTACTGATAGCTTAGTAAATATAAGGCCAAAGGTGGGCTCTCTGTTCTCAGGCGTTCTTCTGGGTTCGTTCGCCCGCGAACACAGTGGATGTTGGGCTGCAATGCTTCCTGCGGGACGTGCATCCTGTCGCAGGGAAGCTACCCCACGCCAAGCGAACAACAACGCAACTTCCCGAATTTTTTTACCACTGGGCAAAGCTCAACAACGCACCAATTCAAGCCTTTGTACCGAGCCTTGCCAAGGCTGACTTGTCGGGGCGATTGGCCTGTCGCAGACCACCCGCCGAGCTTTTTCTAAAGCCCACTTGTCGGGGCGGCTCCCTTGTCAGAGGTGACCCGCCCAACGAGCTAAAAGCCATGCCTATTAGAGACGTGCGCCTTGTCGCAGGGGACCCGACAAACACGCTTTTTTATACCTGTTCTATCCACCCAACGACCCCATGTGGTGATGGCGACCGTAGGGAGCCTTTACACACATGGCCGGTTGAGCTGTCGAGCCTTGAATTTGGGACGTGCTGCCTGTCGCCCGATAACGTACCCATTAATTTGTTTCCAAAAGTTCGTAGTTATCAGGCCGATAAAGCCGAACCCCCGGTACTCGTTCAAAATGTTTCTGGTTGAGCGTAAAAATAGGTACGTCAAAAAACAGACCAACCCCAATCGTAAAACAGTCGCCCAGGCCAGTGTCTGGGTAAAGCCGACAGGTTTCTACAGCCAGCTCAATGCAGTCGCCATGATTTAACTGCACATATTTATCTAACTGCTTTCGGATAGCATCAAACTCACTTTTTGTAATCGGGTCAATCGTACGGCCTCGAATATTGACCAGCCACCGCATCAACTCAATATAAACGCTGGCTGAAATGACAGGTACAGCCATGACTACCAGTTCATGGTATGCCTTGACAATTTGCGGCTTTTTCAGAAACAAACGACTCATCACGCCCGTATCCACCAGCACGAACGAAGTTAGCGAGGGGACGGTCATTCAGGGAGAATAGGCGTAGGCTTGATGTCTTTGTGTTTAGCTAATATTCTCTGAATAGCCAAGACTGGTTCTTCTGTCGGCAACTCACCGGCAGGAATAGAACCCTCAATGATTTTACCTGTCGCATTACGTCCGCGTATCACTAAAGGGGGAATGGACTTCTTAGTTTTATGAGTAGGCATTTCTTTGTCGTTCTTGCTATCCTGACAAAGTTAAAAGTTTTCTGGCTCATGCACTAACAGGTTTTTTGCCGAACTGCTGTGCGGGGCGGTTAGCCTGTCGGTGGGAAGATGGCAAACAAGCTAAAACCTACCTGTCGAGCCGCACTGCCTGTCGGCGGGAACTGCCCGAATACTGTCGGAGTTGCCCAGCCGGGGCGTTTCCTGTGTCACAGGGAACCCGCTCAACTCACTTTAGCCTGCCTGTCGGGACATGCGCCTTGTCGCCGAGACGCTGGACTGGCAAACCCAAACTTGCCCAACCGGGGCGTTCGCTGTGTCAGCCGAAACCCGGAAATGGAAGCCAAAAACCTGACCAATGAGCCGCGCTGCCTGTCGCCGGGACGCTGCCACGCAAGCACATTTTGGACCATCACCCAACGCCCGAAAGGACTGATGGTGAGCGAGTTGCTTGCCTGAACGCGAGACGCTTGCAACCTTTACACCCTTTCTCGGTTGGGCTGCCAAGCGTCCCAACCGGCGAGCATCTTGTCAGCGGTGACCCACCCACGCGGAGCGCGCACAAGGCACAAGCCGATTAAACCGAGCCTGCTCTTGAGCCGATGGCTGTCCACCGAGCCTTGTCAAAGCCTGCCTGTCGGGGCGGCTACCCTGTCGCAAGGACGCTGCCAGACGAACTGAAACGCGGCCTGTCGGGGCGTTCACGTTGTCAGACGAGACACGCCCAACAAGCCAAAACCTGCTTGTCGGGACGTGCGCCTTGTCGCAAGTAGCCCGCCCATGACACACATGATGGACATTTCACCCAACGCCCGAAAGGGCTGATGGTGTCCGAGTCAGCTCACTAAAACAAATGTACTTGCCACCTTTACACCCTTTCCTGGTTGGGCTGCAAAGTCTCCTGCGGGACGTGCATCTTGTCAGCGGAAGCCCGCCCACGCGGAGCGAACACAACGTACAGTCCGATTTTTTTACGCCATCGGGCGAAGCTCAACAACGCACCAATCCGCTTCTGTCAGGCCGCAAGAACCGGGGCGTTGCCTGTGTCGTCCGCAACCCGGCCCCGCCTGTCAAAGACCGCCAACTCAGGCGTTTGGCTTGTCGGCCAAAAGGCAGAAAACTCACGTTTCAACTGGCCCAACCGGGGCGTTCACGTTGTCGCAAGCGACCCGGAGATGGAGACCCAAAAGCCCACCTGTCGGGACGTGCGACCTGTCGCCGGAGCGACCGAATACACGCTTTTTTTATACTTGTGCTATGCACCCAACGCCCGAAAGGGCTGATGGTATGCGAGTTAGCTCACTAAAACAAACGCACTTTCGACCTTTACACCCTTTCTTGGTTGGGCTGCAAACTGTCCCAACCGGCGAGCATCTTGTCAGCAGTGACCTGCCCACGCGGAGCGGACGACAACGCACAGTCCAAGCCTTTACGCCGATGGGCGAAGCGCAACAACGTAGCAAATTCGGTTCTGTCGAGCTAGCCCAACCGGGGCGTTTCTCATGTCGGCCGCAACCCGGCCCTGCCTGTCCAAGCCCAAATTACGGGGCGGTTGGCTTGTCAACGGGAGCCACCCAACAAGCCAAAACCGCCCTGTCACGGGACGTGCCGCCTGTCGCCGAGACGCTGATTTTCACGTACTTTTTTCACTACTTGTTCGGTCCACCCAACACCCACAGGTGTTGATGGTGAGTGAGTTACTTCACTGAACGGCTGTACTTGAACCTTTACACCCCTGTTTGAGTTGGGCTGCCCGCTGTCCTCCGGGACGTGCTTCCTGTCACCGGGGGGCCGCCCACGCGGAGCGGACAACAACGCACAGTCCAAACTTTTAGGCCCAAGCGCGAAGCTTAATAACGCACACCATCCGTTGAAACCGAGCCTGGCAAAGCCTGACTTGTCGGCAAGATTGCTCTGTCGGACATGACCCGCCGAGTCTCTCAAAAGTTGCCTTTCGGAGCGGCTACCCTGTCACAGGTGAGCTGCCTAACTCACTTTTAAGCTTCCTGTCGGGACGTTCGCCTTGTCGCAGGGGACCCGACCACGCCACACATGATGAACACTTCACCCAACACCCACAGGGGCTGATGGTGAGCGAGTTAGTTCACTTTGGGCGAAGACCTTCGACCTTTACACCCCTGTTCGGTTGGGCTGAAAAGTCTCCCAACCGGCGAGCATCTTGTCAGCGGTGACTGCCCTACGCGGAACGCGCACAACACACAAGCCGATGAAACCAAATTGGATTATGGCTGACTTAACACTACGTACACCTTATCGGCATGATTATGCTGAGACAGGCTTAGTAACGCCAAGAATTTTAACTATCTCGTTTTGCAATTGCATTCCTAAGGGCCTCAGGAATGTTATTCTCATAATATTCTTTTATTTTTTTAGGCTGGCTGATAAGAACTTCACAAATGATATTAACGAAGCCAAATAAAGCATGAGCAATTTCGGCTTTATCGTTCAGGTCAATTGTTCCTGGGTGAACGGCGTTATTTCCAATAACTCGTACACTGTCAAGAGCTTGCTGCATCGTTTCTGGTAATCCTCTGTTCTTTACTAAGCTTTGAATATCATCATTAATATTCTTGCCCTTCTCTCCTAAATGAATGCATAACTTTTGAACTGCAAGACGCAATAGGGCTGCTGCCCCTCTTGGGGAAATGTTTACAATGTCTAAGAGGCTGTCTAAAAATTAAAAACGTCGAATCATAATACGAATCATTGCCAGTTGGATCATCGCTTCGGAGACCTTTACCGAACGTTCATAATCCACCCTTAACCGACGCTGATGA
>NZ_BAAGTT010000003.1:0-12490 GCF_054781775.1 Spirosoma areae | reverse complement strand
TCTGCGCTAATCTCTATTGCCATGCCTCCTGTCCGCAAATCCAGCAATCCCGACGAGATTCATGTGTACGACAATCGGAGCGCCGAACCGTTCATACTGGTGGGCCAAAACGCCACAGGAACGCCTGGCGGCTGCGCTTAAACTGATTCGGCGGGCCAAAGCTATCTACTACGCAAACCCCAAAAACCCACCGTTAGGCAATGGCCGACAAGTACTTAAATCGTCAACACCGATTGAGCGTAATAAGCTACGCAATGTTGAACCCCAGGACCTGCTCGATTTAGAAAACCTGCCCCCTCAGGCGGATAACTAAACGAGTTTCGCTACCTCGTCTAACGCCTTGAGTTCCAGCAGTAGTTTCCATTGCTCGGAGTCGAGCCATTGACGGATGGTCAGGTCGATGAGTCCTTTGTCGATGGCGTAGTCGAGGCCTTCCATGACCCGGCGGTGCTTTGGTTCGGAGTGACCGATGCGGACGTAATAGTCTTTTAAAAACTGCTGTTTATCAGTGGTCAGCAGGGAGAAGGTCTCCCCCGTTCGGGAATCGCGCAGGAAGATTGGGTAGGCATTCCAGAACTCCAGGGCGGCCTTTTCGCGGTCCTGATCGAAGAGGTCCCGGCCCAGTTCGTCCGTCAGGATGAAGAAGTCCATGTAGTAATAACCGGCCTTGTTAAGGTTGAGAATCAATCCCCGGTCAACTAAGTTACTGATTTCTTCGGCCGAGAAGCTGGGGCCTTCCTGGCCGAATTTATACATGGCCGCGTACTGCCGGGTGTGGGTTAAAAATAAAAAAATGTATTGATTCGGGGTGAGGTTGTACCGCGACAGTGCATCGAGGTCAATTTCGATCTTAGTCATAATTACTAACGTTTACGGTGGTCGATTTGCACATATAATGCACAATATACCGAAACAATTAATAACTGCAATACATAATTCTGTTTTACCTGTTTCTATCTACAGCGCCGGCAGATATACCCAGAATGTAGCGCCCTGGCCCGGCTGGCTGTTGGCCGTAATAGCTCCTCCATGATTTTCGACTACCTTTTGCACAATAGCCAGTCCAATTCCCGTACCGGCATACTGACTCCGGCCATGCAGCCGCTGAAACACTTCAAAAATGCGGTCCAAATACTTTTCATCGAAACCAATGCCGGTATCAGCTACCGAAATCTGGTAGAAAGCGTCGTGCCTGCTGGTCGGTTTTACGGCATCGGGCAGTTGGGTGGCCGGTATCTTCTGGCACCCAATCCGAATGTGCAGGGGTCGGTCAGCTTGCCGAAATTTGATGGCGTTAGACAGTAGGTTTTGAAAAAGCTGGCCTAATTGCGACGATTCTCCACGCACTACCGGCAACGAGGCAATCTCGACCTCCGCGCCCGACTCCTGCAGAACCAGGTCTAAATCGGTCAGTACGCCCTGCATGACCTTATCCAGCGACACAGCCACAAACGACTCTCGTTGCGTTGTAATGCGGGAGTAGGCCAGCAGATCTTTAATCAAACCCGACATCCGGCTGGCGGCTATCTGCATTCGCTCCAAATGGCCGATGCCCTCGCCTAACTGATCGGCAAACTGATTTTTGAGCAGATCGCCGAAAGATTGTATTTTCCGCAGCGGCTCCTGAAGATCATGGCTGGCTACATAAGCAAACCGCTGTAAATTGTCGTTAGACCGCTGGAGGTCGGTATTTGAGCGTTCAAGATTGTGGTTGGCCCGGCTTAATTCCTGCGTTCGTTCGGCCACACGGGTTTCCAGTAATTCAGCCAATCGTTTCTGTTCGTTAATGTCCGTGCAGGTGCCAAACCACTTTGTAATAAGGCCATTACCATCCCGAATGGCCGTAGCCCGCGTCAGAAACCAGCGGTACACGCCCGGATTACGGGGGTCGTCCAAGCGAAACTCAATCTGGTAAAATTCGCCGGTACGCAGGCTGTAGGCCCAGGTGTCGAAACACCGCTGAAGGTCGTCGGGGTGAAGCATATACGCCCAGCCCGCGTCGCCGTATCCCCGGTCTTCACCGGCATACTCGTACCATCGCTGGTTGAAATAGTCTAAGAAACCGTCGGGCCGGGCAGTCCAGACGATTTGCGGCATGGAGTCGGCTAACTGGCGAAACCGGGCTTCACTTTCTTCAATCTTCCTGCGGGCCAGCACCGATTCGGTCACCTCCGTCACCACAGCCATCACGCTGTTTATGGCGCCGTCGGCCTCACGCATGGGCTGGTAGGACGCACTCACATAGACGGTCTCCAGCGTGCCGTTGCGGATAAGGGTTGCGGGCATCTCGCTATAGACGAACGTTTCGCCCGTTGTCAACACGCTTGCCAGTATCTCCTCAAAACCGGCATTACGGGCTTCGAGCAGAACGTCGAACATGGGTTTGCCCACAATTTCGGCAGTTGTCCGGTTCCATATCTGGCACATGCGTTCGTTGGCAAAGTCAACGATGTGGTTGGGTCCGTATAAGATGCAAATGGCAACGGGGGCCTGTTCAAGCAGGCGACGAAACTGTTCGTTGGCCTGATACTGACCTGATGGGTTTACCGGTTCCAAGGCCAACGGACTCTTCATGTCAACGGGTTCATCGGCCAATGGCGTGCCGCCCGTCAACTCGGCAAATGCCTGTAAACGCCGTTGCTGAAGCACATCAAGTATACTATTCGTTTCGTCGTGACAGGTGCAGAATAACCCGCCAACCGTTCCAGTTTCAGTACTAATGGGGCTGTATGATACGCTGGCCCATTTTTCTTCGGCAAAGTCCAGCAGGTTTTGGTACAGCATCCGGTTTTTATCATGTACCTGCTCGCCTTGAAAAACAGTATGTACTATGGGGATTAGCTGATCCCAGATTTCCGGCCAGAGTTGCGCTCCCCCTTTGCCGATAACGGTGGCATAGCGACTGCCCAGCAGGGGTGAATACGCATCGTTATGGAAATGGGTCAGTTCCGGCCCCCACCAGACAAACATAGGCTGGCCTGAGTGAAGCAGAATGTTGATGGCTGTGCGGAGACTTTGCGGCCACGTTTCGATGGGACCAACAGCCGTTTTTGACCAGTCGAAAGTCCGAATCCGGGCACCCATTTCACCACCACCGACTAAAAATTGGTCTGTTCGTACAGATATGTTTTGCATTCAACGTAGGGAAACGGACAAAAGGAAGGTCCAGACATGCGAATTTAGTGCTTAATCTGAACTTACCAGTTCATGGGTAGAAATGAGTTTTTGTTGAAAAATTAGTCAATCATTTCCCACAGGCTGCGCTTCCGGTGCAGGCTAAGTTTACAAAAAGTTCGGAGCGGATTCTCCAGCCCACGTCGGTCTTGCGCCACATGGCCAGATAAACGCCCGTCAGGGTTTGAATGCCGTCGGGGCGCTGGAAACGGCCCGTCCAGTGACCCTGCTCAGCCGCCAGAGGACCGGACGTACTGACCCGTATGCTATCGGTTTCGCGAACATACCCCAGAAAATTAGCATCCCTGAACTGTACTGCTACCGACGCCAGCACCGAATCGCGCCCCGACAGGTGCGGGCCACTGCCCCGCGTCACGTCAATATCGGGCAGCATCGTTTGCCCAAAAGCGACGAGGTCACGGGCCTGAATCGCCCGGTTCGACTGCGCTCGCAGGGCACGTATCTTAGCGATATCCGATGACCCGGAAGACGTTGACTGCGCCAGTGAGCAACCGGAAATGAGCATGACTGCCAGCCAGAACCAAACTAAACGTGATTTCATGATTAAGTTGTGCAATTACATTCGGGCGATTCTTCGTTTCCGCTTTGGCAGAACTGGCGTACTTTCCGGTGGTCGTCGGTGGAGGGTTGCCTGCTCGTAGGCATAACACAACCGAACGAGCACAGGCTCGCTGAAGGGCCGCCCGAAGAACTGCAAACCAGCGGGTAAGCTGGTGTAGGTGAAGCCCATCGGAACGGTAAAAGCCGGGAAGCCCGTCGGGGGCGCGAGGGCGTTATTATTCGTTCCCGACGGCGTGTTCAAATCGCCGATGAGCCGGGGCGGGTAACTAAACGACGGATAGACCAGCGCATCAACCCCGGTCGAATCCATTGCCCGGAGCAGTAGTTGCCGGAGTCGTTCGCGCAGCCCCATGTTCTTAGCCCAGCCTTTGTGGGCTTCGGGGGCCAGCGTATCGGCCTGCGCGTCGAGTAAGGTTTTTTCGAGAAACGGGTGATACTGCTTCGATTTGATGATGGAGGCCAGGGTTTTGTGGGGTGCATTCGGCCCCAAGCTGGTTAGATACAGGTTGAAGTCGCGCTTCAGTTGCGGAATGGTATCGTAAGACTTGTTGATGGTATCCAATTCCGCTACCCGAACCGAATCAACCACGATGGCTCCGGCTGCCCGCAGTTCGTCCAGTGCTTTATTGAACAAGGCATAAACTTGCGGGTCAGAGTTTTTGGGCATACATAACTGACGAAACACACCAATTCGTGCCCCTTTCAACCCATTCTTATCCAGAAATTGCCGGTATGTCGCCGGAATTTTCCCGACACTTCGATGGGTCACCGAGTCGGCCTTATCGTAGCCCGCCATTACGTCGAGCACCCGCACAGCATCGGCCACCGTCCGGCAGATTGGCCCACCCGTATCGTTTGTCATGGCTAAGGGCGCAATGCCGTCGCGGCTGACGAGGCCCAGCGTTGGCCGAAATCCTACTAAACTCTGGTGCGATGCAGGCCCCCGAATGGAACTGCCCGTATCGGTGCCCAGCCCAATGGTTCCGAAGTCGGCCGCGACGGCAGCCGCCGTTCCCCCACTCGAACCCGCCGTTGTGCGCTTCGTATCGTAGGGATTTCGGGAATAGCCCGGCAGGATGGAACTGACCGAAAAGTGCCCCGACCAGGCAAACTCCGCCAGATTCGACTTGACAATGATGATGGCCCCGGCTTCCCGGATTTTCCGCACCACAAATGCGTCGTCGGGCGGGATGGAATTCTTCATGGCCAGCGTCCCATTAGTCGTTGGCATATCGTAGGTGTCGTAATTGTCTTTCACGATGACCGGAATGCCGTGCAGCGGCCCAACCAGCTTACCCGTCGCTTTATACAGCGAATCGAGCCGACGGGCTTCGGTGAGCGCCTTCGGGTTCACGAGAATGATGGCGTTGAGGTAGGGACCCTGTTTATCGTAGGCCTCAATCCGGTCGAGGTAAAGCTGCACCAACTGAACCGCTGTCAGTTTGCCAGTCTGCATGGCGGTGTGCAGTTGGTCGATAGTGGCTTCGCGCAGTTGCTTCGGTTTGAACGACTGTGCGTTGGCAGATGAAACAGGGAGCGTAAGAATAAGTAAACGAAGTAGCAGGTGTTTCATCCGTTGCGGATACATAAGGAAGGTTGATTCTGGTTGTGTGGGAATCAACAGAATAAATTAGTGACTTACAAGCTATTTGCCATTTTTTACTCATCTGCCAGGTCAACTGCGGAACAGAACAACAACCTTTCCAGTGTCTCCGCTTACCCTTACCCCAACGGTTGTGCCGGGGTGGCGACACCCGGAAGGTGGCCGCAGCAGTAGTTGGCAGGACCCCAATACGGTTGTGATGCTGTGGCGATTTATCGAAACGGCCCACTATGACACCGTAACCCGCCGATTTGGTCAGGATGGCGTTCGGGTCGACTTTCAGAGCAGCGTGAGTATCATCAACAAAACGAAAGACAAGCGGCCCGGCTGTAATCCTGTCAAAAAAAATACCTATAACAACTTATCCAGCGTAATGGGCAAATCCCGCACGCGCTTGCCCGTTGCGTGGAAGACGGCGTTGGCAATGGCGGCTGGCATTCCTACAATACCGATTTCACCTACCCCTTTCACGCCCAGCGGATTCACGATGTCGTCGTGTTCCTCCACGAAAATAACGTCGAGGTCGTGGATGTCGGCGTTGACGGATACGTGATATTCGGCTAAGTTGTGGTTCATAAACCGCCCGAAAGTATGGTCTAAGGCGCTTTCTTCGTGCAGGGCTTTGCTGATGCCCCATACCATGCCGCCCAGAATCTGACTCCGGGCTGTTTTCGGATTCAGGATGCGACCACCCGCCACGGCCGTCACCACCCGCGTTACTTTCACCGTGCCAAGTTCTTCATCCACCATAACCTCCACGAACACGGCTGAATGGACACACCGGGTGTACTTCATCAGTTTTAGCGGGTTTGGCAGGGTGCCCGTTGTTTTCCGAATGGCTTTGCCACCGTTTTGGTCAACGAGCGTCTGTAGCGAAACGGCCATTGATGGGTCGCTTTTGAGTCGCAGGTGTTTGTCGGCAAATTCAATATCTTTCCATTTCGCGCCTTTAAAGGGTGAACCAGGCATTTTTTTAGCCAGTTTGAGCAATGTCCTGCCAACTTCCTGACAGGCAGCCTGCACCGCCGACCCAATGGTTGCGGCTGTCCAGGAGCCGCCCGAAATAGGCGCAATGGGGAAGTCGGTATCACCTAATTTAAACAGCACGTCGCTCATAGGCAACCCCAGCGTGTCGGCGGCAATCTGGGTCATAATGGTGTACGTACCGGTGCCAATATCGGCGGTGGCGCTGCTCACCCGCAGTTTTCCGTTCACCATCAGCACCGCTTCGGCGCGGGCAGGCATATAATGAGCATCCCAAATGCCGGTGGCCATGCCCCAGCCAATCAGGTTGTGGTCTTTCTGCATCGAAAGCGGTTCATGGCTGCGGCTGCTCCAGCCAAATCGCTCGGCTCCCTGCCGAAAACACTCCCGGAGTTCCTTACTGGAATACGGTCGTTTTTTCTCGCTGTAGTCCTCCTCCGTGTAGTTTTTCAGGCGTAACTGGAGCGGGTCCATTTTGAGTTCATACGCCAGTTCATCCAGGGCTACCTCCAGAGCGTGCATCCCCGTTACGCCCCCCGGCGCACGCATGTCGAGCGGAGTGTACACGTCTAACGGCACCAATTTATAATCCAGTTTCACGTTCTCGACCGGGTACATCATTCCGCCCCAGTTAACGACCACCTCCGTATAATCTTCAAACTGCGAGGTTTCGCCCACGGCGTCATGATAGAGTGCGGTCATGGTTCCGTCGGCCAGCGCACCCAGGGCTACATTCTGCACCGTTGCCGGACGGTGGCCGAAGGTAAACATCTGCTGACGCGTGAGCGACACCCTTACCGACCGCTTCAGTTCGCGGGCCGCCATCACGGCCAGAAATAACTGATATTGTGGGCGCAAACCCGACCCGAAACCGCCACCGAGATAGGGCGAGAGCACCTGTATGTTTTTGAAGGGAATATTGAACACCTGCGAGACGTAGAGAATGCTGTTCGTAACGCCCTGCGTTTTGTCGTAAATGATTAGTTTCTCATCAGCCTGTTTTCCGCTTTTACCGGCTTCGTACACGACCGTCGTGGCAAACATTTCCATCGGGTTGTGGTGTTCGGCTGCGTGTACATACCGCCCGTTCATGGTTGCCGGGGCCTCGGCAAACGCCGTCTCGAAGTCACCGCGCGGTTTGGGTGGTGGTGGTTTCAGCAGGTCGGCCACGCCATGTTTGGGTTTGCGGGCCTCGTGCAGATTCGCTTCCAGGTCGGTTTCGTGGGTATCTTCTTTGTAGTCAATCCTGACCAGCGACGCAGCATAGCGGGCCAGTTCAAACGTTTCGGCCACCACTAAGGCAATGGGCTGCCCACTGTAGTTGATTTTCTCATTGTGCAGTGGTCGAAAAGGCGAGCCCGGTGGCGTGTCCTGGTCTTTGTAGCTGATGTCGAACCACGCGGTTTTAGGCCGGTTTTCATAGGTAAAAACCTGTAAAACGCCCGGCAGGCTCAGCGCATCACCCGCGTCGATTTGCTTGATTTTTCCTTTGGCGATGGCACTAGAGATGACATAGCCATAGGCCAAATCCGGCGAGAAGAACTCGGCAGCGTATTTGGCTACGCCCGTTACTTTCTCTATCCCATCAACACGGCTGATGGGTTGGCCGATTGACGGGGTCACGGCTGTTGAGTTGCTTATTGCTGACGTATTCATGCGGTTGGTTCGAGTTTAGCAGCCTGGCCTAATGCCCGCACAATGGCGCGTTTAGCCAGCTCGATTTTAAAGGTATTGTGCCCATACCCCTGAGCGCCCGCCAGCAATACTTCGGCGGCAGCCCGGAAGTTCTCGTTGGTAGCAGGTTTTCCAACCAGCATGGCTTCGGCTTCGGGTTTACGCCAGGGTTTGTGGGCTACCCCACCGAGGGCAATCCGGGCCGTTGTGATGGTGTCGCCCCGGCCAGCGTTCCGGTCCAGTTCCAACCCAACCGCTACCGATACCAGCGCAAAGGCATAAGAAGCCCGGTCGCGGAGTTTCAGGTACATGAAGTTGTCGGGGAAGCCTTTGGCGGGCAGGTCGATGGCCGTTATAAGTTCGTCGGGCTGGAGGGTATTGTCGATATGGGGCGTATCACCGGGGAGCCGGTGAAAATCGGCAATCGGAATGACGCGTTCGCCATTCGGTCCCGTCACGCGCACCTCGGCTTCGAGAGCGGCCAGGGCCACGCACATATCCGATGGGTGGGTCGCAATGCACTGAGGTTGAGCCAGTTCGCCGTTGCGGTCGCGTTCCCGTGTCCCCAGGATCGCATGAATCCGGTTGTAGCCATTGAGGGCCGAGCAGCCCGAGCCGGGTTCGCGTTTGTTGCAGGGCGTGGCTAAATCGTAAAAATAATAGCAGCGGGTGCGTTGCAGCAGGTTGCCGCCATCGGTAGCCATGTTGCGTAGCTGGGGCGAGGCCCCCGCCAGAATCGTCTGCGACAAAAGCGGGTAGCGCTGAATAACTCGCTCATCATAAGCGGTGTCGGCATTGGTCATGAGCGCACCTAAGCGTAATCCACCCGCAACGGTTTCAGTGATGGTGGCCAGCGGCAGGCGGTTAATGTCGATTAAGTGCGTGGGCCGTTCGATATTTTCCTTCATCAGGTCGATGAGGTTGGTACCGCCTGCAATGAATTTTGCGGTTTGTTCGGCTGCCCGCTCGTTTACGGCAGTGGTTACGGCCTCGGCCCGGAAGTAGGTGAAGCTGTTCATGCCGTTTTCTGATTCTTGTTCATTACTTCCTCAATCGCATCGACAATATTGGTATAGGCCCCACACCGGCAGATGTTGCCACTCATCAGTTCCCGAATGTCGGCGGTTGTCCGGGCTTTTCCCTCATTCATCAGCCCAACCGCCGAGCAAATCTGGCCGGGCGTGCAATAACCGCACTGAAAGGCATCGTAGTCGATAAACGCCTGTTGCAGGGGATGCAGGCCATCCGGCGCATCGGTGTGGGTTTGGGCCAGCCCTTCGATGGTGGTGATTTGGGCACCCTCCTGCATAATAGCCAGCGTCAAACACGAATTTATGCGCTTGTTGTTAACCAGCACCGTGCAGGCTCCGCACTGGCCGTGGTCGCAGCCTTTTTTAGTGCCCGTCAGGTGCATATACTCGCGCAGGGCATCGAGCAAACTGGTCCAGGGGGCAATCTGTAGCTGGGTTTCAGTGCCATTCACGGTCAGGGTTACCGTGTGAACAGGCGGTAATGAAGGGGGGCGTTTATCCAGCCGTCGCGGTTCTTTAGCAGGGGTCATAAGGGGTTGGAGTAAGTCGAGTGTATACTCCGAACCGGGAGCGATAAAGGTTGTTCAAAAAAATAAAGACTGCCAGGACGTTTTGCGTTTTAGTTGCCTCAAATGGCTACATCAGGCCCAACCAGTAACAACTTCCCGCTGGTTTAGTTATCTGAATGGATTGAAGCTACTTCACTCAGCAATCCAACCATGACGCTCATGAAAGATTTATTCATGCGGTTCTACAGGAAACTGTTCGCCGACTCAATACCTATGGAGACCGGGGATACCAAGGACAAAGAGACGAAGGAGACGCAGGGCGATAAGACGAAGAATACGAATAGAGGCTTTTTCCCCAACCTCTGGACTGTGCTCAAGGATGCGTTCAGCGGTTTTCAGGATGACCGCTGCCTTAAATTAAGTGCAGCGCTGGCCTATTACACCATTTTTTCGTTAGCCCCCCTGCTGGTACTTATTATTTCAGTAGTGAGTATTTTTCTGGGCGAAGAAGCGATTCGCGGCCAAATCTTTTCGCAAATCAACGGCCTGGTCGGCAACGAAGCGGCCAAACAGATTCAGGATATGATTAAGAGTGTGGGGCTGTCGGGCAAAACCAACACTGCCTTAGCGCTTGGGATTGTCACCCTGCTGATTGGCGCGAGCAGTCTGTTTGTCGAAATTCAGGATTCGGTTAACCTCATCTGGCGGGTGAAGCCTAAACCCAAACGGGGCTGGCTGAAACTCATTAAAGACCGGCTGCTCTCCTCCTCGCTGGTTGTCAGCCTGGGGTTCCTGCTGATGGTTTCGCTGATTGTCAACGGTATGGTGCTGGCCATGAGCGATTACATGACCCGTTTTATTCCCGGTATTGGGGTGTATATCATCTCTGCTATTAATTTCCTGATTAGCACTGCGGTTGTCTCCCTACTGTTTGCGGTCATTTTTAAAGTCCTGCCCGACGCCAAGATTTCCTGGAAAGCTGTACGCTGGGGGGCCATTTTTACGGCTGTTCTGTTTATGCTGGGACAATACCTGATTGGTCTGTACATCGAAACTACCAGTACCAGTTCAGCCTACGGAGCCGCTGGGTCACTAATCGTTATTCTGACCTGGATTTACTACACGGCGGCCATTCTCTACTTTGGGGCCGAGTTTACCCTGGCCTATGCCAATCACTTCGGGGTGAAAATTGAGCCGGCTGATTATGCGGTGTATGTTGAGCAAACCGAACGCGAACGCGACGTGGCTACCATTCCAACTGAAAAGAAAGTAGAAGAAGCGAAGAAGTAACGAGCTATTCCAGATGAAATACCCGCTCCAGCGGCACTACGACCGGCGAGTGGTCGGGGTTGGTATCCATTAAATCAGCCATGTAGGCCCACCACCGCTGCACAATGGGCTGGATAGGTAAGGCTTCTGCCGTGTTGCCGGGCACGCGCTTCTGAACGGCAAAGAGCGTGCCCGTGGCGCGGTCGAGGTAGATGGAATAGTCGCGAACACCCGCTTCGGTCAAAGCCGCCGACAGTTCAGGCCAGATGTCGTCATGACGGCGTTCATATTCAGCCGCCACGCCAGGCTTAAGTTTCATGGTAAACGCGATTTCTTCCATCTGTTTCAGGTTTAACGTTCCAGGTTTAACGTTCCAGGTTTCAAGTTGGCTGACGCCTAACCGCTCCGGCGGCCCGGCTGGAACGTTGACCCTGGACCCTGAAACAATCCTACCGTTTCATTTTATACAATTCGGTGCCCGCCAGCAGAAAACAACCCAGTCCATAGTCTTCAAAATCGGGCTTGCTGGTATACGTAACGGGCTGACCGTCTTTGGGTTCCTTGCCGGTTCCCTGCACGTAGGCCAGGAAGCCGTTCGGATGCACGCCGTCGGTGGCCATTGCGTTCCAGGCTTTGGTGATGATGGGCTGGTAGGTGTTTCCATCGAGCAGTCCGTGATTGACACCCCAGGCCATGCCGTAGACAAATAAAGCGGTCCCGGTTAGTTCTTTACCGCCGAAGTTGGTGGGGTCGTGCAGGCTTACATTCCAGAAGCCATCGGGCCGCTGGAGTGGCGGCAGTGCCCGCATCATTTCCAGATACGTTTTTTCGTACTCGGTCCGGTGTGGCACGTCTTTCGGCAGGATGTCCAGTACCCGCACCAGAGCCGCAACAACCCAGCCGTTCCCCCGCGACCAGTAGCAGTCCTGCCCGTTAGGTTCTTTGTAGGGCGGCACAAAATCCTTATCGCGCCACCATAAATGGTCTTCGGGATTGTAGAGACCATTGCCGCCCTGTTTGGTTTTCGAGTAGGTGTACATCTGGTACAATTTCTCAAAATAGGGGTTCGGTCCGTTGTGGTGGTCTTTCTCCAGAACCCCTAATTGGGCAAACACCGGCATGGCCATTTGCAGCGCATCGACCCAGGTCCAGTCGTCAATTTTGTCGCTTTTCACCATGGCGTCGATAGACGCTTTGATGGCGTGAATGCGCTCCGGCCTGCGCTCAATCTGGTATAAGTCAAGGTATGTCTGGCCGCAGCACTGGTCGTCGGCGTTGCGGGTGTTGATGCCGCTGCGAAGTCCCCACTGGTGTTTTTCGCCCCAATCCAGGGCATAATCCAGATAGGGCTTCTTCGGGTCGATGCCATACAAGGCCATCAGCCCTTCGTAATACACGGCCCTGGTCCAGATGTTGCTGGCCCTCGTTTTATTGGTTACAATTTCCTTACCGGGATCGGTCCAGGCTTGCCTGAAATAGGCATTGGCCAGCGTCATTTTAGCTAAAATGGCTTTCTTATCCGGCAGTTTCTGCGCCTGCGCGGTCAGCGTTACGGCAACGAGCAAGACGCAAATTCGGCTGATTCTCATGGTCAACGGTTCTATATTTCAGGTTTCAGGTTTCAGCCGGGCCGCCGGAGCGGTTGGCTGACGCCTAACCGCTCC
>NZ_BAAGTT010000002.1:0-256359 GCF_054781775.1 Spirosoma areae | reverse complement strand
CCTTCGGCCGAGTGCCCGTTTTTGCGTAAATTGACACTACCACAGCGGGAGCAGGTGTATTGTTTAACTTCGCTTATCATCGGGCTAAGATAAGTCATCAGCGGCTATCTTACCACTACCGGAGAATATATATATCATGCGTTTATTAAAATAACTCCCTCTCAACTATCGCTACTGAGGATACACAGCATTACAGACTTTCGTCTGTACGTCTTCGACGAAAAAGTAGACCAGCAAGATTACAAAGAGGTGAAAACGCTGTTCAACTGCATGACAAAGAGCCATTAGCCGGTTTAATGTAAGTCCCTGTATTCGCTCAGTCAGGATAATAAGGTCTCAACACTTTGCTGTTAACTGGATTATTTACATGGCATAGGTACCTTCGGCGGTTTGGCGCAGTAGTGCCAGCGCGGCTAACGTGTCCAGCAAGGGCTGTACTTTTTCGGGGCGGGTGCGGGCAAAAAAGGCGGCTACCTGTTTGGTACTGAGTGGAACGCCCGCCTGTTGAATGGCATCGCGAACGGCCTGCATCTGTTGGGCCAACTCTTTTGGCCAATTCTGCTGACTGACAACAGCAACGGGGGCACTTGTGGTAGGTATTGAGGTCGGCAGGTCGATACCTAACTGCTGTTGGCCGGGAGCCTGATACGACGGGCGCAGGTATCGAATCTTTCCGGTGGCTTCTTCGGCGGCTCGTTCGTGATTCAGGCGTACAAGACGGGTCAGAATTTCGCTGTTTAGTAAGTCGTGCGGCCAGCCGTAGGCATCGGCAACAGCCGCGTCTATCTGTTGATGCAGACTGAGCACCACCGACGCCAACCCTTGTTGATTTATGGTCTGTTCTTTGGCGTTCAGGCCCTCTCCCGCCCGTAACTTTTCGACAACGTTGTAGAGGTCGGTTAGCGTCAGGGTCGGGTGTGCGGCCTGCTGCCGTTTGCGGTGTGCGTCCAATTGTTCGGCCAGTTCGCGAATACAGCTCTGCTGTTGCGGTGTCGCATCAGGAAAAGGAAACGGATCAAAACAGCGGGTTTTATTATAGCGGGGTCTGTCCTCCAATGTGCCACCTGCTGCTAACGCCCATGTGACGTGTAATTTACTGGATAACACCCCAAGATGATAAGCATCTTCTAAGGCAATGGCAGTTAGCATGTTATCCGGCAACATTTCATTATTCAGAAATTGAAACGTTCGGTGTTTCGCTGTCTCAACAGTTACTATATAACGCGGTATATCTTTTAACATCGTGCGTAACTTCGGATTAGTTTCACCAAATAACCACCAGTTATCACGGCGTGATGCACGGTTATTAAGGTCTCGTTCGGGCTTAACTGTCTCCAGCACGTGCTGATAAACTGCTGGATACTTTTCAAATGTTTGTTTAGCTGTTAGCCCGAATAGGTCAATTACAAGGGCATAACGCGGTTTATCCGTCAAATCCTTCCCATTACGGTATGGGCGGATATGTCGTTCTAATCCTATAATTTCTCCGAGGCCTAAATTCTTTGCCTTTTCGCTTGTCACAATAAAACCTGCACCGTGAAGTTTTACACCGGGATTAGACAATCCCTGATTAGCCTTTATCGGTCGCGCAGAATCAAGTTCAGCACCGATTGTTAAATCAGGTAAGATTGTTCCTTGTTGGACGACAAATGACACTTCGGCGGCATCGTCTCCAATTTGGTCACTTTCAGATTTAACCGTTAGTAGATTACCATTTGTCGCGCCGTTGCCTCTACGTTCCCCTACAGTCATTGCAATCCGCACGGCAGCCCCATCAGCACTATCAACCCACGGATGGTCAGGTATAGCAAACTTTAGGACCAACGCGGATTTATCGCCTTCTAAAAACGGCTGCATCACACGCCGATTAAACGTTTGCTTCAGGCTATTTGTCGTGATAAAACCGAATTGTTCAGTGATTCCCTGTTTCACCTGTTCTGCCGCGTTGTGCCACCAGTACATGACCAAATCAGCCGACTCCGGCACTTTACCTTTGTACGTCTTACGCAATGCTTCCGTATAGCCATCGCCCAACGCGTCACGCATACGAGCAGTGCCGACGAACGGCGGATTACCAACGATAAAATCAGCTTGCGGCCATTCGGCGGGGCGGGGATTCGGATAGTCATACACCGTTACGCGGGCGGTTTCGTCGGGAACGGGTTGGCCGGTTACAGGGTGTGTTTTAGTCGTAATTCCGTCCCACCGCGTAACAGGTTGGCCGTTGGCATCTATGCGCGGAACGGGCGGGTCGTGCTGCAATGCAGCGTCCTGTTGGTGTATGTTCTCATATTCGTCTAACAGCGGTTCAGGCAATTCACTAACGCCGTGGGTTCGCAAGTGCCATTGCAGGTAGCCGATTTTTAGTACTACATCAGCAATCGCAGCCGCGCGGGGGTTCAGTTCAAGGCCCAACAGTTGCCGGGGCGAAATGGTCGTACCTCCGCTGAGGTTGAGCAAGGCGGTTACGCCGTAGGAGTTGATAGCCGCCAATACCTCCCCCTCCAGTCGTTTCAGGTGTTCGAGGGTCACATAGAGAAAATTGCCTGAACCACAGGCCGGGTCCAGAATTTTGATAGAAGTCAGCCGCCGTAAAAACCGTTCCAGCTCGGCGCGGGCGACCTTGTCTTTGCCTTCCTCCAATAGCCGCGCAGCCGCAGCCTGAGCAGCCGCCCATTCCCGGCGCAACGGTTCCAGCACCGTAGGCAGTACCAACCGTTCTACGTATCGGCGCGGGGTATAGTGTGCCCCTAAACTATGCCGTTCGCGCGGGTCTAACGCCCGTTCTAAGAGCGTGCCAAAAATGGCCGGTTCTACGGCGGTCCAGTCAGCTTCAGCCGCCTTCAGCAGCAAGGCTATCTGATCGGCTGATAGGGTAAACGCCCTGGCATCGTGAAAGAGTTTACCGTTAAACTTGCGTAGGCGGGCCTTTAGGTCGGGGGAAAAACCGCCCGTGTCCATCGTGCGCCAAAGGGTTTGCAAGGCATCGGGCAAAAATTCGCGTAGGTCAGGTTGTGCATATTGCCGCAGCATTCCGGTAAACGACTCTTTCGGAATCAGGCCCACGTCCTCCGAAAACATCGTAAACAGGCAACGCATGAGAAACTGAGCCACTAAGTCCGGCGAATGTCCCGTGCGTTCTAACTGCGTGGAAAGTTTCGCTAAATATTCAGCCAGTTCACGAGTCACACGGGCCGCTCGTCGGCTGGGGTCCAGTTCGCGCGGGTCCACGAATATGAGCCGTAGCATATCCCGCGTTTCATCCTCCGCCAGTTTCGACAAGGGGAGCCGGTAACGTGTTTGGTCAGGGAAGGGCACGAACTGATCGCCAACGCCCGCAAAGTTGCTGTAGAGGTCAATGCAATAGCCCACGTCGGCAATCAGCACAAATAAGGGCCGGGATTCATCGGCCGGTAACGCCCGCACGTAGCCTAATGCCTGTTGGCGGGCGGTCTGCATCATTTGTACCCACTTAGCCGTTCCGCGCACAGCATGACCTTTCCGGCGTTTTTCGGTCGGTAATCCTAATTCAGCCCGTTCAGCCGTTTTTTGTTGGTCGGGTGTGTCGGTACCCTGTTTAGTCTCCAGCACGAAACAACCACGTTTGTAGAGGTCAATACGGCCAATGCTTCGTTTGCCGTGGTCGTTAAACTCAACTGCCCGTTCGAGTACGTAGGCATCTTGGGCGGGGTTATCGGTAGTGGGGTCAGGTCGGGCAACGCCGATAAGGTCGCAAAGGTCCTGTAGGAAAAGGCTGTAGTTGGCGCGTTCAGCACCACCGGCCGGTTTCCAGCGGGCTTCAAAGTCAGGATAGGTCACAGGTGAATAGAATACGAATTGATGAGTACTTCACTATGCAAAGGCTAATTAGCTCAAGAAATAATAGCCGCAATTAAGCCTTTATAAGTTATTTATTTAGCTATGGTTTAGGGCGCAGATAGGGAGGGTTGTCTAAATTCTCTATTCATAAAGAGATATACGACCGTTAGACCAGCCCTAAACACTTGCGTGCAAAATTAGGCAGGAGGGTATTTGTCCTTTCATATGTACAAAATAACATAGGTAGGGCACAAACGTGTAAATTCAAACAGGGCCTTCGCTATGTAGCTGTAAAGGTCGTTGACAACGACGGATTAGAGAGTGTTGAGGTACTAAATTGAAAGGAAACGGCAAAATAGAAATACAGCCGTAGCAGGTCTTAAAGACTTTTTTGGCATAATAATTGGTCAATCTTTTATCAACTCTACTCAATCCTATGTGTTTAAAATTGTTCGTAACCCTATTACTATTGCCCATATTTGTAGCGGCTCAAGACAACTTGATTATTCAAGGTCCTGTTTCTTCAACACCTGGTGCTCAAAATACAATTATTGGTAGTAAGGCTGGAATAAATAATAGTGGAATTTCTAACGTGTTAATAGGCCACTTTGCTGGCACTTCCAATACCAGTGGAGCCAATAATGTATTTATTGGACAAAGTACAGGGTACAGTAACACTTCTGGTTCTAACAATGTGTTTGTAGGTCAAGTGTCGGGAACCTCTAATACGACAGGTGTTTCCAATACGATTATGGGTCAGTCAGCAGGTCGTTTCAATACAACAGGTAGTTATAACGCCTTTTTCGGACAAAGTGCGGGTTTTTTTAACACAACGGGCAATCAAAACACATTCGTAGGAGGGCAGGCAGGATTCGGTAATAAAACGGGTACTTATAATGCTTATATAGGTCATGCAGCGGGTTTTAATAGTAGTGAGGGGTCTTATAATGTATTTATGGGACCACTGACAGGGTACATGAATACATCAGGATCTAACAACGCGTTCTTAGGCTATGGAGCTGGATTTAAAAATGGAACAGGAACCAACAATGTCTTTGTCGGCTCGTCAGCAGGCGTTACTAACCAATCCAATAAGTACAATACTTATGTAGGCGATCAGTCGGGTTACAATGCTGTGGCTGACTCCAATACTTTTGTTGGGTATCAATCGGGCTACAGTACGACAACTGGTCAGGGCAATACCTTCTTTGGGGCAATTTCAGGACGGGGTAATACGACCGGCAGCCATAACACATTTGTTGGCAATAAGGCCGGTCCAGCTATAAGTAACGGCGACGACAATGTTTACATTGGATATACCAGTGGTCAGCACGATAAGGGTTCACAAAACACATTTTTAGGTTATCAGACCGGTGTAGTGTTGACGGATAACGCTCAAACGCTCACCAATGCTACTGCTGTAGGAGCTGGAGCTACCGTAGCCATTAGCAATGCTGTTGTGTTAGGGAACGGGGCCAATGTAGGTATTGGTACATCAGCACCAATGACACGACTCCATGTCAGCAGCGGGCGGGCGGATGAATCTGGTTTACGTTTAGCTGACTTAACGGCAAATAGTCCGGCTGTTCTATCGAGTGATGCATTTTTAACGGTTAACCAACAGGGCGATGTAGTTAAGGCTCGCTACAGGTTAACGATCAACAACGTTAGTGAGTGGAGTGATAAAGTGTTCACCCATGTGTATCGCCTTCGGCCGTTAGTGGAGGTTGCCAATTATATTAAACATACTGGGCATTTACCCGGAATACCCTCCGCCGAAGAAGTAGTTAATGAAGGAATAGATTTAACAAAGATGAACGCTACGTTGCTGGAGAAGATCGAAGAACTGACTTTGTACATGATTACATTACAAAAGGCAGACCAGCAAAAGAGTCAGGAAATGAACCGGCAAAATCAGCGTATTAATCAATTAGAGTCCCAACTACATCTTCTTAAGAAACATAAGTATTGAATTATGTCACATAAATAATTTCTTACACGTTTTATTCGTTAGCCGTGCCGAATGGCCGACCGTTAGCCCTCCCAAGAAAATCAGTGTCAAAATTCAGTACTGGGGTCTGTAGTATTTTCATTTGTAGATAATAAATTAATAGGTCTAACGAAGGTATTATCAAAAAATAACGAAAATACCCCGATATGGCCGCATATTTGGTACACAAATTGATTTTAGTAAATATGAGCTTCAGCCGCTTATTCAGCTATTAACCGACTATAGACTACCATTCAGGTTACTTATTCTTTACATTCTTTACATATGCACATTATTGCTATGATTACTATCCGGCAATTACTACCCTTCATCCTCCTTATCAGTTTGCCAACTTTGACATTAGCTCAAAACAATTATGTAGCCAATACTGCCAACTCATCAAATCCCAGTAATAATAATACACTGGTTGGACCGGGGGCAGGCAATAGCACGATGACTGGTGACCGCAATTCTGTCTTTGGATTTGGGGCGGGATCGTCGTTAATATCTGGCAATAGAAATGTATTTCTTGGCATGGATGCTGGCCGATATACAACAGAAGGATTCGTGAACGTTTTGATTGGCTGGGAGGCTGGTTTAAATAGCACTACTGGCTCCAGTAATGTCTATGCTGGCTCAGGAGCAGGCAGAAATACTACCTCAGGATCTTCTAATACGTTTATTGGAGCACAAGCCGGTATATTCAATACGACTGGTGGTGGTAATTCGTTTCTGGGTTTTAATGCTGGGTTAAACACTAATACGGGTTATTCTAATGCCTTTGTAGGTGGCTTTGCTGGATGGCAGAATACTTCGGGTTTTAATAATACATTTTTGGGACCCAGTGCTGGTTTGGATAATCGGACAGGTTACTCGAATGTATTTATTGGTATAGTTGCCGGAGGTGCTAATCAATCCGGTCACAATATAGTGGCGGTTGGCGATTCTGCGGGTGCTAATAATAAGGTCTCAAATAATGTCTTTTTGGGATCCAAGTCGGGCTATACAAACCAGACTGGTAAACTCAACACATATATTGGCTCCCAGGCAGGTTATAATGCAGTGGCCGATTCTAACACATTTGTTGGTTACCAATCAGGATATATAACTACTACTGGCCGGGGCAATACCTTTTTCGGGACGGCTTCTGGCCGAGGAAATGCCACCGGTAGCCATAATACGTTTGTCGGCAATGGAACTGGTCCAGCTAATAGCAACACGGATGATAACGTCTATATCGGTTATCATGCAGGGCAACATGATAACGGAACAGGAAATACCTTTCTTGGAACCAGAGCGGATGCGATTGCCTACAGCCTGCGAAATGCTACAGCATTGGGATCTGGTGCTACCGTAGCGGTTAGTAATGCAGTTATACTTGGCAATAACGCAAACGTTGGTATTGGCACTTCTGCACCTACTACTCGTTTAGAAGTTAATAGTGGGACCGATAATGAATCGGGCGTTCGGCTTAGCTGTTTAACATCAAATAGCCCGGTACAGACAGCCAAGACTAATAAAGTACTAACTGTTGATGCTACCGGCCACATAATTTTAACTCAAACAGGCCATTACTCAGTTAACCGGGTAGCTGATTGGGCTGACAAAGTCTTTGTACCCGCCTATAACCTACAGACTTTGGCTGAGGTTGAACAGTACATTAAGAGAAATCAGCACTTACCGGGCGTTCCTTCAGCGGCTGAAGTAATAGAGAATGGTGTTAATGTGGCTACAATGGATGCCAAATTGCTCGAGAAGATTGAAGAACTGACACTTTACAGTATTCAATTAGAGAAAATCAATCAGCAACAAAATCAGAAGTTAGAGACTGTAGAACAGGAGTTACTTGATATAAAGCATTTAGTAAAACAACTACTATATCAAAATTGCCAAAATGAAAAACGGGCCGGGGGAACCACCCACCCGACCCAATGAGCCGGAGGAACCACCCGCCCGGCTCTGACCAAACCAAGTAGCCACTAAAGGCTGCTTGATTGAAGGTCAAAAGTACAAACCCGAATCAACCCAACCGTCAACTAAGGCAGAAAAACTTTATCCTGTTACCCATTCCGTCAACTAAACCGTCAACCACCAAAATGACTATTCCTATGTGTCTGATAATCAGTTATTTATCTATATAGGTTGGAATCCAATCGGGATCACGTTTTACGGTTTAAGGCTAATCAGAATTCGGGTTAAACTAACTCATAATCACCTGATTAGCCTTTTTTGTTGAGTGTGCTTTATCCGAGTAGACCAGGTAATGTTAATCCGTCAATAAGCCCCATTTATTGAGGCTGTAGTACAACCTACGGCGACGGTTAAACGCGGGCCACGCCCGACTCCTGGAAGGGGCCGCGATTTGAATGGCCATTATGAACTCGTTGGGGAGCGGTAGCCTGATTCTTCAGCCGCGCCGATGGTCCGACCGTTGGACCATCCAAAAAGAAATGCGGGCAAAATTAGGGAGGGGGTGTTTGGTCGTTCATGGGAGTAAATAGTAAGCTCATAAAAGGTGCGTTTATTAAAAATAAGGTATTCGTGGTTACACACTGCCCTCACCAGCTACTACTAAAAACCACCTCCCGGCCACCCGTAATTTCTCGGCACGGGTCGCCCCGCACGACCACAACAAACCTAAGCGATTTAGAATGGCATCACTGCGGCTGTTTGATGAGGTGTCCGTTTTCAGACTGAAATTGTCCGTTTATGGACAACTAAGCCAGTGAGAATGGTCAACAACGGTCTATAGAACCTCATTTAATCGCCTTTAGTAGTTGGCACTGGATTTGGTGGATCAAACTACGCGCTTTTTATCTTAGTCAACGATGCGCGTTTCAATGTACGTTTTCAGGCCCCATTGGGTAGGCTTACGAATCAATTACTTAGGCGTATTCTCTACTGGATTATCAACTGGATCATGATCGGAAGCTACATTAAAACATCGGCACGCAACTTAATGCGTAACAAACTGTTCTCGGCCATCAATATTGTTGGCCTTGCCATCAGTATGTCCGTCGGGTTACTGCTGATCGCGTTCGTACTCGACCTGCGTTCGTATGACAGGTTCCACAAGAATGGGGAGCGGATTTATCGCATCACCAGCGTACTGACAACCAATCGTGAACAAAGCCGCTCGCGGCCCGGCCAATCGCGGCCCGGCGGCAAGTTTGCCACCACATCCATAAAGGCCGGAAAGCTGATCCGGCAGAAAGTGACCGGCATTGACGAAGTGGCTATTCTGGGCAACGACTTTTCGCAGGACGCCAGGGTTGGCTCCACTATTCTCCCGATCAGGGGCTTCTGGGCTGATCCGTCACTATTCAGAATCTTTACATTTCCGATGCTGGAAGGCAATCCCAACGCGGCCCTGAAAGATCCCTACTCAATTGTTCTCACCCAGACGGCAGCCAAAAAGCTATTCGGCAACCAGTCTGCGCTTGGCAAGGCAATCAACGTTAATTCAGTCGATTACCAGGTGACCGGTGTCATGAAGGACGTTCCCTTCTTTTCGCATATCAACTTCGAAGCGTTGGTATCGCTGTCGACGGCCGGGCAGCTCAGCAGGAACGATAACAATTTCGAAAAATGGACAAGCATGTCGTCGAACTATGTGTATCTTCTGCTGTCTCCAACTGCCGACATAGCGTCAATCCAGTCGCAGCTTGACGCCATTGTACAGGAGGAAAATCTCGCCGAAGAAAACACGAAGCTCCAACTTGAACTGCTTCCTTTATCTAAGATTGTGGTCGGAGAGAATCTCCGCCCCTCCGAGGGCGGGCCTGGCTCGGTAGGCCCTCACATGCCTCCGATTGTGCTTTGGATACTCGGCGGGCTTGCACTCGTTGTGCTACTGTCTGCCTGTTTCAACTATACCAATCTTTCGATGGCACGAGCCATGCGCCGTTTCAAAGAAGTAGGTCTTCGCAAAGCGATCGGTGCCGGAAAGAGCCAGGTATGGCAACAGTTCCTGGTGGAGGCAATCATGATCTCCCTGGCAGCCCTTCTTCTTTCTTACTTCATCTTTCTGGTATTGCGGCCGCAACTGATAAACCTGGCTCCCGAGATGCAGCGCACAGTGAAGCTCGAGCTTACTCCGGCTATGGTGATAACCTTCATCCTCTTTTCGGTCATCGTAGGGGTTATTGCCGGTTTGATGCCTGCCCTATTCTTTTCGAAAGTCAGTGCGATTAATGCGCTCAGGAATGTGTCCGCCCGGAACCGCACCGGCGGTGATGCGGCAATCCGACCGTCCGTACCACAGGCGTACCGGTGGGTAAACGTATTCAAACACGTACCACTCCGGCATGCTTTGGTGGTTATGCAATATACGTTCACCCTGATCTTTATAACAACCACCGCCGTCGGCTATGTGCAGTATAAAAACATACTTGCATTCGACCTGGGATTTAACACCGAAAACATCCTGAACATCAATATGCAGGGTAATAAACCCGATGCACTTATGAAGGAACTGGGCGAGATGCCGGAAGTAACGGCACTGTCCCGGTCGTTAATTATTACCAGCGTTGGGAATGCCTGGGGTGGCTACATGAAATACAACGATTCGCGCGACTCTGCTTTGGTCATGACTAATAACGTCGATGAAAACTACCTGGCTCTGCATGAATATAAGCTTATTGCCGGGGGGAATTTTATGGCTCGACCCACTACAACCGCAGCCGTCAGCGAAGTAATCGTGAACGAGCGGTTCTTAAAACGATTTAACATCAGTAATAACGATCCACAGAAAGCAATTGGGAAGGAGATCACATTCAGTAATGTCAATGTACATGGTCGCAGGATGACCATTGTTGGCGTCATAAAAGACTTTCACTATGGCAAGGTCGACAACCTCATCGAGCCGGTAGCGTTCATGTCCTGGACACCCGAAGACAGGGCAATCATCAATGCCAAAATACAAAGCGCTGATATGCCGGCGACCAGGGCCAGGATCGAGTCCGCCTGGAAGAGGATTGATCGTGTTCATCCCTTTCAGGCTGAATTCTATGACGAAGCCATTGAAGAGGCTTACAGCGAATTTTCGGCTATGATCAAGATCATTGGCTTCCTTTCATTCCTCGCCATTTCGATCGCATCGATGGGATTGTTCGGTATGGTGGTGTTCACAACCGAAACCAGGCTAAAGGAGATCAGCATCCGCAAAGTGATGGGTGCAAGCTCGGGCAACCTTATCTACTTATTGAGCCGGGGTTTTCTCGTACTGCTGTCAATATCGGCACTGATCGCTCTGCCCGTAACGTACCTTTTCTTCGAAAACGTTGTGCTCACCAATTTCCCGTATCACAAACCCGTGCAGGTCGCCGAGTTGTTGGTCGGCCTGCTGGCGGTACTGCTGATCGCATTCATTATGATCGGATCGCAAACGATGAAAGCGGCAATGAGTAATCCGGTGGAAGTTCTGAAGAGCGAATAGGGGTTACTGATTACCCTGTCTGGCGTAACGGACGAGCCTATAGGTTGCCCATTACGCCCCTTTTGTTCCGAAATAACAGCCTGCCAGTTTTAGAACAATCGAACGGCTCCGAGATGCAGCACACGGTCGCCGATGCGTCGGACCGCAGCCGCGGACGGTCGCCGATGCGAACTATAACAGCTTGAAACGATACGTAACGCACTGCAAAGAAATTGGTTAAAAGAAAAACTCTAAAATGAACTTAGGAAACCAGAGTTCATTTGTATTGCCATAGAAAAATCCTTCCTGTGTATCTCTCGAATCGGGTTCGTCGGGCATCAGGTGTTAGGAGTAGCCCCTCTTATCAGCCATCAAAGAAACGCGGTCCATAGAGAGCAACTACTCGTAATTGATCTCAACAAACGCAGAAAACGTATTCTCTTCCATTCCGTCAACTAAACCATCAATCAGTAAAATATCTATTTTTAAAATATTGATTATCAGAATTTTAACTGTGGAGGTTGCAATCTAATCGGGCTCGCACGCACAGAAAATGGGTTAGGTCAGCGATGACTTACCCCGTTTTCTGTGGTCCTTAGCGGAGAGAATATGAACCCAGTCGGGTAGCGGGTTCGGGCCACATAACCAGGAGCGTCAACAGAACGTATAACGTAGCAGGAATTGCCGGTATGGCGGCTGTTACAAAGGCAAACAATAAGTGGTCATGCATATAGGCCCAGGAACTACCCGAAAGGCTGGCGTATGGCACAACCATCAGAACGAACCAGCCGATAAAAAAAGTTATATCGGTTGTGTGGGTAGCCGACAATGCCCGAACGAAGAAATAAATAGCGGCCACAAAGGCAAGGGCATCGATTCCCCAGAAAATCCAAAGTAGTGTCATGGTGTTGGTACGGCCCAGGGCGGTTAATGTGGTTAGTTACGTGGTTGGGTGAAACAAACGTAAACGGAAATGACCAACTCGGCCACCCGTAGTTGATAACAGGTTGGTTTGGGCTAACAAGTGGTTGTTTTTGCTTTGTGTATGGGAACAGGCTGTGCGAAACAAAAAGGCCCTTCGGAATCTTCGAAGGGCCTTTTTGGTGGATAACGGAGAACCCTACAAATAGTCGACGATGCGCCGGCCAACAATGCCGTTTTGCAACTCCCGGCGCAACACCGCTTTCCGCCGACGCGGGTGCGTTGACACGTACATGACCCGCATTTTGAGGGTGAAACTTACCGCCATATACAATCCAAACAAACAGCCCAGAATAACCAGCGACAATGTATTGGAGATGTTGCGATGAAGCAATAGGAACATAACTGTGTTCAGCAGCGAGATACTACACAACACCGCCGTTGCACCGGCGTGCGACAGGCCGTTATCCAGCAGAATATGGTGCATGTGATTCCGGTCGGCGGAGAAGGGCGAGCGGCCTGCCAGAATTCGGACCAGGAATACCCGCAGCGTATCGAAAATGGGCACAATCAGAATCACAATCGCCAGGATTGGCGCATTAAAAAAGGCCGTTGGCTCGTAGCGGTAGGAGGCATTGAGACTCACAAACCGCACGGCAAAGAAAGCCAGCATGAAGCCAATAATCAGTGAGCCGGTATTGCCCATAAAAATTTTGCTGGTTTTTGAGAAGTTAAACCGCAGGAAACCCAGCAAAGCACCCGCCAGGGTGAAAGCTAAGCAGGCCATTGTAAAATGGTTTGTCAGCAGAAACCAGCCCCCAAACGTGGCGCTGGCAATGGTGGCAATGCCCCCGGCCAGCCCGTCGATGCCATCGATAAGGTTAATGGCATTCGTCAGGGTGATGAAGATAAAGCACGTCAGCAAAATACTGACGAGTTCGTCAATGTGATGAAATCCAAAAATGCCATACAGATAATCAACGCGTAATTCGCCGAACAACACCAGAATCATGGCCGCCAGTACCTGAAACATGAGTTTCTTGGCTGGGTCAATGTTAACCAGATCATCTTTAATGCCGATGAAAAACAGGATTGTCATGCCCACAATGGACAGGTTGGTGCGGTAGAGTTCCGTCTGATCAATGCTGGGCCACAGAAAGTAGGCAATCAGAATAGCGGCAAAAATAGCGATTCCGCCAAACGTGGGGGTTGGCGTCGTGTGGGACCGACGTTCGCCGGGCTTCTCCATAAGTGATTTTAACTCCGAAATCTTAATGATAACCGGGATGGCCACGACCGAAACAAAACAGGCAACTAAGAAGGAGAGAATGCACTGATAGAGGCCAAGTGTAAACAGGTCATCACCGAATTTATGCTGTAGGAATGCGATCAACAAGTCAATATTCATAAGGCAGGACGTTTAAGAACGTTTAAGCTCACAGAGTTCGTTCGTGAACAACTCGTTGAGTAAGGCTACCTAAACCAAAGCCATGTATTTCTATTCGGGGTGGCAAGGAGCGTAAAAATCATGGGTTTCGCTAATAAGGCAAGTGAATTTGATTTAACGGCTTGCCTACTTAGCGTTCAGTGAGTTCGGGTGGTTTGCTGATATACTGTTTTAGCTTCCGCAGCGGCTTCAGCCAGAATGTGAAAAAATACGGTGTCAAGCCATTCAATTGCCAGGCTAAACGGTCTTCCCGGTTGGCCCGCAACCGATTCTGTAAACTGCTGTTACTGATTCCGCCAGCCCGCATTACAATGGTTACTTCGTCCATGTAGGCAAGTTTGGCCTTATTTTTGTGGATGAACCGTAAGAGCAATTCGTAGTCGGCTGCGCTTTTCATATCGAGCCGAAACAAACCATATTGCTCATAGAGACATCGTTTGGCAAAGAACGACAGGTGGCCGGGCATCCAGCCCCACAAAAACGCATTGTCGCTATACCAGCCCGACCGCCAGTAGCGTTTTAGTTTTTGGGTATTGTGGCGGTCAACATACAGCATATCACCATAAACGGCATCGCTGCCCGTTCGCTCAAACGTGGCCACCATGTTTTCAATGACGCGCGTGTGCCGGTAAAAATCATCGGCATTCAGCAGCCCAATTACCTCGCCGGTGGCTAAGCGAATGCCTTTGTTCATGGCATCGTATAAACCTTTGTCCGGTTCAGATATAAATCGGGCAATTTTCGTGCCGTATGACTGCACAATGTCTACTGTTCTATCCGTCGATTTTCCATCCACAATAATGTACTCAATATCAGCGTAGGTCTGATTCAAAATCGACTCGATACAATCGCGAATAAACTCCGCGCCGTTATAGACGACGGTGATGATGGATACTTTCACGCCTTGATGTTTCGTTGTCGAATCCAGACCGCCGGATTCCCCTGATAAATGCCATACGCAGCCAGTGAATGCGTAGCTACCGAATTAACGGCCAGCACCGCATGGGAGTCGCAGCGTACACCGGCACACACCACCGACTTGGCGCCAATCCAGACTCCATCGGCCAGCGTAATGGGCTGGGTTGTCAGATCGAACGTCGACCGGCTGTAATCGTGGTTGCCGGTTAACAGCATCGCTCCCTGCGACAGGCAAACATTGTTGCCAATGTCGATCTGGCTGAGGTTATCAATCCAGACCTGCTCACCTATCCAGACGTAATCACCTACCCGAAGTAACCAGGGATACTTAATGTTTACGGCAGGTTTGACCATAACACCTTGCCCGATTTTAGCGCCAAATAGCCGAAGGACAGCTACTTTAAGCCGGGCGGGAATGGGTAAATAGGTATTCAAAAAAAAAGCGTTGACTAAATACCACAGCAGCACTTTGGGGCGCGGGCCGGGGTTGTACCAGCTATTGCTGAAACGCGACAGGTCGGTTTTGCCGGTAGTCTGGCTGGTTAGTTGCGGTTGTGTTTCCATAGAGTTGGCGGCTGGCGGTTCAGGGCTGATCCACCTCCTGAGGGTGGGCCGGACGGAGGTCCTTGCCGTATTCTGTTCGAAAATACGCAATCAGAGCTTCTTTGTCGGTACCAGCTCTAAGGGTTACTTCCATCAACTTGGCATCGACCAGAAAGCGATACCACAACGCCTGAAGCGAACACCAGACAAAGCCCGCGCGCCCATCCAGAAAGCCCAGCCGAATAAAATACCGATAGATAAAATAGAGGATTGGCCGGGTGAAGAGCGGCAGCGATGCGTATTTTTCCTTTAAAAAGCGAATCCGCTGATCCTGCGTGCCAAACAGCCGGGGTTGCACTTTTTCGGCTTTATCGAACTGATACCGGTAGTTGAGCAGATTAATCATCTCCAGAATGGTATAATGATTGTGTTTCTGAGTCCACCAGGTCAGGTTGTTCAGGTTGTGATCGACAATATCGTGTTCAAAGTGAATAGGCTGCCCTTTCGTTAACTTGATATGCTCATCGTGCCAGACCTGTTCACAAAACCCATCGCCCCGTCGCCACAGCCGAAGTAGCCAGATGGGGTAAAACCCCCCGTGCCGCATCCAGCGGTTTAGAAAAAACACCCGGCGTTTTACGTACACGCCCCCAATTTCAGCCGGTAAGCCAGCTACCCGCCGATTGATTTCGTCGGCCAGTTCGGGCATTACATACTCATCGGCATCCATACGCATCAGCCAGGTCGTTTCAAATGGCGTGTGGGCAATGCCATAATTAAACTGAGTTGC
This sequence comes from Spirosoma areae, assembly GCF_054781775.1. Taxonomy (NCBI): domain Bacteria; kingdom Pseudomonadati; phylum Bacteroidota; class Cytophagia; order Cytophagales; family Cytophagaceae; genus Spirosoma; species Spirosoma areae. The sequence continues at coordinate 240,515 of NZ_BAAGTT010000002.1, read as the reverse complement.
GTAGTTAACCCATTCATTCTGAACGACAACGGCCCCCAGCGAGCGAGCAATCTCAACCGTTCGGTCGGTCGAAAATGAATCAACAATAAACACGTTGTCTGTGAAAGCGTGCAGACTTCGTAAACAGCGGGTGATGTGTTTTTCCTCGTTGTGAGTCAGAATGATGACGGATACGTCGGTCATACTTAATGTTACTATTTGTGCGATATTTAGCCGAAATTGATTCGTTTATGCGAAAAAAGGCCTTATTTTTACCAGCACGTTTTTAGCTCAATTGTTGTGCAATATTATAACTTTTTTTATACGGCTCAAAGCTTATGAAGATAGTTTACGTAGGTATCATATTGTTTTTGTACTATTTCTCAGCCGTTGGTCAGGTAACATTCGACCAGTTACCCCAGGATCTTCAACTTTACCCCCGCAATGCAAACAACCAGGCTGAAGTGGTCATCAGCGGTAAGGTAACCGACACCGGCTATACCAAAATTGGGATGCTGGTGCTCCGCGAAGGCGTCGTGACGAAGGGTATCAGCCAGACACTTGCACCCACGGGCAGCAACACAGCATTCAAACTGGCGTCGTTCATTAAGGCTGAACCCGCCGACTATTCGTTTCGGGTGTTTGTGTATAAAGGCCAGGATTCGTTGCTGGTGGCTGACCGTAAACAGATCGTTTGTGGCGATGTATACATTATGTATGGCCAGTCGAACGCGCTGGGCCTGGCCCAGCTCGATGACTTTTACTCGTTTAATTTCGACGATAAATACCTGCGTAATGCTACGTATCCATATCAGGGAACCCCAAACCAGATGAGCTGGTATCAGGCCAAACGGCCTTTTTCCAGTGTGGGTGGCCCAGGCCTGACCATGCAGCGGCTCATTCTGCAAACCTATGGTATTCCAACCTGCATATTAAATGGCGCTCAGGGTGGTACGGCCATCGACGTCTTATCGTCGCGTGATCCAATCAATCATGCCAATCCCATGACTTTCTACGGAGACCTGCTGTATCGGGCGCAGTGGGCGGGCGTGGCCAAACAGGTAAAAGCCATTATCTGGCGGCAGGGTGAAGAAGATGCCGGGGCGGGCCTGCCCGGTTATGATGCGAAATTTGCCAAACTCTATAATCAGTTCAGAGAAGATTATGGGGAGGCCCGCATCTATGTGGCGCAGATTAATCTGCTGGCCAACAAACAGGAAGGAGCTGCGGCCCTGCGCGATTTTCAACGGCGAACAAAATATCTTTTCAACAATGTGGAGACCATCGCCACCCTGGGAACACCCGGTTACGATGGCGTTCATTACGATGGGTTGGCCTACCAGCGACTTGGTTTTGAGCAGTTCCGGCAGATCGCCCGTGATTTTTATGGCGCTACCGACACGCTTCAGGTTAATTCGCCCGATGTTAAAAAAGTGTTTTATAATGCCCGCAAAGATTCAATAACGCTGACCTTCGACGACCAGCAACGGATGGTCTGGAAGAGTGATACGGCCTTCTACAATTTTGCGACAGGCCAGAAAGTCGCCACCCGCGAACAGAAAGATTATTTTTACTTAGATGGGCAGGCTGGCCTGGTAGCCGGTGGCCTGGCCGCTGGCAACCGGGTTATACTGAGTTTGAAACAACCCGCTTCAGCTAAAACAATTCGCTACCTGCCCGCTTATTTTTCTGACAATACATCGGAGTTCTACAACGGGCCAACCCTTCGGAACACGCGGGGCATGCGCGCTTTCTCGTTCGATGGTGTGCCCATTGCCGATGCCATCGCACCCGTAACGACGCTGGCCGGCAAACCCATCTCCGAAAAACAAATCCAGTTGACCTGGACGGCTTCAGCAATGGCGCAGACCCAGGTTCTGGAACGCGCCGATGGGGTCTCGGCTCCCTATAAACAAATCGCGGTGCTGGGTGGGACCGTAGCTACCTACACCGACAATGCCCTGCCCGATCCGCTGGGAACCTATCTGTACCGGCTTCGGGCCTACAGTTCTGCATCGGAGTCGGCCTACAGTAATGTGGTTCGGGCGCAGCCGCTCATCCTGGGGCTGGAACCCGCCATGCCCGCCGTGCAGCTTTATCCGAACCCATTGGCCGCCGACCGGCTGCTGCACGTCGTGGCCGACCGGGTAACGTTTGTTGAGCTAACGGTGCGTGATGTGCTGGGCCGGGCTGTGAAAAACTGGCAGGGAACTGCCCGGAATGTGCTTACGATCAGGCTCGATGAACTGGAAGCCGGTATGTACATCGCCGATCTGAAAACGGCGGATGGGCAAACCCTGCGCCGGAAAGTAATCGTTCGATGAGTGCACGGGATAAGTTTATTTTTAGACAGGATTACTGGATTTACAGGCTTTTTCCTTCCGATCCTGTGATCCTGCCTAAAATCTGTCCTGCGCCTTTTCGCCGGAATCCGTAGTTTTGTGGCGCAAATACCTTCTGACTGTTTATGCGCCTTGTACTTCTTACCCAGGATGATCCCTTCTATCTGGCCCGTAATATTGATTATCTATTAAAAAAACTGCCGCCTTATGCCGAAGTGGTGGCCACAGTCGTCTTCGATGTATCGCCGTTTGGCAAGCGTGAAACGTTCGGGGAGAAGATCAAAAAAACATACGACATCTTCGGGTTGCCCTTTTTTCTGCGGTATGGTGTCAAATACGTGTTGTCGAAAGCAGATAGCCGCAACAATGTTCGCAACGTGCTGGCCAGCCGAAATATCCCGCTTATTCATATCGAGGGCACAATCAATAAAGACGAAAATTTAGAAAAAATTCGGGCCTATCAACCCGACCTGTTGGTGTCCATTGCCGGTAACCAGATATTTAAGCGCAAACTGCTGGATGTGGCCACCCATGGCTGCATCAACCTGCATACGGCGTTGCTGCCCAAATATCGCGGCCTGATGCCGTCGTTCTGGGTGCTCAGGCATGGCGAGACCCACACGGGCGTCTCGGTATTTTTTGTGGATGAGGGCATCGACAGCGGACCGATTCTGGTTCAGGAAAAAGTAGCGATCGGTAACATGAGTCAAGCCCAACTGATCGACGTGACCAAGAAAATGGGCATGGATGCCATTTTAAAATCCATCGAAAAAATTCATTCGGGTAAGTATGACTTAATCGAGAATGATGCTGCCCAAATGACGTATTTCACGTTCCCCACCCGCAACGACGTTAAAGCATTCCTTGCCGCCGGAAAACGGTTTTATTGATTTTTAGTCATTAGGGATTAGTAGCGCAAGCCACTAATCCCTAATGACTATCGACCTTCTATGAACATCCTGACGTTTGATATTGAAGAGTGGTTTCATATTCTGGATAATGCCTCGACCCGCACCGAATCAGACTGGAGCGGCTATGAGACCCGCATTCATCAGAATATGGATAAGATTTTTGGGCTGTTGGCCGATACCAACACCCGCGCTACGTTTTTCTGCCTCGGCTGGGTTGCCGCCAAACACCCCGATGTGATTCGCCGGATTGATGCCGCCGGTTACGAAATTGCTACGCATTCCTACGCCCATCAGTTAGCTTATGAGCAAACGCCCGCCGAATTTCAGGCCGACCTGGAGCGGTCGATTAAGCATTTGCAGGATTTGACGGGAAAAAAAGTCAGGTCCTACCGGGCGCCGGGCTTCTCGATTAAAGAGTTTAACCGCTGGGTGTTTCCAATTTTGGTTGAGCAGGGCATCGAAATTGATTGTTCGGTTTTTTCGGCCCGGCGGGCACACGGGGGCGACGCGTCGCTGGCGATGTTTGAACCGGGGTATCTGAACGTTGGCGGCACATTGCTGAAAGAATTTCCGATCAATACGGCGTCTGTATTGGGGCAGGATATGATCTTTTCGGGTGGAGGTTATTTTCGACTCTTTCCCTACAGGCTGATCAGGCGGTTCATGCGCGAGTCACCTTACGTGATGACGTATTTCCATCCCCGCGATTTCGATGCTGAGCAACCCATGATTCCGGGCCTGAGCCGGACGCGGCAATTCAAATCGTATTACGGCCTGAAAAACTGCCTTCCGAAACTAAAGCAATTAGTGACTGAATTTCCATTTGTGGATTTAGCTGACGCTGAAAGGCAAGTAGATTGGACGAAGTCGGTGCAACGAATGGTGTAAGTTGGTGCAACGAAAGTTAATGCTTCCTCAACCGAATTAACTTGAATTATTTTTTTATTTGACCCCGACGGGGTCAAATGTTTATAGCAAGCATCTTTTCTATAAACGTCTGACCCCGTCGGGGTCAAATAAAACAATGTAAATTGACTCTTTTTTACTTACACACCTTTTTACACCAATAGCAAATATGCTTACTGCTTTTTCCGGGCAAATCAACGCCCGAAAATGGATACTATTGCTAAGCGGAATTCCTATTCTTATTTTCTTCTATACCTTTTTTTTATACATCAATAATATTCCCTTTCAGGACGATTACGACGCACTGTTGGAACCAGTCATTAAATTCAAACAAATGGCGGGCTTTTCGTGGTCCGAATTTGTGCGAATCATTTGGACGCAGGATGATGAGCGACGCATTGTTGTTGACCGGCTTGCCGCTATTTTCAGCTATTTAGTGATTGGTCAGTTAGACCTTAGACTGCATACATTTTTAGGCTTATTGTCCTTATCTGGTTTATTTTATCTGATTTATACAATCATCAGGGATGCCAAACTGCCGCTGGTATTGGTTTTAGTCAGTTCCTTCTTATTGTTTCATATTCAGTATTATGAAGCGATATTCTGGCCAATGATTCCGTTTCAGCACATCATTGTTTACTTTTTTGCCCTATTAGCGGCCTTTTTTCTTTCGCCACCTACGACAAAACATTTTCTTATTTCACTCGCAATGGCTATTCTGGCTATTTTAAGCGATGTGAGTGGCATATTTATCCTGCCGGTTGGGGTGGCCCTGTTGCTGTTACAGCACCGCTGGAAACACACTCTGCTTTGGGTTCTTGTCATTGGGAGTATGGTTGCTCTGTATTACTATAATCTGGTTGTGCCTGCCTTCCGGCCCAAACCCCTCGATAACCTGCAGCATCCCGGCCTGATCATCACCATATTTCTGGCATTCAGTGGCCTTTTTGCCGACGCAGGAACGGCTTTGCCATCCTCCCTGCGTATTGGGCTTATCGTGATTGCGGGTACGGTTCTCTGGGGCGTCGTCATCTACAATGGGGTTAGACGTATTCAATCGGTATTCAGTCGCTCCTCAATGCCACTGGCGCGGTGGGAAGTTACACTATGGGGAGGAATTCTGCATTTGGGAATTACCATGCTGGCGTTCTCCGTTGGAAGGGCTTTGGATGGAGTCAACGCGGTATTGATCAGCCGCTACAAACACATGGGTTTTTTGTGGCTTATTCTGATTATCCTGCTTGTGTCGGGCAGGCTAAAGCCAATGCAAGCGATCCGGTTCAGCCGTGCCTGGCTTGTTGTCAGTTTTGTTCTGTTTCTATTCAGCTATTTTCAGTATCTGGCTCCGTTAGATTACTATTACAAAGAGCGAAATACGGATATCTATGGGTGGCAATATAATCGGGCCATACCCAGCACGCCCATTTATCTAAGCGTAAAATCGTATGTCGACACGGTTACGGTGCAGGCCGTTCGTGAGGGAGTTTATCAGTTGCCGGAGCGTTATTTTTTTGATGGGCCTTACCAACAAACAACCGAGGCTTTTCCACTAACTATTCAGAATGTGGGCGGGCATACACTATCCTTTTCCAATGACTCATTCGTTCGGAAACTTCATAAATATGACGGGGCCTATCTTATTTTAAAGAGTATAACGCAACAACATATTCTTCCGGTGACACAACGTAGATCTTCGTTGAAATCATTTTTATTTTCTTTTGGAAGTGCTTACTATTCAACTGGGTTTGAGACTCAGTTAGTAACCAGCTATATTCAGCCTAATCAGGTCTACACGGTATCAGTTTTAGTGATAGAAGGAGACAGGAAAATTATTCATCCAACTACGTATGAAATTCGGTCAGGGAGTGATTCCGTTACTGTTGTTAAATTATAAAGTCAGGAAGCTGGAATATAAATATCAAACCGGGCACCTTCGTTTATTTTGCCTGTGGCCGTAATCATGCCGTTATGATTGCCAACGATTTTTTTTACGATAGCCAGGCCGATGCCTGTGCCGTTATATTGTTCATTGCCGTGCAACCGTTGGAATACGTTAAATATTCGTTCGCTGTATTGGGGATCGAAGCCAATGCCGTTGTCTATAACTGTGATGTGGCAATAGTTTTTTTCGGGTAAAAGAGTTGAGTTCTTTACGTTACTTCCCGTTGTAAGTCGGCTTTCAATTCGTATGTGGGAGGGTATAGCCGGGTTCGAAAATTTAAGTGCGTTACCAATGAGGTTGTGCATGAGTTGGCGAAACTGAAATACAATTACAGTGGCCGGGCCGAGTTTTGTTGTATCTATGGTGGCGTGTTTTTCAGCAATGGTATCGCTAAGTTCGCTTACAACTTCGTTGATTAGCAGGCTGAGGTCAGTGGTTTCAAATGTTCGTTCAGCGGTGCTCAGCCGGGAGAAGGCCAGCAAATCCTGGATGAGTTGCTGCATCCGTTCGGCTGCTTTTTGCAGTCGCCGGAAAGAATCTTTGCCGTTTTCGGTTAAGTTAGCCTGTTCTTTTTCGAGGATGCGGCTGGCTAAAGTTTGTATTTTACGCAGTGGTTCCTGTAAATCGTGGCTCGATACATACGTGAAGGCTTCAAGCTCTTTGTTCATTTGTTGAAGGTCCCCGTTTTTTTCTTCAAGTATTTCGTTGGCTTGCTGCAATTCGCAGGTCCGTTCGGCCACTGCTTTTTCTAATTCTTCTTTTTGTTTTTTCTGCTCATCAATTTCGGTATTGGTGCCAATCCACATAGTGATGTTTCCGGCTTCATTTTTTTGGGCTAAGCCACGGCTTAGGTGCCATTTGTAGTCACCTGCTGCGTTAAGGAAGCGGTGTTCCAGTTCAAAATCATTGCCGGTATTGATGGAATGCTGCCAGCGTTCTTTATTTTCTTCCCAATCGTCGGGATGAATAATCTTTTTCCAGCCCCAATCTTTCAGCTCGTCAAACGTAAGTTTGGTGTAGTTGAGCCAGGTTTGATTAAAATAATTTACGTTGCCTTCGGCATCGGCGGTCCAGACTTTTTGCGGCATAGCATCGGCAATGAATTGAAGCCGTATTTTGGCCTGCTGTTCTGCTGCATGTGCTCTCGCGGCTTCCGTAATGTCTTCAATAGACAGCAGAATCAGTTTCTCCGAACTGGTTTTACTCAGTATCTCACGGGCATTCAGCAGCATGACCCGCTCACCAATCGTTGAAAAAGTATGCGTTAGTTCAAAATCACGAAACGTCGATTTTTCAGGAAGGATTTTCTCAAGCAGCGTTCGCAGTTCGGGAATATTCCATTGCCGGTTGCCGAGGTCATAAATCAAAACACCTTCGGTTTCGAGTTCGTTGACCCGGAATGTTTTATAAAAAGCATCGTTCGCTATCTGTACCCGCAGGTGCTTATTCATCACTAAGAGCGGTTCCCGAATGTTGGCGATAATGGCTTCGGCATAATCCCGCGCGGCTGTTACCTGTTCATTCATGCCCAGCATTTCCTGGTTGACAACCGTAAGCTCTTCATTGGTACTTTGCAGTTCTTCTTTGCTGGATTCTAATTCTTCGTTCAGGCTCTGCAATTCTTCGTTGCCACTCAATAGTTCTTCGTTGGCACTTTGCAGTTCTTCGTTTACGGCTTCCTGGTCTTCGGTGATGCCACGCATGTCTTCGCGGGTTTGGGCCAGTTCCTGCTCTAATTGGTGTATAAACGGGTCTTTATCCTCTTTTTTTGATTTTGTTGTCGCTGCTTTCTTCGTGCGCCCGCTTCCTGATGAGGCCAGTTGCCCATTGTCAGGTGAATTCGTATCGTGAAAAAGAATCAGGTAATGCAGCTCAACGGTGTTTGGCAGTGGTATGGCTTCGATGGAAATAGTTCGTAAACTGCCGTTTACCTGCAATGGGATATTTTCTTTTATAGCGGGTGCTTTGTCTTTTTTAGCTTTGTGCAACATATTCCGCAACTCAAAAGCCAGCCCATTTTTTGCCAGCAGCAGTAAATTATGCGTGGGCTTGCCCGGCGCCTGTTCCAGATAGTTGCTGGTATTGCCGCGAAAATGCACAATATCCATAGCCTCATTTACAACCACACCGGCGGGGGTGTATCTACTAAGAATAAGGTCATCGGCCGTTTTTTGAAAGTCGGTGTGCGTGACTTCATTTTTGGCCTTTGGGTGGCTCAGCGTCCCTTCGTTTGGCCTGCCTGCAGTAGGCATAAACCGGGCAGGTGCATCTTTACGGGTAAATAATTTATCGTTCTTTACGGCAAGCGCAAACAGGTCGGGAACCGGGCTGATGGTTTCTGATTTACCCAGCAATAGATAGCCAGTTGGTTTTAAGGCATAATGAAACGTGGTGAGGGCTTTTTTCTGCAGGTAGGACTCCATATAAATCAGCACATTGCGGCAACTGATAAAATTCATTTTGCCAAAAGGCGGGTCTTTTAAGAAATTGTGAGCGGCAAAAACGCACATATCCCGCACCGATTTATTTATCTGATAACTGCCATTGATTTTTGTGAAAAACTCAAGCATGCGTTTGGGTGATACGCCCTCTACTTCGGCCTTTGTGTAGATGCCTGTGCGTGCTTTGGCAATAGCGGGTTCGCTTAAATCGGTAGCGAATAGTTGCACTCGTTCCTGCCGGTCGCCTAAATATTCGGTAAAGCACATGGCAATGGAGTAGGCCTCTTCGCCAGTGCTGCAACCCGCCACCCATATCCGAATGGGATCATCAGTGGTTTTTCTTACTATGTGGGGAAAAACGGATTCGCATAAATTATCAAATACTGGGTGGTCGCGGAAAAATTGGGTAACGGGAATCAATAAATCCTGATATAAAACATCCTGTTCCGCTTTATTCTCCTCTAAATACCGGAGATAGTCGGCAGGGGTTTCCTTTTTGTTAATCGCCATTCGGCGCAGGATTCGCCGGCGAATGGTGGTTTGTTTGTAATAGGTGAAATCAGTTCCCTTACGAACGCGCAATAAGGAAAGTAGTTGTCTGAACACCTCATTATCGGAGGGTGGGGCCGTTGATTCATCACTGTCATCGCCATTGATCAGGCTGATTACGGCCAACACTTTCTGGGGTATTTCTTCAGGCGGTAAAACAAAGTCAACCACCCCCGCCTGCGCGGCACTTTGTGGCATACCGGCATGCCCGGCTGAGGCCTCGTCCTGGGCAAAGGTGATGCCTCCGTACTCTTTAATGGCTTTCAGTCCTTTGGTACCATCGCTGCCGGTGCCCGACAAGACGACGCCGATAGCCTGGCTTTGATGAATCTCGGCTAATGACGTAAAAAAAAGGTCGATGGGCAGATGGAGTTCATTCTTTTTTGTGGTTCGCGGGCTTAGTTCCAATACGCCATCGTTAGCCACCAGCATTTTGTTACTCGGCAAAATATAGATGTGGTCAGGCTTGACTTCGATGTCGTCCGATATTTCCAATACTGGAATAGGGGCAAACTTTTGCAGCAATTCGGGCAACTGACTCTCGTGGGTAGGCGACAAATGCTGCACCAGCACGTAGGCCATTCCACTATTTGGCGGGATGGCTTTTATCAGTTTTTTAAAAGCCTCCAACCCGCCTGCCGATGCGCCAATACCGACCACGGGAAATAAATTTTTGGATAGAATTTTCCCCGCTACTTTCATTGGAATTAGCTTAAATCATTGTTGAGAACAAAATCCTGTTTAGCCGGTTGTGAACCATTCTCCTGTGCTACCAGCGTAAGTGCCTGGTGAATTATCTGTTTGAGTTTTGAAAAATCGGCCGGTTTGCGAATGCAGTGTTGCGCTCCATTTTTGTAGAGCAGGTCGGCAACAGTTGGCTCAAACGAGGTGGAGAGTATGATTACAGGAAGCTGCTTCAATGTTGAGTCGCGTTTTATTTCTAACAAACATTCGTAGCCACTTTTACGGGGCATATTGAGGTCGAGGAAAAGAACATGGGGAAGTTGATCGGCGCTCTTTTTGAGCAGATGCATAAGTTGCTCACCGTTAGGCACGATAGTCAGGTGCGCGGCTATGATCAACTCGTCCAATGCTTCTTTAAAAAAGAGGCAATCGTCTTCGTCGTCATCGGCAAGCAGGATGTACAGTTGATTCATATCCAATGGTGAATGTTGGCCTGTAAAATGCGTACTACGACTGATGGTCCTATCAATCAAACGGATGTGTGTCTGTTTGTTTGGTTAGGCAGGATTGCCAACAAGGCGGTGGGACTTCACACCGTTGCGACTGGAAAGGGGCAAGTGACGTGAAACGGTTTAAAGGCGAAAGTCGATGTGGCTTCGGCCATCACGTAAAGTGCGATGCGTTGGAAGAGCGAAGGTATTTAGAAGGGCATCAATATACGTATAGTTTGTCTGCCTTTTGCAACCTAAATAAACTACGATAACTTTACCCTCTCCCATTTTTACTAATTAATTGATAATGAGACAGTTGTATTTTTATAATGGTATATAGATACTAATTTAGGCAGTGCAAAGAAATGACTCTTCAACCGGGAGTTATTTCTTTGCACTTATTTTAGCGTATTCGTCCAATAGTTGCTTTGCCACAATGTCAATGTCATAGTGTTGTTTCAGCATGGCCGTTGCGTTGCGGGCAATTCGCTGACGGAGCCGTTCATCACCAAGCAATTTTTCCAGACCAACCCTGACGCTCTCCGGGGTTAGGCTATCCAGCAAACCGCCGGCTTCCTGCCGGCGAATAGCTTCGCCAAATCCAACCCGGTCCGACACCAAAACGGGTGTGCCAGCAGCCATTGCCTCCAGTACGGCCATTGAAAAACCTTCCGAATAGGAGGGGAGCGTAAATAAATCAGCGTCGGTGAGGGCCGCTTTTTTGTCGTCGCCGGTGAGCATCCCCACCATGTGGATGGAGTCGCTCAGGTTATGCTGCCCGATAAACTGTCGGGTTGTGGCTTCGTAGCCATCGTCGGGGCCAGCCAGGGCCAGAACCGTGTCCGGGTGCGTCTGAACATACGCCTGAAAGCCCGGTAACAACAAATCCAGACCCTTTTTGGCGTTCAGGCGGCTCATAAACAGCACGAGTTTCTTATCCGTCGGCAGGTTGAACTTTTGCCGGAATGTCCCCCTGGGGGGAAGCTGAGCAAAATCGCTCATTTTAACCCCGTTCGGAATAAGAACCACATTGGGATGCGAATGCCCCAGATACCGCAAAACATCCTGCTGTTCGTCGGTATTATTTATCTGGATCAGGTCAGCCCGGCGCAGGAACGCTTTCTGAGCCAGTTTATCCATCACCTGTTTTTTCCAGTTATTGTGAGCATACACCCAGCGGTCGAGCACGCCATGGATGGTTATCACCTTCGCCACCGTTCGGTCGAGCATAAACGGCGACAGCGTGCCGAAATGCCACAACCCATGACAATGGATGACATCGTATTCGTGAATGTGCTGGTGCAGATATCGGTACAACTCCCTGGAAAACTCCCGAAAAAAACGGCTGATAACCGGTGTCCGCTGGCAGAGGATTAGCCGGGCGCCATCGGGTACCGGATATGGTTTTTCGCCGGGCGAAATGGGACTGAGAATGTCTACCTGATGACCATAGCGCAGCACAACCTGCGTGTGATCAAAAATAATTTTTGGCGGTCCGCCCGCCTGCCAGGTGTAAGCACAGATATTTAAAATACGCATAGATGCCGCGAAATAACCAATTTATTGCCGGATTTTGATAAATCCGTCGAGCATTTCCCGCGCCACCGCTTCGGGCGCGTAGGGCGCAATGATCGCCTGCGCCACCGTTCCCATTTGGTTGGCATCGACCAGACCATCCATGAACTGAAGCAGTTGGTGCGTGAGTTGAGCAGGCTGGTTTGGGTCGAATAAAAAGCCATTCTGCCCATGGCGAACCAGGTCGGGCGCGCACCCGCAGCGGTCCGACACCAGCACAGGCAACCCACAGGCCATTGCTTCATTGACCACCAACCCCCAGGGCTCCGACCAGCTTGGCAACACCAGCACGTTGCTAAGGGCCAGCACTTCCGGTACCCGAAACCAGGGTCGGCCCGGCAGCAAAAGCACGGTTGAGGCTATCCCCAATGCGTCGATTTGCCGACTCAGGTTAGCCCGCTCGACCCCATCGCCCAGCAAAATCAATCCCCAGTTTGCCGGGTTCACGGTTTGGCTGGAGGCTTCGGCAAAGGCCGTCAGCAGCATAGAGAGGTTTTTGATCTCGATGAACCGCCCCACAAAAACAAAATTATTGGGAGGCAGCCCTACCAATTTTTGCTGCTGTCGCCGGGTCGGCATGGCGCGGTCGTAAACTGACCTGAGCGTGTGATTGTCAACGGCGTTTTTCCGGAGGAGAATTTTAGCGGGGTCAACCCCAAGCTGAACCAGGTAGTCGGCGGCCTGGCTTCCGAAGCAGAAAAAGCCATCGCACCGGCTAAATAACCAGCGTTTTATGGACTCTTTCCAGTCGCCCCGCTTCTGGTCGGTTGCTGTGCTTTCATTCTGCATCACTACCCGAATGCCCCTGGCTCTCGCCCAGAGCAACAGGATGAGTTGGGCGGGGTCGTAGTAGCCGGTTAACGTAATAACATCGGGCCGGTATGCGTTCGCCCGACGAAGCAGTGCCGACGTTCGCTCGCGCAGACTGACATCCTCGATAAAACGGTCAAAGAGGAGTTCGTAGTCGTAGCGGTAGGTTGGGGCGGTTTGCCCGGCAGTGGTTTCTAACCCGGCGCGGGATTTCTCATTGCGGGCAATCTGCAACACCCGAACGGAGACATCCGGGTGGTGGTCGGCCACTTGCTGCAGGGCCTGAAACACGCAGGATTTATAGTGTGCCCACAGCAGATTATGGACGATAAGAATACGCATCAGGCTGGTTCTGCGTGGGAAACGACAACAAACTGATCCTGCTTATCGACGGGTTGTTTTTCGGATAAATACGCTGGAAACAAATGCTCGACACCCATAAATCGAATCATCAGGCCCAGCGGAAACCAGAATGAAATCTCATTTGGACGCCCATTGGTGAACAATTGCACCAGGATAAGCAGGTAAAAATAGGCCAGAAACGTGCTGAGTTGATTGGGGTTATGGCGCATGATTCGCAGGCCATAATACACCGTCATGGCATTGATGCCGCCAAATAAGGTGATGCCCAAAATGCCATAATCCGCGAGGGCTTCCATGAGGGGCACATCTAAGTATAAAAATTTATAGCCATACCCCAGAATCAATACGTGCATGTGACCGGCCAGAACGTTTCGCAGGAAAGCCGCACTAACCGACCGGTTTGCGGCTGAATCATCCAGGGTGGCTTTATAATCGACGCCCTGTGATTTCAGGCCGAACAGTGCATACACGTTTTCTAAGTTGCGCTCGGCAAACGAGGCTACATAATCATACAGGATGAAATAAACGGTGATGTATCGCTGGAAAAAATAAATAACCCCTGCTAAGGCAACCAGCATAATCAGAACGGGCACGGGTTTTACCAAACTTCGGGCCGCCTGGCGAATCTGAGCCGGACGAACGTTGAAATACATAAAGAAAGCGGCTGCGATGACCAGCGCAACAATGGCCGAGCGGGTTTGGGTCAGCACCAGCACGGCTATATTCACCACGCCCGCAAAGATGGATAAAAGCCGGAACAGAATATGCGTTCTGGGGCTGACCAGCCAAATGGTGCAGGCAATGGCCCCCATGAAGGCATTCCGCGAAAAAGAGTGGGGGTTGCCGGAGCCTGGATCGCCATTGTTCAGGGTGATGGTGGCCCGCTGACCGATAGCCCACGTTGGGTCGGTAATGAGCGAATAAATAAGCCCCAGGTTCGATACTAAGGTGAACAGCACCACCACCGGGATGAACACCCGGATAACGTCGTTGGGGATGTTAATGAGTAAAAAAAAGAAAATCAGGATATACGTAAAATAAATCATGTCCCGGTCGTAGTCCTCAAAACCGGGTACCGCATTGAAATAGAACATGTAAAAAATCATTAGCAGCAGAAAACCCACGCCCATCCAGAGCATGGTCAGGTTAGGCCGATACAGGCGACGCAGCACCGTAAAGGGCACCATGAGCACCAGGCCACCGGCCAGGGCAGCCGCCGTAAAAGCCGTACTGCCCGGCGCAAGGCGCAAGGTTTCCCGGAAGAAAAAGATTAAAGGATAGCCATCTACGAGAATGCAGATACCAGCCGCCATCCGCATCAGGTCAATCGTTTCTGCTAAGCGAATGAAGTTCCGCATAAACCATTTTTACGTTTGTCGACTAAAGTTCCAGGTTCCAGGTTTCAAGTTAGCTGACGCATTGGCTAACTTGAAACCTGGAACCTGGAACAGGCATAGTTATTTTCTTGACTTACTGAGCATCAGCCGGTGTCGCACGTAGCCGAATTCACCCTTGAGCACAAAAGCCAGTAATTTACGGAGTCGGCAATAACGTTGCCAGAACGACGGCCCAAGCGATGAGGTCAGCATGGGGCGGTATTTTTCTTTGATCTGCTGGTGTTCCTGCAGGCCAACCGTAGCGGCTATGGTCGATGATTTAGCCTCGGGCTGCACCCGAAAACCACCCCAGAAACCCTCAACATGCCGAAACCGGATGCCGGGTTGAACGCCCAGCCGGGCCACAATTTCGTAGTCGATCACAAACCGCAACTGCTCATCGAGCAGCCCAAACTGGTCCAGCCGCTGGCGCCGGATAAACAGCGACTGGTTGAACACCTGCATCCCCTCATAAATATGACACTCGGCGCAAAAGTCGGGTGCCCGCATCTCTTCCAGAATCACGTCGGTCTCGTTGGTAATGTACATGTCGCCGAAAAAAACGTCGGTGTGGGGGTATTTCCGCCAGGCCTCGGCCACCCGGCTGAACGCTTCGGGGGCAAAGACATCATCGGAGTTCTGAAAGGCGACGTAATCGCCGGTTGCCCGCCGAAATCCTTTATTGATGGCATCGGTTTGTCCCCGGTCTTTTTCGCTTACCCACCCGGCCAGATACGGCTCATATTTTTTGATAATCTCAACGCTGCCATCGGTTGAGCCACCATCCATGATGAAATACTCCAGATTTGGGTAGTGTTGATTCAGGACACTCAAAATGGTCCGTTCCAGATACTGGGCCTGATTGAACGAAGGCGTGACGACGGTCAATTTCGGGTACGCCGTACCCTGGGCAACCGGCCGTACAGCCGGGCGATAGGGCCGAACGATAAATGAACGAAGCAAATCGGGGGCAGCAGTCATACGGTTGGTCAAACCAGCGATTGATAAACTTCTAACGTTTGTCGGGCCGTTTGGTCACACGAAAAATTACGCAGTCGCTCGGTGCCTCTCCGGCGCAAGTCGGCATGGAGCGCGTCGTCCGTTAGAATCCGCCCAACTGCTTCCGCCATAGAGTCATCATCTTCGGGGTCGAAATAGAGTGCGGCATCGGCGGCTACTTCGGGCAGCGAACTCCGGTTGCTGAGCACGACCGGACATCCTCCGCTAAACGCTTCCAGCACCGGAATGCCAAAACCCTCGTTGAGCGACGGGAAGACAAACGCCCGTGCGTGCTGATAGAGCGCCATCAGGCCTGCATTGGTAACAGGGCGGTAATGAACCCGATTGCCAAGCCGGGCACCCTGAAACAAGGTCTGTTCATATGGGCTGAACGGACCACCCCCCGCGCAAACAAGGTGCAGGTCGGGGTGTTGGTGCAAAACCGGCTGGATAGCCCGGAAGAAGCCCGCGAAGTTTTTGTATAAACCGCGTTTGCCAACGTAAAGCAAATACGGCATCGGAACCGTTGGTGCGGGCTGGTCCGGCAGCAAGGCGTAATTACTCAGGGTAGTGCCGAGATGGATAACTTTTATTTTTTCTGGCTCGACCGGAAAGAACCGAAGAATCTCCTGTTTGGAGTACTCCGAAACCGAAATGATGCAATCGGCCCGGCGAAGCAGTTGTTTTTTCAGATCATACAGGCCTTCGCCCACTTCGGGGTATTGCTTGCCGTAGCGCTCACTCGTGGCGTCGTGGAACGTCAGTACGAAGGGTTTGCTGCCAATGGCATCCAGAAAATAGCGGTGGTAATAGGTGGGGTGGAAAACGTTGAATTTACCCGACCGAATTCGTTGCAGGCTATACATCCGGTTGAGAGCCGAGGCAATCTGGTTCACGCGTCGCATCTGCGAAAAGCTGCGGTAGCGAAGGTGATTGCTGAAGGAAGCCTCATCAAGGTATTCGTTGTTGGATAGCCGCAGCGACAGTTCAAACTGCACCTCCGGCCACCTGGCAAATGAACGCATCAATTCAAAAAAATAGCGGGAGACACCCCCGTAGGTGAGGCCCGTAAATGACTGATGGTCGTAAAGTACTTTCATTGAAGGAAAATCTACAAACCGAATTGCGTTTGTATTTTTCTGAGAAATTTCCCCAAAAATAACGCTATTTGTCCATAAAACCTTAGCGGGTAGTACTTATTCGGTTACCTGATTCTACCGGATGCCCGGAACGTATGTCTGGTCGAGGAAGTGGGTGAGTGCTTTTAAGGTTTTCACGGTAGCGTACCGCCAGCCGCGCAGCACGATTGGCTCGGGTTGTTGCCCATAAGCTGGAGCAATACCCTGTAGGGGACGTGTTTTGTAGACGGAAAGCCCGTTTCGATAGTCATATAGCAGGGAAATGACATCGGGCCGGTCGGCCAGACGCAGTCGGTTCTGACGGGGAAAGAAGCCCTCATCGGGATTTAGCAAGCCTTTTGCATTCACAAATAACAGGGGCTGATGCTGTCCGGTAGGGCCATCCACATACCAGCGAGTGTCCGCCTGGCGGAGCGTCCGTTCGGGCAGGTTCCAGAGGGCGACGTGCCAGCCCGGATTTTTGACAACGACCACATCGCGGAAAAAGACCGGCACGTGCATCAGCCAGAGTTGGTCGAGGCAAAGCCCTTCGCAAAAATTTACGTAGGCACGCTCCCGCACCCGGTTATCCCACCACACCAGCAGCCGGTCTGTTTCTACTGACCGCCGAAGGGCCAGAAAATCTGAACTATACAGCCCGATGTTCTGAAAAAACTTTTCATCCGGCCAGCGCGTATCGGCCGGCGCCTGGGTAATGAAGGGCGTTAACACAACATTGGCCGTCTTGAGCTGATTCCAGATGGCGTCTACCGGCCCCGTAAAGTAAAGGGCAGGGTCGGCATAGATCACCCGGTTTGCACTGGGGTATCGCCGGAATACTTCGGCAATGAAGAGTGGCTTACAGGCTGCCGAAAATTCGGTGGGCGTATAGCCCGATGAGAGGGCCATCAACTGCGCCGATGACAGCAAGTCCCCAACGGGCAGCAATGGGTAGGGCGAAACAAAATTGGGGGGCAACTGGGCAGGGTCGTCGGCTAAACCGATTAGAACGGCTTCGGGTTTGCCGCTGGCAGCGTGTTGGGTGAAACTGTCGCCCAGCGCGAGCGCCTGGGGCAGTTGACGAATGGTACAGATGGTTAATAGCACAGTGGGTACAAAACTACGTCATTCCAGTATATCGCCCAAAACAGCTAAGTAGGGCGCATACCAATTGGCTGCTGCGTCGGCATAGCGGCTATAATTGCCTTTTTTTAAACTACTCAGCACAGGCAGGAGCCGCTTCAGCCGGTTAGATGGCAGATGGCTCCGCATGGTAAAATGTGCCAGTCGCCGGTGTAGTTGGGGTAAACCGGGCGAATTGAGCGGGACACGTTCACTGAGTAACGTATTGATTTTAACCAGTTGAGCCTGCTTCTCGCGAAATGGAGCCAGCTTTCCCGCCCGCCCGCGCGAAAAGCGGCCCAATATCCCTATGGCTTCAGGCACTTCCTGCTGACGCACGCCGATCTGTTGCTGAATGTGGGTGCGGTATAGCTGCAGCGGCTGGTTCAGGAAGTGAATCGCGTTCTGGCTGGCAGCCAGTAAAGCCATCCAGCCATCGTAGATATAACCCGGTATGTCGGCTGGAATGGGTAAGGCCATTGCCAGAAATGATCGCCGAACGACCATCGCGCACCCCATCACCCGATTGCCATCGAGAAGCACCTCTGTCATTTCGCCCGATAGCCAGCGGTGCTGCGCTGACTTGTCGAAACTCACCACTTCCCAGAAGCGACCCTGCCGTTTCTCAAGCTGTTCATCAGTTACCCAGGCGTCGCAAAAGGCGGTCTGGGCGTCGGGATGCTGTTGCATGTACTGGGTCATGGTGCTGATTTTTTCCGGTAGCCAGAAGTCATCCTGGTCGCAGATAAAAACCAGGTCGCTGGTGCAGGCCGATAAGGCTCGTTCAAAGTTTTTGTTGGACCCTAACCGGGTTGAGTTCTGCAGGATATGCACCCGGAAAGGGGCTTCGGCGGCTAACTGACGCACTAAATCGGCGGTGCCATCGGTAGACTGGTCGTCGGAGATAACGACTTCATCGGGCAACTGCTGTTGACTGAGCAGACTCTGCCACTGCACCGGCAGGTAAGTCATGCCGTTGTAGGTGCAAAGCGCAATGGAGATGGTGGGAGTAGAGGAGTTCATAGAGAGCAGGTCAGATTTGATACCCATAACGGGCAAAAACAGGTCGCCAATAATCGGTGCCGTGAATATCCCAGGCATGGCAGCCGAACGGTAATTTGCCGCGATTATAATGCGTTATGGCCCAGTCTGGAAAAAACTCAACCGAAAAATGCAGCGCCTTACGGTAAGTAGGAATCCGTAATCGGGGCCAGTAGCGATTGACTTCAATGCCCCAGAACACGTCTTCGTGGTACTGGTGCATGTGAATCCGTTCGTATTCAGTAATTTTTCGCCGGAACAGTTTCAGGCAACGCAGCATGGCCGATACCCGCCGGAGGGTAAGCCCGCCATTGCCAACGCCGTTGAGGTTGATAATTTCGCGCGGGGTTATGCCGTCCTCTTTCTTCAGGTTGAGCCAGGTCGCCACCCGTTGCCGGACAGTGAAGTCGAGTTGATCGAGCCAGCCCGTAAAGTCGCGGTCGCGCAGCCAGGGGGCGCCAATGTAATCGTAGTTTTGCCCGCACCAGTAGGTCAGATCGTCCTGAAAAACAAAGGCATCCAACTGGTGAATCAGCACGTATTCCTGGTCGGAAAAGGCCTCGTAAAACTCATCCGACAGCATCAGCCGATTGTAGCCCTGGATGTCGGTGAAAAAGGCATCATCGAATCGCCGGGCCTGTAAGTCAGGCCCAATCTTCTGGTACGCCGAAATATCAAGCGAATGTGGTGCCGCCAGCCAAATCGGGTATTTATTTAGTACATTCAGGCACTGCGTCAACGAAATACGCTCGTAGTCAGTAAGTTCTGGCTTATAGACAGGTAGCACAACATGAACACTTGCGGGTAGAGATGGCTTCATACAAGTTTGGGCTGACCTAATCGCTGCTGAGCGGCCTGCTGAACCCAGCCGTAGGGTAATTCGGCACACGGATGCCCGTAATCATTCAGAATTGTAACCCCTTCGCCCCGTTTATATCGCCCCGAATAAGGTAGATAGTCCACAAAATCGAACAACTGACCCAACAGAATAATCCCGTCGGTATTCACCGCATTCGCCATGTGGGCCGGACCGCTGTCGATGCCAATGAATAAACGAGCCTGCCGGATTACCTCCGCCGTTTCCAATAAACTCAACTGACCGCATAAACTGCGAAACTTCGGGTGCGTTTCGGTTATGGTGGGTGTTAAGCCTATTTCGATAATCGGGTAGGGATAGGTGGCCAGTAGCCAGCGCACTAATTTAGTCCAGTGATGGGCGGGCCAGTCGCGGGCGATGTGACTCGACTGACAGTGAATGACAATCGGGCTTTCCGGTAAATGCCTGGCCGATACGGCTCGCCGAATGCTCTCCGGGAGGTACATTTTCGGGTCGGCGGTTAGGGCGGGTAGTCCGGCCGCCTGCGAAAACATGTACAGTAAGTCACCCCGATGGTAATAATTATCGAAGGTTAGCCCAATCTGATCGGCAGTCGGGTTAATGGGGTCTTCGGGGCAGTATTGGCACTTACGGTGTGAAATATGCAGGTTGTACACCACATCATAAATGCCCGACTGAAGCAACTGTACCCGCTCGCCGGGGCACTTCTCAATCAGGTAATTATCCAAATCAGGATGGTATCTGACTAAGTCGACATAAGCTTCCCGTACCACCCAGATGATGTAGCCATTGGGGTGACGCTGGCGGACTTCACGCGCTACCGGCTCGCAACCGATAATGTCGCCCATTTGCTCCGACAAAATAATGGCCACCAATGGACGATTGCCTATTGTTATTTTAAGCCAGCGCAGCCGGAGGTATTTAAGCGCAAACGACCAGAACTTGCCCAGAATATGGGTGAATTTATGAAAGCGATGCGTCCAAAGCACTCGAAAACCCGACCCTTTCCTCATTTGTTACGAGATTCTAAACGCGAAATTACTCGGTTAACAGGAGATTTCAACCATTTACGTACCCGTTGATACCGAAGCATCACCGGTGGTTTAATATAGGCACACGGGTACAGTCGGTATTGTTGGTTATGATTGGCCAGCAGTCGTTCGCGGTAGAGATCAAACAGGGGGCGCACATCGGGTCGTTGCTGATCGGGCTGGTTAGCATTCGCAAAATTATACCGAGTCTGATATTTCGAGATGTCATCGGGGCGGTCGGGGTTGTAGCCGCTGTAGTGAAAGAACTGAAGCGGGTAAACCACGGGCGTTTCGATCGGCTGACCGGTATGATCGGGCTGGTTCGTTACGAGCCATTCGCCGGTATGGGTTTGTTCAGCATACCGCTCATGCAGGTTCCAATACGCCATGTTATACCCTAAATGCTGTTCAATCAGCACATTATCGTAATAAACCGGCGCAAAATTTACCCAGTGCTGATCCACAAAAAGGCCCGCACACAGGTCGATCCGGCACTCGTACACCAGGCGTTCTTTCCACCAGTTAACGAACTGACGGGCCGTTGCATCGTTGCGTAACCCGATGAAGCCGAGATTGAAAATTCCTGTGCTTAGGTGATGCTGCTCGTTGGGGCGTTCCCAATCGGGCGTGGGCGAACAGGTATGCGGGGTTAGCACGAGGCTATAGGTGGCCAGGGCCTCATTGAGTTTGTGCAGTGGCTGAAAAACGATAATATCGGGGTCGAAGTAGATGACCTCGGTAGCGTCGGCATAATTCTGGTAGAAATAATCGATGAAAAACGGCTTAACGGCGGTATTCAATTCAGTGATGTCATACCGGTCGCACATGGCCGCAAAGTCAGGAATGCCAATCTGATCGATTTCGATCATGGGATAGGCAGGTATCAGCTCAGCCGGCAGGTTAGCGTCGCTGACTTTATCGACTAAGCCAATAATGTACTGATAATCGGGATTGGTTAGCCGCAGCGAATCGCCCAGGGTTCGGGCCTGGGCTAAATAATTGATGGAGCAAATGGTAAATGCAAGGGTCATGTGTAGAAAACAACAATGAGCGGGTCGGCAATGTTGCTAACCGCTCACGGGCAGATGGTCAGTTTACGTATACGAAAAATAGCGTTTCAAGTCATTGATGGGTTTTTCAAACAGATGCCACGATAACCAAGCCATAACCAGCAGCACCGCCACACTAATGACCCGATGCGACCAAAAGCCCAGCACCAGCCCCGTGCCGGAGAGGTTGACAACCTGGAGGAGAAGCGGCACAACGAAGGCTGGCACGAGCATGTGGAAAACATAAATACCGTAGCTGATGCGGCCTATATGCTGAACAGTGCCATTATTCAGGATTTGCCCAGCCCAGCCGCCAATTCCCAAACTGGCCTGCACTACCACAAACAGGGAAAGCACCGAAATGACTAAACGCTGGAACAAAACAACCAGCAAATGAGTGCCGGGGAGCATTAGTAAGCCGATAAAACCAGCCAACGCCAGCCCAGCCGCTATCGTTAACCTGAGCAGGAAACGAGCCACAAAATCGGGACGTTCGGTGACGGTGTAGGCCCAGAGTGCCCCCAGCCCAAACGCGTCGAAACTCGCGGGTGTGAGCACGCCGTCGAGGTCGCCCTGGTAGTAACTATAAGCCCGAAAGAGCACCCCGGTCGCAACCATGCCCACAAGTACCCACCGGAACCAAACGTGGGGCGTTAGCAAAACAACCCAGGGCCAAACCAGATACAATTGCTCTTCAACGCCCAGCGTCCAGAAGGGCGAAAGAAGGTCGGCCCAGTTGCCGGTCTGATGTAGCAGAATGTTGTAGCCATACAGGTAATAATACAAGGGATGTTGGTCGATATCAGATAAGTGCGGCAGAACAATCAGCACGAGCGTAATAGCGAAATAATACAGCGGAAAAATTCGCAGCGCCCGTCGGACGAAGAAATTCCGGTAGGTGCCAATTCGGGTGCGCTGCCCCTGGCTGATCCGGTTACGGTTCTCGATAAGAATTCGGGTGATCAGAAAACCGCTGATGACAAAGAAAACCATAACCCCAATAGCCCCGTTTGGGAGCCAATTGATACCTTCTCCGGCGGGAAAATAGTGGTAAACAACAACCAGCAACACGGCAAACGTCCGCAGGGCGTCTAATTGAGGCATGTAGCCGGAAGGGATCCTGGGCATTCAGTTGGGTGTATTTTTAAAATGGCATTTTCACCGGACTACCATTCGTGTGCTTAGGTTAGCCGTTGAAACAAAGTTACGAGGGTTTTAACGCTTTGTTGGGCCGGGTGACGTTCCAGAATTTTCTGGCCGAGTCGTTTACCCATCGTTTGGCGAAGAACAGGGTCATTGAGCAAGGCAAGCGTTTGGCGGCTCATGGCGTCAAGATCGAGGTACGGCACCACAAACCCACCGTCGGTTTCGACCAGTTCGGGCGAGCCACCGGCCCCGTCGAAACACACAACGGGGACACCACACAAACCGGCTTCAAAGACCACGAGCGGGTAGGGGTCTTCGCGGGAGCACAGCACGAACACATCGAACCGGCTCATGTAGCGCAGGACCTCCGGCGTTGGCGGAATCAGATGAACCCGGTTGGCCAGCCCTGCCTTCTCAATATCCAGCAGCAGATCGTCGTGCAGTGATCCCGCCGGTACGCCAACCCACACAAAATGAATGGGTTGGGGGCTTTCTGCCGACTCGCGCCCAATCACCTGGCGAGCCAGCGTAACGAACAAGTCGTTGCCTTTTCGCCATTCGGCGTTGCCGCAACCGCCCACGACCAGGGCATTTTTGGGCAGGCCCATTGAGTCATATATACTGGGTGTCTGCCTGGCCTGCTGTACGTTCCGCTCCAGCGAAGGCGTGTCAATCAGGGTATAGAGGGTAATGCGGGCCGGGTCGAAGCCGTGCTGTTGTTCGTAATAACGGGCCGTTGCCTTCGACACGGCCAGCATCTGCGTGGTTCGGCCCAGGAGGAACGCTAACTCATCGGGTTGGGTGTAGAGCCGAACCGACATGGCCAACTCGTGGACGAACGTAACGACCGGAATCAGGTCAGGAATACCCAACTGCCCAAACCAGCGGCTGCTCGTCACGGTGTTTACCAAAACTATATCGACAGCATCCAGATTTAACTGCGCCCGAATAGCTGCCTGACGGGCACTGGCCTGCTTGTTCCGAAGTGACGCCCAAAGCCCTGCTTTCCACAACAGCTTATCGGCCAGCGCCCCCACCACATACCGGTCGGGGGCGGGCCAGATCGTGACGGAGCAAATCGCCTGATATTCCTTCAGCAGCGGGCCACCTGCGCCCAGCAACAGGTGCATCCGAAAGCCTTCAGCGTTGAGCAGCCGCATCAGGTTCAGCAGAACGAGTTGTGCCCCGGCGCGGTTGGCATCGTGGCCGATGAGGAGAAGATTTTTCAGGGTACGGGTTGTGAGTTTCAGGTTTCAAGTTCAACGTTTCAAGTTTTAGCCCGCTTGAAACGTTAAACTTGAAACCTGAAACAGTTTAATACGCTTCGTAACTGGGTTTGGGAAGTTTTTTGGCAGGGTTGCCGAGGTATAATCCCCACTCATCGGTGTCTTTATAGATGGCCGACGCCATCGCGACGAGCGTACCGGTACCGATGTGCAGAAAATCGCGGATGGTGCTGTTGACACCGAAAAAACAATAGGGTTCAATGACGCAGTGCCCCGACATGACCACGTGCGACGTAAAGAAAACGTGGTCTTTGATCTGACCATGATGGCCGATGTGGTTGCCGCTCCAAAGCACCACGTTGTTACCGATGGTCGTGAACGGCTGAATGGTATTGTCTTCCAGAATAAAGCAGTTTTCGCCAATCTGATTGCCAAACAGCGTTGCTTTAGAGCTGATATACGAAATGAATTCGTACCCTTTGGCTTTCGCTTCGAGGTAGATCTTCTCGCGGTTTCGGTTCATATTCCGGCCCGTCATGGGCGCGAAAAACTTGTACTCTTTTGGTGAAAACAGCGTCTCGACTTCCTCGAAAGCCACCAGGGGTAACCCCTGAAACTCGGTGCCGTTCATGTACTCGCGACTGACCGTGAAAGCGGCCACCTCGTGTTCTGAATCGTGAGTGAGATAGAAGTGCGCCAGTTCGGCGGTATCCATTATCCCAAAAATGATAACCTTTGCCATATGGTAATGATTGAATGATAGAGTGATTGAATGATTGAATAGATTTTGCGGCAGCTATTCAATCATTCAATCACTCTATCATTCAAAATTATGTAAGTTCATACTCCCCAAGCATGGTCAGAACGGCGGCTTTGTCGTTGAACATCAGCACGTCGATAATGGACAGCCAGGGCACAAATTTATTTTTTAGTTGTGCGTACTCAACTGATTTTGATTTGATGAACTGTAACTCGATACCGGCCCCGGCGAATGTCGGCTTGTCGTACAACCCAGAGCCACCAATCGGATTTATGTAGCGAGTAGCCTGCTCCCGTTGGCAGATGTTCAGGATGCGTTCCTGCGCTTTCAGGTCTGCGTTTTCATACATCGTTGAGGATTTCACCAGGCGGGTTGTCAGCCCCAGAAATTGATTCAGTTCAACAAGGCTGAAATAGACCAGCTCAGCAATCGAATCGGTGGTAAAGTTGATAATTTTTTCGGTTATCGGCATAACCGTTCCGTAAAACGGGGCTTTGCGATAACCCTGCTCCACTGTTTTCAGTAGTTTGCTTCGCCACTTTGGATCGTCGGCCAGGTGCACTTCGTTGATGAGCTTGTTCTGGCTGGCATCGCGTAGCGGAACCGTAAAGAGATATTCCTGCCCGTTGATTAACAGCTTGTTGCGATTAATCCAGCCCCGGTTAATAAACCCCACATCGTCGTAAAGCACGAATGTGTCAACGGCGCTCATTAGCTGCATGTAGCCAATGTAGGGCAGGAAATAAGGCTGCATGATAGCAAGAGTCATCGGAAGTATGATTTACGATTTACGAAGGATGATTTACGCTTCTGCACTAAAAAATCGCCCTTCGTAAATCAGTGCAGTTTTCGTAGATAATAGTCTTCGCCGGGTACGATCATGGCATCGCGCAGGGTTGTATCGGTGCCTAAACGGATGTCGCCGGGCCTGGGGCAAAGCACACTATAATCGAAAAAAAGATAGTCCGCCTGTTTAGGAATGGGTTGCAATCCCTGTTCAAATGGGTTGATGGCAATGAGTCGTCGGGAAAGGTTGGCGCCATAGAGTGGATACTCGTAATCGTCGTTGATGGTGCCCAGCGCGACAGTGGCGTTGGCTGGCACCAGCTCATCGAAGCGTTTATAGGGCTTGTAAATATCGGGTCGGCCCAGGGTCATCTGCCGGATACGGCCCGACTGGAACGTCGATGGGAATGCCTTGCCATCGGGACCCGTCCAGGCAAAAGGTAAGGCTCTGGTGTTTAGAAATACGCACAACAACGCCGATACGCAGCCCAATACCGTCACGAATCCTACATAGTTTTTCCAGATAATTCGATTCGGGGTCGCTACGCTTACGCGGGGGCTCAGGAAAAGAAGCGACAGAAACGTGATGCCAAACAAGCCCGTTTCGATAAAATAACGCCCTTTGAACGGGTCATAAGGAGCTGTGTACGATAGGGCCAAAAAATGCAGGAGCAACGCCAGTCCCAGAAAACGATGAACCGTAGAACGCGCGTAACCAATCAGTACCAGAATCAGCAGGGGGAATACCAGCCCAAAGCCAAAAATGCCCCAATAGGGGTTGGCGTTGTAGAAAACGAACTTCCGGTCGAAGGCGAAGGTCTGGATGGAGAAGTCGGTTTCTTCGTCTAACCGCATGTGCAGCTTGTTTTCCAGCACAACCAGCGGCTGGCGCATGGCGTGGTTAATGTCAGCGCCGATGCCCAGATTTCGAATGCCATCCAGGTTAATGTGGTCGTACCCGTAGCGCACAACATTGCGGCTCCCGTGTTCGAGCAGGTTGGCTAACGACCCCGCCCGCTCAACCGATTGATGTCTGAGGGCCGTTGGGGGGCCGATGGGGTGACCAAATACCTCGATGTTTTTGAGGTAACCCGTCGGCAGCGTCCACAAACAAACCCCCACAACGGTAGCCGCTGCCAGTCGCCAGGTCCGGTTGATAGTCACGTTCCAGGAGGGTGCGAGGAAAACGGTGTAAATTATGATGACGAACACCGAGGGCAACAGCAGCGCAAACGTGATTTTGTGTCCGAAAGCGATGCCGAACGCCATACCCGCCAGGTACAGATAGCGGCTATCCCGTTGGCCCGGCGTTTTGGTTTGACCTTCTCCAGTTGCGCGGTAGGTGAACAGCATGTACAGCAGCACACTTAGGTAAGCCGTCAGAACAATATCGGTTTCGGTGGTGATGGCCTGCATCAGAAAATCGGGGAGCAGAGCGTAGGCTAAGGCACAGAAGAAACTTGCCGAGAGCCGGTTTTGGCCGATGCGCTGCACGATGCCAAAGACAGCCACAATGGCCGTCCAGTAACTCAGGTGGTGAATAAACTTAAACCCATTCTCGAAGCGGCCCGTCATCAGAAAGGAATAAATCTGGAGCGTACAAACACTTTTCGGATAGGTGTCGATGTTCCAGTTTGTACCGCCAAAATGCCGCATGGTGCCCCGCTGGATGTACTGCATCACCCGGTTGAGGTGGCCAGTCATGCTATCCCATTCATTGGGAACGGTAAACAGCACCAGCAGCAGATTGGTAATGGCAATGACGCCCAGGGTCAGAAATAATAGGGAAAATAGAAACCGGAAATAGCCCGACAAGCCGCCGAACCATTGCCGCGCTGTTTGCCAGCGTTCCTGCACGAGCGACACTACCGAGAAACGAGTCTGACCCGGCGTCAATCTGTTCAGCAGGGCCCCTAATACGGTGGCGGTAATGAAAACCGAACCGGCCCAGGCAAAGGCGTTCGCTGTTTGATAGAGTGCCGACAAGATAAAGCCGGTCAGAATAACACTTCCCGCGCCCAGGAGAAAACTTGTCAGCCACCACTCGGTCAGCGACCGTCGGCAAATACGCGCCGACAATTGACCAACGTAACCGATAAACAGGAGAAGGGAAAGCAGGTATAAAAAGGTCATAGTGACTCCTGTAGACAGAAAAATAACCACGCACGCAAAACCAGCCGGTAGTTTGCCTGCGCGTCATTCATTCGTCATACATTTTCGTTTACAATAGCAACAGCTTCATTGACGAGTGTAGCAATTTGGTCAACCACAGCTTCGGCCAGATCGGGGTAGAGTGGCAAACACAACACCCGCAGGGCGATGTCTTCCGATATGGGGCAGGGCTGAGCGGTTCTGGAGCCGGGCGCAAACGCAAAGGGAAGTGTATTGAGCGACGGGTAAAAATACCGCCGGGGCACAATGTTCTGGGCTTTCAGCGCATCCACAACCCGCAGCAGCGTTTCCTCCGAGTCGAAGACAACCGGATAATAGGCATAGTTGTAGTCCATGCCGGGGGTAAGGGTTGGGCGGGTCAGGCGAGAAAAATCAAGCTGGGCATCATAGTAGCCAAAGCGTTGCTTTCGGGCGGCAATCAGTGCGTCAACTCTGGGCAGCACACACAGCCCCATTGCCGCGTGGAACTCAGAATTCTTGGCGTTAATACCAATGCTCCGATAATCATCATTCCGATGGCCGAACGAGCGGTAGAAGTGCAGTTTCTCGGCCATATCGTCGTCATCCGTCACAATACAACCGCCTTCGACCGTATGAAAAACCTTTGTAGCGTGGAAACTACACGTACTCAGGTCACCGTAGCTCAGGATAGACTTGTCGTTGTATTTAGCGCCAAAGGTGTGGGCTGCGTCGTAGATAACCTTCAGCTTATGTTTTTCGGCAATCGCCTGAATGTGCTCAATCTGGCAGGCATTTCCATACACGTGCGTAGCCATGATAGCCTGCGTGCGTTCGGTAATGAGGGGTTCAATTTTATTGGCGTCGATGTTGAAATCGTCGGAACGGATGTCGGCAAAAACGGGTGTGCAACCTTCCCAAAGCAGCACATTCGTAGTGGCAACATACGAGAAAGGCGTCGTAATCACCTCCTCCGTAATGTTTAACGCCTTGAGAGCCATTTGGAGCACAACGGTCCCATTCGAGCAGAATTTCAGGTGTTTCACCCCCAGATAAGCTTTCAACTCATCTTCAAGTCTGAGCAGTAACTGGCCATCATTGGTTAAGTGTGCGGTCTTCCAGATTTCTTTTAAGTAATTCGTGTACTCGTCAAGGTCTGGCAGATATGATTTTGTGACGTTAATCATCAGTAAGCGGTTATCGGTGGCCAGTTAATCAGTCAGTAAGTTATTGTCGGGCCGCCGGAGCGGTTAGTAAGTTATTGAGTAATAACTCATGACTACTACTTATTCACTGATAACGGGTTCCAGCATTTTTGTATGGAAGGGAAATTGCGGGCGTACATAGCCCGGCCATTTACCATACCAGGCAATGCCTTCGCGGTAATCTTCCACATCAAAGGTAATGCCTTCTTCCATAATATAGAGTGGCGTAACGGTGTCCTTTACAATCATAACCGAAATAGTGTAAGAACCGTCGTTCAAAAAATAACCGGGTATGGTACATTCACCCACAATGAGTCCTTTCCCGTAGGGCTGCGATTGGGTGCCGATGTTGAAGACGCACTCGCCCGTGAGCGAGTTCAGATGAAGACTCAGATTCAGGTTGGCACTATCCATTAAATTCCAGAACTCAAACTGAAAGGTCATGGACGTTCGAACATCAATATGGGTCAGGTCGTCCTGATAGTCGGGAATCAACTCAATTCGGCGAACGCGAACCAACTGATTACCAGGGCCTTCTTCGGGCGTGTTCCAGGAACGTTTCAGGCGCGTTTTCGACACTTTGCTCACGTAGGATGCAATAACCTGATTCGTTTCGCCCTGCTCCAGCAACTGCCCTTTTTCAAAATACAATGTCTTGTTACATAGCGCCTGGACGGCCGTCAGATTATGGCTGACGAAGATGATGGTTCGGCCACTGGCTGAATTATCACGCATTTTACCGAGGCTTTTTTTCTGAAACTCGGCATCGCCCACGGCCAGTACTTCATCAACAATCATGATTTCAGGGTCGAGGTGGGCCGAAATGGCAAAACCCAGCCGGACGTACATTCCCGACGAATACCGTTTGACGGGGGTATCTAAAAACTTTTCGACGCCCGCAAAGGCCACAATTTCATCGAACTGCTTCCGAATTTCGCTGCGGCTCATGCCCAGCAGGGACCCGTTGAGGTAAATATTCTCGCGGCCGGTCAGTTCGGGGTGGAATCCCGTGCCAACTTCCAGCAAACTGGCCACCCGCCCGCGAATGCGTACAGTGCCGGTGGTGGGTTCAATAATTTTGCTCAGGATTTTGAGCAGGGTCGATTTTCCGGCACCGTTATGGCCTATAATCCCCACCCGGTCGCCCTGTTCAATGGAAAAATTTACATCGCGCAGCGCCCAGAATTCCTCGTGGGTGATGGCATCCTGTTCCTTTTTGCCGCCAAATATCGACCGAAAATTCTCCGTGATAAGATCGCGCAGCGTATTGGCACCTTTGCCCCGTTTATGGTCAATGATGTATTGCTTACTTATATTTTCGACAGTGATAACCGACATCGTAATTCGTTAAATATCATCCACAAAGGTATTCTCGCGTTTCCGAAAAAAATAGAGCGAGAAGGCTAAACAGACCCCAATAATACAGACTGAGTTAAGCAGGCTTTGGGGATTAAAATAAGCTCTTTCGCCCAGTAACGACCAGCGAAAGCCATCAATGATCCCTACCATTGGATTCAACCAGTAAAAAGGGGTCCACCATTCGCCGGTTCTTTCGGCAACCAGCCGACTGCTATAGGCGATAGGGCAAATGTAGAAGCCTATCTGTACAAGAAAAGGAATGAGCTGGGCAATATCCCGAAACTTGACGTTCACAGCCGCAAAAAATAATCCGAAGGCGAACGACGCTAACAGGGCCAGCACAATAAAGGCCGGCAGCAACAACAGGTGCCAGTCGGGAATAAACCGGTACCAGATTGACAACAGGATGAACAGGCCCAGGGAAACCAGAAAGTCTACGAAACTAATGGCAACCGAACTGATCGGCATGATAAGCCGGGGAAAATAAACTTTCGTGACTAAGTTAGAATTCAGCGTCACGCTGTTACTGATTTGGGTGAAGGCCGTCGAGAAAAAAGCCCAGACCGTAATGCCACCCAGAACCATAAGCGGGTAGGGCACGCCCGGATCGGCAGGTAATTTGGCAATTTTGCTGAACACAAACACCATGATCAGCATAGTTATCAGGGGGCGGATAAGGCCCCAGGCAGTGCCAAGCGCTGTTTGTTTGTAGCGCACCGACACATCGCGCATCGACAGGATGAACATCAGTTCCCGGCTGCGCCACAGGTCTCGCCAATAGTGCCGTTCCGAGCGGCCCGGCTGAATAATTACTTCTTGCGTTTTCAAAACAGGGTAGTCGATTCTACAGTAAGTTCTTGAGTTATTGGTTAATAGGCTATTACTCACTGTAACTACTTGGTAATAACCCAAATAAGGCCGTACTCAATACCTCAGCTATCTTTCATAATGGAGCGATAGGTTTCACGAAGGAAGATGACGATGATGGCTAAAAGAAGGCTAAGAATAATGCCAATCTGGAAGCCCGATGTGCGAAGCACTTCCTTATACAACGGAAACGTAACCGGCTCAATGACGGTAAACAGGGGGGTTTCCCGGATGAGCGAAAGCCGCATATTATCGGCTTGCTGGAGGGCCTGGTAATACAACGTTGTCAGGAAACCTGAATTTCGCGTCAGTTTGGTTTCAGTCAGGCGACCCTGAGCAACAATAAGCTGTTGATTCTGGTCCATGTACTGCGCCAGCCGATTCTCCGTACCAGTTAAGCGGGCCGCAATGGAATCGGCCCGATCAACAAGCAGCTTATACATTTCACTGGTCTTCTTCGTCTGCTTCCGCTGGTAATCCGTTTCAATGGTTCGCAGGTGTGTCGTGAGGAAACTGGCCGTTAGCGGCTCGTCTTCCATGAAACAGCTTAGCTCCATAAACGACGATTTTCGCTCGGGTTGTGTAACGGATATCTCCCCTTCAATTCGGGCATAAATAGCCGCCATAGCCAATTGCTCCATCCGCGTATAGTCCTCGGGTTTTTTAGCGCGGGTGAAATAGAAAGCCCGCAGGGAGTCATCGTCTTCCCACTCTTTGTCGCGAATACCGCTGTGCCGGATGTAGTAATTAACCAGCAGGGTGTCTTTGCCATTAATCGTATCGCGGGTCATGAGTGTTTTTTCCACCACCGGCCGTGACCTCGCATAAATCAGAAAGTTATCACCCACGAAAATATTCGCGTCGGGAGCACCCGACGTCAGCCCAAAAGCGCCGGCTAGCTGACCCAGTTCGCCAAACCCACCGCCCGAAGAACCCCCACCCAGGTTGAACATGATCGTTCCGGTGTAGGTTATCCTCGGCTTATGTAGTAAATCATAGATAAAGCCTATAGCCCCGCCCAGCAGAACCAGCGCCAGCAGCAGTTTCCAGTTGCGCCGGAAAACATTCTTTAACTGGAAAATACGCAGGACAACGGATTTCGGCGAGATTTGATCGGGAGGCAGCGGACGAGCCGTTACCAATGGACTTTGGCTGGTTGTCTCGGTTGCGTTTGTAGAAGCCATAGTAAAAAATACCTAATTAACCCGGGTAAGTACCAGAATAGTCGTAATGAGCGTCAGCAACGAACCGGCTATGCCAACACTGGAGTTCAGCACTTGCTGTGCTGTCAGCGGCTGTGCCGTCCGTTTAGGAATAACAATCTCCGACCCTGGTTCGACCCGTGGGTACACATTAAAGAACATAAATTTCCGGGTGCGGTCAACGGACCCATTAGCGTAAATAATGAACGACTTCCGGCGCTGCGATTTAGACGTAAACCCGCCCGTATTCGCTATATAATCCTGAAACGTCTGTCCAGAGCGGTATTTAACCGTATTTGGTAGCTGCACCTCGCCCTGAATCCGTACCGTTTCGAGCAGTTTGGGAATCCGCAGGGTATCGCCCTCCTGGAGCAGGATGTCTTCCGATGAGCCGGGTTTTTCCATAATCCGTTTCAGATTGATACCAATGGCTTCGGCCACGTTGGGCGAGATGACTTCCGTTTCGACAACGGTTTTGTTCGTATTATCGCCTACCTCATCGATGGCGCGTTGTTTCCGCCTGATCTCATCGGCGCTGAGTTTCACGGGGCGAATCAGGGTTGCTCCTGGTACATACGCCTGGGGAGTTAGCCCACCCGCCTGGGTCACTAAATCTGAGATTTTCTGATCCTTGCTTTGAATGGCATACGAACCGGGATTGATAACCTCCCCCGCCACGAAGGCATAGGTTTGCACTAAGTAGTTGGGCGACCGGCGCACAATGATCTGGTCAAACGGTTCCAGAATAAAATCCCGGTGGGCATCGGTTCCCAGCGACAGGTCACGGTTTACATCAAACCGGAAGATTTGAGCAATCTGGGCGGTTGGTGAACGAGGATCGGCATCTTTCTTCCGGCGAACGACTTCAATCAGCGAAGCAGCCGCCGACTCCTTCAGGCCCCCGGTGCGTAGCAAAGCATCGTTAAGGGTCATGTTGGCCATGTATTGCATCTCGGTATCGGGCCGGTTTACTTCGCCCTGCACTGAAATGTTAGCCTGCTCTGCCAAATCGAACCGGGACGAAATAATAATTTGATCCTCGCGCTGCAAGGGCAAATCGGCCTCAGTGCCAGCCATAATAGTGGCCAGGTTAACCGACAGATTCTCAATGGCTAAATCCTCCCGCGTTCGTACAATTGTAACCCGGCCCGTGAAGGCGTCCCCTTTGAGGCCCTCGGCCGTTTTGATAAGCTGCTTCAGGGTCTTGTTATTGTCGAGCGAATACTCGCCGGGCCGATAAACGGCTCCTTCAATCGTAATTTTATTCTCAAACCGATCCAGCAGCCGTTCAACCGTAACCTGGTCGCCATCCTGCATCACAAAGGTGTTGAACTCGGGTCGGGATACATCAACGACTTTTATTTCACGGTCTGTCAGCCGCGCTACTTTTACCATGTTTTTGTAGGCCTGAGCCGCAAAATCACCGGCATAAAATAGCAGTCGTTCCAGTGTTTCGCCGGGCAGCATCTCAAAGATATTAGCCCGTTTTACGGTTCCGATAATTTCAATTCGCGAAATAAAGGGCATGAAGCGAATGTTGTCATTATCCTGCAGGCGAAAGTCATTGCGCTGGATGCCATTCAGCAGGTAATCGTACAGGTCGAGGGTGGCCAGTACGCGATTATTCCGAATGAGCTGCACTTTACGATAAGACCCAATGTCGTTTGGACCACCCGCCTGATAAATCGCGTTCATCACTGTCGACAGCGACGACAGCGTGTAGGTGCCTGGCCGCACGGCATCGCCCGTAACGGTAACGCGAATGCTGCGGATAACGCCCCCAAGTCCTACTTCAATATAAGTATTCTGAGGCCCGTAGGACGAAGTACGTAAACCCGCAAATCGTTTCGACAGGCGACTGGTAATTCGCGCTTTTGCCTGTTCGATGGTTAGGCCCGATACAAATACGGGGCCAACGCCTGTTTGATTGGCAAAATAAACGTTCCCATCGGGAGAAACCGTTTGGGTAAAGTCAAACTCTGAAAATCCATACACCCGAATGTTCAATTGATCGCCTGGCCCAACAACGTAATTACGTGGGGTTGCTATATTGGGGTTCGGCTCAAAAGTTTTCTGCATAGCCGGGTCGTTAAACAGCGAATAGCCAAATAACTTCCGGCGGTTTTCTTCCTGCTCACGGCGCTTAGCCCGCTCTTCTCCAGCTTTGAGAGCCTCCTCTTCCGTAAGGGGCTGCTGGTCGGGAAGCTCGTTGGTATCGGTAGTGGCTGGCTGGCTGCTGGTGGGCTGCGATGCTACGCCGGTTGTGGTCCGTAAATTTGGTGACTGGGGAGTTGCCTGACCCGGTGCTGCTTTCCCGGCCGGATTCGACCGCTGGTTGATTTGCTGCTGCACACCCGCGGGTAAACTGTTGGGGTTAATGCCCTGTGGCAGAGCCGATCCCCTGCCGGGTTGGCTGGAGGGCGACATTGTTGCGCCTGGCGATGCAGATCCACCCCCGCTCGATGGCGCGACCACCTGACCCTGAGCAGGTAGCCCGGCTGCTATGAGAATAACCGCAAGGCACGCTCTAAGCCGACGCCAGGAAACGGGCAGAACGAAAAGAAAAAAAAGTAGGGGTAAGAGGTGAATAATTTCCAGATTTTGCATATTTTTAAGATGTCGAACGACTCTGTTGAACATAAAGACGAAGAATTGTATCTAAAGTCATCTTAGCAATCAACGGACATAGTGCAGTTCAGCTGGCAAAGTAAGCGAACTTTTATTGGATTATAAACAGTTTCGTCTTGTACGCCAACATTTCCCGCACTCAACATACTGGGTATGATTTTTCCGATGTTCGTTTAAGTTGGCTTCGTTAGACTGTTGCTCTATCCGTTTAGTTTAATCGTAATAACCCTACATGGCAGAATTACTGAATCAGTCAGTTCAATACAACGAAGACAGTATCCGCTCGCTCGATTGGCGCGAGCACATCCGGCTCCGGCCGGGTATGTACATTGGCAAACTGGGCGATGGGTCCGCTGCTGACGATGGTATTTATGTGCTGCTTAAAGAAACCATTGATAATTGCATCGATGAATACGTTATGGGCTTCGGCAAAACCATCGAAGTTCGGGTGACCGACCACCGCGTTGAAGTTCGCGACTTTGGGCGGGGTATTCCTCTCGGCAAAGTTATCGAGGTTGTTTCCAAAATTAATACCGGTGGTAAATATGATTCGGGCGCTTTTCAGAAATCGGTTGGCCTGAACGGGGTTGGTACTAAAGCCGTTAACGCTCTTTCCAGCTATTTCCGTGTACAGTCGTTTCGGGATGGCCGCAGCGTATGGGCCGAATTCGAACGGGGCGAACTCCGCCAGAAAGGCGACGAAGTGACCTCCGAACGCAATGGTACTCTGATCTGTTTCGAGCCGGACGACACGGTATTTAAGCATTTTCATTTCATTCCGCAGTTTCTGGAAAACATGATCTGGAACTACTGCTACCTCAACGCTGGCCTGACCCTTGTTTTCAATAAGCAGAAATATATCTCACAAAATGGCCTGCTCGACCTGCTGCGGGATAAGACAAAAAAAGATGAGGATTCGCTGCGCTACCCCATCATTCACCTAAGGGGTAATGACCTCGAAATTGCCATGACGCACGGCAATCAGTATGGCGAGGAATATTATTCGTTTGTGAACGGGCAATATACCACTCAGGGCGGCACACACCTCAATGCCCTCAAGGAAGCCGTTGTCGAAACAATCCGCAAACACTTCGACAAGAATTATGAGGTATCTGACATCCGTTCGTCCATCATTGCGGCCATCAGCATTCGGGTGCAGGAACCGGTATTTGAATCGCAGACCAAAACAAAGCTTGGCTCGCAGAACATGGCCCCCGAACCCAACGCGCAATCGGTCAGTTCCTTTGTTAAGGATTTTGTGAAAGAACGATTAGACAATTTCCTGCACCAAAATCCCGCCGTTCGCGATGCGCTCAAGAAGCGCAT
Organism: Spirosoma areae; assembly: GCF_054781775.1. Taxonomy (NCBI): domain Bacteria; kingdom Pseudomonadati; phylum Bacteroidota; class Cytophagia; order Cytophagales; family Cytophagaceae; genus Spirosoma; species Spirosoma areae. The sequence continues at coordinate 204,313 of NZ_BAAGTT010000002.1, read as the reverse complement.
CGAACAGTCGGAGCGGGAACGCAAGGAACTCGCCGGTATCAAGAAATTAGCCAATGATCGTGCCAAAAAGGCAAGTCTGCACAACAAAAAACTGCGCGACTGCCGCAATCACCTGCCCGATCTGAAAGCGGAAGATCGCTATCAATCAACGCTTTTCATTACCGAGGGCGATTCGGCCAGCGGCTCCATCACCAAATCCCGAAATGTGCAGTCGCAGGCGGTGTTCAGCCTGCGCGGAAAGCCACTTAACTGCTTCGGCCTGACTAAAAAAGTGGTGTATGAAAACGAGGAGTTCAACCTGCTGCAACATGCGCTGGACATTGAAGATGGCCTGGATGGTCTGCGCTACAACCGGATTGTGATTGCCACCGACGCCGATGTCGACGGAATGCACATCCGGTTGCTGATGCTCACCTTTTTTCTGCAATTTTTCCCCGACCTGGTTCGCAACGGGCACCTGTACATTCTCGAAACGCCCCTGTTCCGGGTTCGCAATCCGAAAAACCACAAAGAAACGACCTACTGCTATTCGGAAGAGGAAAAGCAGAAGGCCATGGGTAAACTGACGAAGGGCGGCAAGAAGGTCGAAATCACCCGATTTAAAGGGCTGGGAGAAATTTCGCCCGAAGAGTTTGGCCTGTTCATCGGCGAAAACATGCGGCTGGAACCGGTCATTATGGAAAAAGAAACGTCGGTGCCAAAACTGCTGAGTTACTACATGGGCAAAAACACCCCCGACCGCCAGCGGTTTATCATCGACAACCTCCGCATCGAGAAAGATATCGACGAAGTGGCGTTGGTGTAGCCAGAGTAATGAATAATGCGTAATGGATAATGAATAATGTTGGTAGATAGATTGGATATAATTTTCCGGCTATTGTTCATTATTCATTATCCATTGTACATTTTTGCAGCATGACCTTAGAATCCCTCCGTGACAACATCGACGCCCTCGACGATCAACTCCTGACGCTGCTTAATCAGCGCATGGAACTGGTGCGCCGGGTGGGTGAACTCAAACGCTCAACCAACGCGGTTATTTACCGACCCGAACGCGAAAAACAAATTCTGGACCGGCTGCATGAGCAGAACAGCGGCCTGCTGAACCGGTCGGCCATTGAAGCGATCTTCCTGGAAATTTTTGCCGTCTCGCGCAACCTCGAACTGCCCGAACGGGTGGCCTATCTGGGGCCGGAGGGCAGTTTTACGCACCAGGCCGCCGAAAGTCGTTTTGGGGCAATGAGTGCCTACATGGCCTTGCCAACCATCCGGTCGGTGTTCGAGAGTGTCGAAACGGGGCGGGTCCGGTTTGGGGTTGTGCCGATTGAAAACAATCAGGAAGGCGTGGTGAGCGAAGCCATCGATCTGCTGCTCGAAAAAGACCTGAAGATTGCGGCCGAGGCCCAGATTCCGGTGCATTTCACGTTTGCAACAAAGGCCGAAAACTTAGCCGATATCACGCATATTTACTCCAAAGATATTGCCTTTCGGCAATGCAGCCGATTTTTGAATGACTCCTTCGATGGCCTGAAAGCTGAAATGGTGCCGGTTGAATCGACCTCGAAAGCGGCTAAACTGGCTGCTCAGCAGCCCAACACGGCGGCTTTGTGCTCCAACATTGCGGCCAAGTTGTTCAATGTGCCAATCCTGTTCGATAACATCGAAGACAGCGACCTCAACCGGACCCGCTTTCTGATTCTGGCCAAAGACTTCGTGAATCAGCCCAGTGGCCACGATAAAACCACGCTCATTGCCCGCCTGCCCAACACCGAATCGCCGGGTGTGCTGGCCGAGTTTTTGCAGGAGTTCAACGCCCGGCGTATTAACCTGACAAAAATAGAGAGCCGACCGCTCCGCGAAGGAGCAACGTTTCGGTACTGGTTTCTGCTCGAGTGCGAGGGACACGCCAGCGACCCCGATTTACAGGAAGTTCTGAATCACCACGCGGCTGAGGTCAAATTATTGGGGAGTTATGTGCGCGTTTCCTGAAGCGTCCGGTACACAGCTATCGACATGAACAAAGCAAGACTGGAAGCCTTCAGCGATGGTGTACTGGCCATTATTATCACCATTATGGTGCTGGCTATCCGTATACCCCAAAGTGCCGAATGGGGGGCACTGAAACCACTGCTGCCCATCTTTCTGAGTTATATACTAAGCTTTCTGTTTGTAGGAATTTACTGGGGGAATCATCATCACTTGTTACAAACGCTGAAAACCGTGAATTCAGGGATTTTAATGGCCAACCTGAATTTGTTGTTTTGGTTATCGTTGCTGCCCCTTGCTACCGGCTGGATGGGGGAAAATACGTTCGCGCCGAATACAATTGTCCTGTATGCCATCATTTCGCTACTGACTGGCATTGCCTATGGAATCCTGCAGCAACAGATTCTGAAAATTACCCCTCCTGACGCGCCGGTGCGAATTGCCATCCGAAAACAAAATCTAAAAGTAATTATCTCGGCGCTGGCCTGCCTGCTGGCCATACCAATGGCATTTGTGCATCCTGTCATTTCGGGCATTTTGTTCTTTGTTCAATCCAGTATCTGGCTCATACCCGATAGAAATCTTGAACGGGCGTTGTAAATTTTTTGTAAAAAACTTTGACAAAGCTGATAACTCTGTTAATCGGTCAGTTATGGCTATCAGCTTTGTCAAAGTTGATAACTCTTAACGCAGAATCCCTTCTGTTTCGGCATAAATAGCGGTCATTGGGAGCGATAGGCCAATGCTGGCTAATTCGATAGCTTCGCTGAGTTTGTCGGCTTCGGAGGCTAAGAACCAATAGCCCTGCTCGTGCTTTCGGTATACCTCAGTTCTGATTTTCTCTGAATCAATTAGCAAATATTCGGTAAACGTCGGCGAGTGACGGTAGTGGGCAAATTTGTCGCCCCGGTCGTAACCAGCCGTGCCGGGTGAGAGAACTTCAACGATCAGCATTGGGTTGGTAAGTGTATCATGCACTTCGCCGTGATACTGATTTGGCCCACAAACAACGACAATATCCGGATAGGCATAAAGCGAATCAGTTGGCACATGCACACGCTGATCGCTCGACATACTGCGGCAACCTTTACCTCGTATATGAAAGCCAATATAAATGGCTGCGTTTTCTTTAATTAAATTGTGGTTTGTGGATGCTCCGGCCATAGGAATAATCTCTCCGTCAATGTACTCACTTTTAAATTCGGCTTCCCGTTCCTGGCGGAGGTACACATCGGGGGAGATATACACTTTTTCGGCTACCATGACACGCAAATTTCGTTTTTGTAAAACTACGCATTTCAATTCATAGTTTACTGACTGACCGCTGAACCGAAATCCGGTACAAGTGATACCAAAGTATGGCACTGGTCTAAAGCCCGGTGTTTATCAAATTTATGGACGCTAACGAAAAGACCGATAGAATTATCGACGCCCGGATGAAGCTCAAACGCCGGTTTGAGGATAAGATGGCGCAAACCCCCTCCATGTCCGACCATATCGACGGACCGGAGAAGCCGCGCGGTTCCGGCCCACCCAATCGGCATGGAATGCCTGCCGTTCCGGTTGGGCAAACCGTGACCACAAAATGGCCCGTGCTGGATTTGGGCTACCAGCCAAACATTCCGCTCGATAAATGGCAACTCGCTATCGACGGTGAGGTGAATAACCCCATCCGGCTGAAATGGGATGATTTGATGGCGTTGCCGCAGGTGGAAGACACCAGTGATTTTCACTGCGTTACGACCTGGTCGCGGCTGAATATTCCCTGGGTGGGCGTTCGGTTTATGGACCTCGCGGCTTTGGTTGATCCCAAAGGCACGGCCACCCATGTGATGTGTTACGGTTACGACGGCTATTCAACGAACGTGTCGCTCGAAGAGGCCCTTAAGCCCGATGTGCTGCTGGTTCATACGGCCGACGGGCAGCCGCTGCCCCGTGAACATGGTGGTCCGCTCCGCATGATTACCCCGCAGCTTTACGCCTGGAAAGGGTCGAAGTGGATCAAACGGATTGAATTTTTAACTAAAAATCAACTCGGTTTCTGGGAAGAGCGTGGCTATTCCAATACCGCCTACCCCTGGCGAAATGATCGGTACTCCTAAAGTTATACAGTTGTAAAGTTAAGTAAGTGTGCAAAAAACTTTGACAAATCGGACCGCCGAAGCGGCTGATAACTCTGTCAATCAAGCAATTAGAGTTACCAGCCGCTTCGGCGGTCCGATTTGTCAAAGTTGAGCTTAATTCTGCGTGATTACTTAAGAATGCGTCAGCCAACTATACAACTTTATGACTTTACACCTATATGGCCCTTTTTTAAGATTCGATGAATCCATAACACAACATATGGCAGATGGTCATTTGGGCATCTTCGACCCGGCCATAATGTTCATCCTGAATCACGATGGATTCGTGGGCCAGGTCGGCCAACTGGCCCCGTTTGCCGCCAACAAGGGCAATGGTTGTCAGGTCATTGTCGTTGGCCCACTGCACTGCCTTAACAACATTGGGCGAATTGCCGCTGACACTGAGCGTTAAAACCAAGTCGCCGGGGCGGGCATAGTTCTGAAGTTGCCGAAGGTATACGTCTTCGTAGGCATAGTCGTTGCCGAGGGCGGTAATCCACGCTACATTTTCGTTCAGTGACAGGCACCGGAAGCGTTTCCCCATGCGGTCTGACGCACTTTTGCCGAGGTCGGTAATAAAATGCGACACATTCGACGCGCTGCCCCCATTGCCAAAAGCGAATAACTGCCGATCATCCTCCCAACATTTTTTAATCAGTTTAATCAGGTGCTCGACCCGCTCGGTCGGGATGGCATCGTAGGTTGCTTTTTGCCGGTCGATGTAGTTCTGGAAGTAGGTTTGGTTCATAAGCATTCCAAGTGGACAATGAGAAATGAATAATGGAAAACGAATAATTGGTGATTAATAAGGAAATCTATACCAGGCTTAGCACCCATAGCTTACAGGCTTCATTATCTGTTATTCATTAGTTCCAATGCCCCAATGGGTACTGCATCCTCACCAAGTTTAGACAGCAGCACTAAGGGGGGGTGAAATGATTTCATAACAAAGCGGGGTAATGCCTGCCGGATAGCCGCCCGTAATGGTTCGCCAATCAGCGAAAGGCCCCCGCCGATAACAAGGGCATCGGGATGAAACAGATGAACAACGTGCGAAAGGCCCAGTGCAACCACAGACCCAATTTGTTCGACCAACATCCGGGCGATTGGGTCGCTGGCTTCATAGGCCTGATGCAAAAAACGGGCCTCCCGCCCAACACTACCAGCGGCATGCGCCTGTTGCACCGCTATTTTTAGGGCCGAATCATCGGGTAATTGCGGAAGCAGGTCACGAATCTGCTGATCAACCGCCCAGCCCGATACCGTCTGCTCGATGGTTTGTCCTGGCATGGAGGTGCCGGGTGTAGATTCGCCGGACTCCGTGGGCGGCACAAGCCAAAGATGTCCTATTTCAGCTTCGCCGGGAGATACGCCGTGATAGAGTTGTCCATCAACGACCATGCCTCCACCAACGCCACTACCGAGGGTAACGTAAAAAACGTGCCTGAAACCCGTTGCCACACCCTGGCGTGCCTCGCCCAGAGCGGCCACGTTGGCGTCGTTTTCAACCCGTACTAACGTTCCGGGAACCTGCTCCCGAAGCCAGTTGGCCAGTTCAAATCCAGCCCATCCACCAATTTGGTGCGATGCGGCAATGCGCCCGGTTTGCCAGTCGACCGGCCCACCAAAGCCTACGCCTATAGCCTGAGGCAGCTCTGGAAGTTGCCGGATGGTGGCCGCCATTTGGGCTAAAATTCCATCGGCTCCTTGCTCAGCAGCGACGGTATACCGAAATCGGTGGGTAATCTGGCCGGTCATATCGCCCGTAATCAATTGTAGCTTAGTTCCGCCAATTTCAATACCAAGGTTCATCCTGTTTAGTGGGTGGTGTTTAGTGGGTAGTGTAGCTAACTAATCACCACCCGCTAAACACGATTATAATTGATTCATAGTGGCCCGTCCGAGATAAATCTCATCGCCTTTCAGGGAAATCGTCGTATAAAACGAATAGCCATTCTGCACATAACGCAGCCTGACCTGGGTGGTTTGTGTGGGTTTCGCATAGGCTTTGGTAGCCGCTACCAGAATCTGATTGCCACTGACAATAGCCCGCACAAACGGTAAATTACGGGTTTTAATCTGATTGGCATTGTATTTATACCAGGTTTCTCCCCCATCGTAAGAGCACTCAGTGGCCTCATTCAGGTACGTTTCCCGGCCGTTGAACAGGTCGCCGTGGTGTTTAAACAGCCGCCATAGCCCATGCACGTAATGCTCATAACAGGCGTAGTTCCGGTCGTTGCCTAATCCTCTCTGGCTGGGGTCGGCAGGGGAGGGCTGGTCGGGGGTGAGATCAAGATGGTCATCCCAGAATAAGACCCCATAGGCACCCGTAAACCAATAAAAGATACCCATGCCTTCGGCCACGACGGGCGGGGCCGGGTGTTCGGCTTTACCGCTGTTGGGTAGTTCACTCTGCGTATTGAAGAGCCATTGCCAGGCAATCCGCTTTTTGGGCGACAAGTTCATGTTTACTTCCTGCTCGCTCAACAAGGCCGCCAGCCAGTGACGGTCGCCGTTGCCCGCATGGGGAGCCGAATAGTCGAAGTCAGGATACGCATAATAGGTCCCCGGCATTTGAAAATCAGCGTAATTGCCAAACGATTTGCCCACGATGTCGTCGGACATACCCCGTTGGCGGCTGGTGGTCGTCTGTCGGGCGGGCATTGTCCAGAGCCAGTCGGCCGTGGCTCTGTAATCGTCGGCCCTTGAATACCCCACACTGTTGTGCGGAATGGGCGCAATGGAGCCTACCTGCGTTTGAGGGCTGGCACTTTCCTTAATGGTTTTAATCATGTAGGTGTAGAGGTTCGCCTGCTCCTGGCGTTGCCCCATGCTGGCTCCGTCATTTTCGATATCTAAGAAAATGAAGCCGTAGGTACTCTTCATGCCGCCCGACGGACAGTCGCCGAAGCCCAGACATTGACCGCTTAACTCCGATGAGGCCTGAAACAGGGTGTTTCGGTTCACGCGGGCCGATGCGTCGCCTTTGGCGGGAACGGAACGATAAATTGTTTCGACCGCTTTGTCGCTGTTTTGTGCCCAGGCCAGCCCGAACGCATCCCGAAAATAGGCCTGATAAAGAATGACCGATCGCTGACCAGGCTGGAGTGTACTTTTCCAGTTATTTTTTGGAAGCCCGTCTTTCCAGATTTCTACGCCCGTTACCATCCGGCTCTGATCAACCGCCGAAAAGCCGCGCCGGAAAATCTTGGTCCGGTCCTGCTGCACATGCAGGTTTCGCCCGGCTCCGCAGAACGTAATCGTCTTGGTAGGAGGGAGACTAAAGTCGCCCACCACATCTAAGCTGTAGTACCCTTTGCGCGTGCTGGGACTAAAGCGGGCGCGGGGTGTTGGCGCCAGGGGTGTCTGGGCCTGTAGTGAGCCTGCCAACGACACGGCAACGGGGTCGGGTGGGGCGGAAGGCCAGAAGTATGTACTGCCGAGCAGCAAACCGCTCAGGGCAAAAACGGGCAGGATCATAAGTTTTTTTGCCATTTGCGAACAGAAGATTACCGGTTACTAACTATAAACAATTAACGTTTCAATTTTAAACTATATTCATTGATGAATGGGTAATCAACGCGTCTTTGGAAAATTCTATCCTAAAATTTCCTTAAACTACTATGGACCAGTATCTCGACAAAAGTGATCTGATTACGGGTCTGCTGATAGCATTCATTAGTTTCGTAGCTGGACTGCTTTGGACTAAACGAAAGGAGGCCAGTAAACAGCGTACAGAACAAATGGCAAAACTGGAAACGTTTCTGGAGCATTTAAACGAAGCTAAACGCATATTCGAAGCTCAGATCGTCCGGCGCGATCAGCTTTACCAAACCTTTGTAAAACCGGTTTCGCCTGGGGTTATTGTACGGGGATACAATGAAGAATTTGAAAGCCAATTCGATGGCATGAACAAAGATCAACGCGAGAAATTTCAACTCATTCGCGGGCAAACAGAAACGGCTATGTATACGATTAACAAACATCTACAGGACGATCTTAGACAACTTACTATTGACAAACTGAATCTTCGCGACACATCAATGGCCAAAGAGGTGCGCTCTGACGTCGAGGTGCTTTGGGAGCATCTCCTTGACTGGTTTGCTAAGTATGAAGGCGTGTTCAAACTAAACCCCAAGCAATGCTTAGTGTATGTCAACGATGAAAAACGACACGGACGGGAGTTTCCTCAAGGCATTGAAAACCGGGTTCGGCAATTGATTGCCGAGAATAAATGAACCAATTGAGTAAACCTGACTCCACCTGGCAAAGCAGTTATTCGTCGATGTACCGCTTCGTAATCGGCTGGTAGGAGTCGATACGCCGGTCGCGGAAGTAGGGCCAGGTGGTGCGGTATTTTTCGGACAGGGCCAGATCAACCGGCTGAACGTGAACCACCTCCTGGTCGTGCGGGGCCAGATAAAGCAGCGACCCAAACGGATTGGATACGAATGAGCCACCCCAGAACTGCTGCCCGTTTTCCTCGCCAACCCGGTTGACCGCCACCACATGAACCCCATTGGCGATGGCGTGACTGCGCTGGATGGTTTGCCAGGCGTTGTATTGCTCCTCGTTCTGCTTCGGGTCTGGCTCGGTGGTGTCCCAGCCAATGGCCGTTGGGTAAAAGAGAATTTCAGCGCCCATCAGGGCCGTGATGCGGGCCGCTTCGGGATACCATTGGTCCCAGCAGATGAGCACACCGATGCGGGCAAATTTGGTGTCGAAAACCTTGTAGCCGAGGTCGCCGGGGGTGAAATAAAATTTCTCGTAATAGCCCGGATCGTCGGGGATGTGCATCTTGCGGTATTTACCCAGATAGGATCCGTCGGCATCCAGCACGGCAGTGGTGTTATGATAGAGTCCATGCGCCCGTTTCTCAAACAGCGAAGCCACAATCACAACGCCCAGTTCACTTGCCACCTTCCCCAACCGGTCGGTGGTGGGGCCGGGAATGGCTTCGGCTAAGCTGAAATTATGATGATCTTCGACATCGCAGAAGTAGAGCGAGGTGAACAATTCCTGCAGACAAACAATCTGAGCGCCGTTTTGAGCCGCTTCGCGGATGCCGTTTATGGCTTTCTGAACATTGGTCCCGACATCTGCCGAACAACTCATCTGAACCAAACCGATGTTAACGTTCTTAGACATGGAACAAAAGTAAGGCCTTCTGTATGAACAGCCCCCACGTTTAACAAAAAAGCGTGCCGGGCGGGTTCAGAAGAAGGAGTTCAGCGGTTAAAGTTTCAGGTTTTAGGTTCGATGTTTGAGTAAGTTACCCTAACTTGGAACATGAAATGTTAAACCTCTAACTCTTTAAACTCTTTCATGACAACGCGCAGAACCTTCCTCCAGACAACCGCCCTCACCTCCGCAGCCGTAACTATTTCACCCAATGCCCTTTGGGCGGCCACCCGCCCCGCTAAAGACCGGCTCGGGGTGGCCTTAGTCGGGCTGGGGTACTACAGCACCGATTTGCTGGCTCCGGCGCTCCAAAAAACTAAAAACTGCTATTTAGCCGGTATTGTAACCGGCACGCCCGAAAAGGCCGAAAAATGGAAGAAGCAGTATAACATCCCCGACAAGAACATCTATACCTACCAGACCTTCGACCAGATTGCCAATAACCCTGATATCGACGTGGTATATGTCGTGTTGCCACCATCCATGCACGAGGAATATGTGGTGCGGGCAGCTAAAGCGGGTAAGCACGTCTGGGTTGAAAAACCGATGGCCGTTACGGCGAAGGAATGCCAGAACATGATTGATGCCTGCGCGAAGAATAAAGTTTCTCTGGCGGTTGGCTACCGACTGCATCATGAACCCAATACACAGGAATACATCAAGGTATTACGTGAAGGGAAAATCGGTAAAATACTGATGGTCAGTTGTGCCGCCGGGTATTACGATAGCCGGACAACCCACTGGAAACAGAAAAAAGAAATGGGCGGAGGAGTCATGTACGACATGGGCGTGTATGTGTTGCAGGGCGCACGGCTGGCAACGGGCGAGGAGCCTGTTTCGGTAACCGCCCAGCAGTACACCAGCCGTCCCGACGTCTATAAAAACGGTCTCGACGAAACCTCGATGATCCAGCTTGTATTTCCCAGCGGAGCGCGGGCGGCCCTGCAAACCAGCTACGGCATGAACATGAATTTCTTAGACGTTACCGGCTCGAAAGGAAAATTGCGGATGGAACCCTACTCGGCCTATAACGGGCAAAAAGGAAGTTTCAGCGGTGGCGGAACCATTGAGCATCCATATGAAGTGCCCTGGCAGCAAACCAGGCAGATGGACGACGATGCTGAAGCCATCCTGAACAAGAAGCCAATGCTGGTGCCGGGCGAAGAAGGGCTGCGCGACATTAAAATCGTGGAAGCTATTTACGCAGCCGCTAAATCGGGTAAAGAAGTGAAAATTGGTTGATGGTTTAATTTGGGTAGAGTTTCGATACTATCTACACAGAAGTAGAAGTCATAAAAAAGAGTGTCTTTGTCATTCCGACAAAGACACTCTTTTTATAGGGTTATTGCCAATATCAATGAACTCATAATCTGAAACTTGAAACATTTTTCTATTTTACCTATACGATAAACTATTTGAGTTGTGCTATATAAAGTCGGGCGGGGCGTTTGGCGGGTCGCCCGATTTTTGCGTACTTCGCCTGCCAACCCAGCCTGCCCATGCAACCCGCCGATTTCACCCAACTCCCCGCCGATCAGCAACTCGACACGCTCTACTTTTCGGGCGACATTCTCGCCAACCGCTACGAGGGAGAGAACATTTTTCTGCTCTACAACCTGCGGGATTTCTACGTCGAACTGCGTTACGACGCCTACAACAATAACCTGCATCAGGTTACGGCCTTCCGCGATACGGATAAATTAGAGCCATATTTGCCGTATCTGGCCTGACCAAGCTACGTGAGTTTAGGCTATAATCGACTAACAGAGATCGGTTTTAGACACCCCCTTATTTATTGGCTTTGAGGGCTGTCTTTTTTCGCTCGGCTACTAGTAACTCATCGTCGGCCCCATCTGTCCTGACTTTCTTAATTATAGCTGCCGCTACCTTTCGGCCCAATTGCAGACCTACCTCATTGTCGGTGCGGAAATGAATACCACCCTGAAAGCGGGATTCGGCCCCATCCTTTGCTCTTTTCTCGAAGTAGGCTTTTTCTGCCGGAAAGAAATACGAATACAGCCCGGCCATTACACCACCCGACATGGCATGGCCCGAAGGATAGCCGGGGAAGGGTGGGGTGAAAAACAAAACCGGTCGGTAGGTTGTATCGAACTGATCCGGGCGGATGCCCCAGTAGGCGTACTTCGCATCGAAGCAGGCTACAAAGCCGTCATAGTAGCCAATCGCCCCGATGGCATATAGCCGGGCTGCCCGTGGTGGGTTCAGGTGAAGATTATACTCGAACATCTTTTTGCTGAGTACATCCTCCCATTGGCTGGCAAAATAAAATGCGTTGGCCGTGGAGCGAAACGTCGGTTTAAATTTCCTGAGTTCCTCCATTTCTTTGGTAAAGTCAGGTGGTGGACCCGGACGAAACTGGCTGCTGCTATCCAGCACTACGGTTTTACTACGGCCTGCAAGCGGGAACATGGGTTTTTTCCCTTTCCAAAATCCCGGGCCTTCCGGCATCTTTCCATCCCATGCCGTTTTAGGCGCAAAATCTTTCGTGTACGCGATCTCTTTTTGGGCAATCCGTTTGCCCAGATCAAAGCCCGCACGGGTATCGCTGGGAAAGGCCGCACCGGCTGCAATCCGTGATGCCATAACCCGTTGTGCCATGCGATTGACAGAATCTGCCAGGGAAGGATAAAAATGCGCGATGAGGGTGGCTGCCACGCCAGCCGCTACAGCATGCTCGCAGGGATAGGAAGGGCTATCGGGTTTCAGTACATAAGCCTTTACCCGGCTATCCGCAGCAAAAGGACGGGGCCGTTTATAGGCATATTTGGTATCCCAGGCGGCAACGGTAGCATCGTAGGTGGCTACGTTCAGCAACATGTTTGCCAGGGCACCGTTAGTGGAGGTATCCGTCATCCATAATTTATTTATCATGTCCTGCCAGCGGTAACTGGGTGCGCCTGCATTCCAATAGATGATCTGCTGCAGGGTAGTAGAGTCCAGGTTTTGTTGCCGGGTAAGCACCTGGGCAATTTCCTCTTTGTAGGAAGAGGGTGGTGGTAAACGATAGGCCTTGCCTGACGGGATAAACCAGGTTTTCCAGTTGCCAGCCGCAGGTTCCACCTGGGCCTGCAGGTGAGTGGCCACGAATAGTGTGGCCACGAAGAGGAGTAATGTCTTTTGCATAAACTGCGTTTTTTTATGCAAGACTATCTAATTAATGAAAGCAGGGAAAGCAGGCATCAATAAACAGCGGATTAGGGTAAACAAACAACATCATTAAGCCCATCATCGAAAAAAATGGGTAAACAAGTATGACGTATGCCTATAGACGAATACAGAGCAGCGATTATTGATTGACTTTTTTCGGTTATTTATTGACGATAAGGATAACTCTGTAGTTTACAGCATTTAAGGCGGATGATTTGTCGGAATTTATCATATAACTAGCAGGATGAAGTTATCAATCGACAAAGCAAGGTTTCAATTGTATTTATGGATTGGGTTAGGCTGGACATTATTGTGGCTGTTTACATACCTTGTAAATGATACGAAGACATTTCTTTTAAGAGTGCCAAATGAAGTTTGGCGGAACGTTTATCTCGTTGCTGTTAATTTTATCTTGTTTGAGTACACCTGGCCCTTTATACTTAAGAAGAGAAAATACCTCTTTTTCAACATCATTATCGGCCTTTTTCTACTTTGGATACACATGATGTTCATTTCTTATGGCTTGTATGCCTGGAGACAACTGGGTATTCAGCTACATATTTATATGCCTTTCAGAATAGATACATCCCTATCACATGCTGTCGCTTATCAAACGCAGGGTGGTGTAATGGCTCTTTTCTTTTTTGGAATAATAAGCCATATTTATGATTATAGAAAATTAAAACAAGATACACAACAGCTACGTATTGAAAAACAGGAAGCCGAATTAAACTATCTGAAGTCACAAACAAACCCGCACTTTTTATTCAACACATTAAATAATATTTATTCATTAGCAAGAGATAAGTCCGACTTAGCTCCAGAATCAATTTTACGCCTGTCTCAACTCCTGCGCTTTATGCTCTATGAAACCGGTGGGGCGTATATAGCCATAGAACAGGAACTGAAAATTATCAGTGATTATATTGCCCTTGAAAAATTGCGTTACGACGACTCGTTACAGGTCAATTTTAACTATGACATTGACGATATGAAGCAACCCTTACCGCCCCTGTTACTGATTCCATTAGTTGAAAATGCGTTCAAACATGGTGTTTCTGAAACAAGAAATCAACCCTTTGTCGATATTCACCTCTCGGCTGATCAGCAGCAGTTACATTTTTTTGTGAAAAATTCTACGGAAGACTATCCTGAGGAACGGAATGTTAAAGAAAATATTGGTCTTTCTAACCTGAGACGGCAATTAGAATTGCTCTACACAGATTACAACCTATCTGTTCAACAAGGCGAATCTGTCTTCACAGCTACGCTAAACATTAATCTTGCAAGCCATGTCTAACCTTAAATGCATCATAATAGAAGATGAGCCATTGGCTGTAAAAATTTTATCGGATTATATTTCTCAGGTACCATTCCTGGAATTACAGGAAACATTCAAAGATGCCATTCTGGCAATTGACTATCTGCGGGATACTCCTGTCGACCTTATTTTTTTAGATATTCATCTGCCTAAATTAAAAGGTGTAGCGTTTTTAAAAACACTTAACCAGCCACCTGCGGTAATTATGACAACCGCTTATCATCAATACGCAGTTGAAGGCTTTAATCTGAACGTAACCGATTATCTATTAAAACCAATTGATTTTGAGCGGTTTCTATTAGCCGTAAATAAAGTAAAAACAGCACAAAGTGAAAAACAGCAACCGAATGAAAGCCCGGAGGTAAAAGATTTTATATTTCTAAGTGTGCAAAAAAAGAAGGTAAAGATTTTGTTCTCAGAGATTGTTTATATCGAAAGCCAACGGGAGTATATTAAGATCGTTACGATAAAACAGGAATATCTGTCGAAAATGAGTACGCATGAAATTGAGGAATTATTGCCGGCAACTCTTTTTAAACGAATTCACCGGTCTTTTATCGTTTCAATAAGCAGAATTGACTCCTACACCGCCGAATTAGTTGAGGTCAATGGCGTATCTATTCCTATTGGCAGGGGCTATAAAGATTGTATAGAAAACTTGTAGCGGTTGATGGCAACCCCTCCCTCTTTCTAACAGAATTGTATCGACTCGTCCGGCTTTGGTGAGGCAGAAACATATTTAGCCTGATTAAATCCGAATCTTCGCCCGCACCGCATTCAGCCATAATTCCCGGCCTTCGCAGTTCCAGTGCGTATCGCTTTTCAGATAGGGTGAAGGTGTCGCCTGTTTGTACACTTCATGCGTTTTGATCGGGGGCACCCGCAGCCGGGGATTATCCTCAATCCGCTCGATGAGGTGATTATAGTCGCTCCGGTTTGTTTCCAGAATGCTCGCTTTGTTGGGAATGATGGACAGATAAACGTCATCAAAACCAAGCTGCCGGTATTGACGGGCTACGGCGTTGACGCTATCTGCCAGCGCATTGACTTCACGATCGGTCAGGCGGGAAAACGATGAATTCAGGACGTTGGCTGTGTCGGTATCGCTGTGCAGAAAGAGGTGTTGCCGATTTTTCGACAGACTGACGCTGGCATTTTCCCGCTCGAACCAGTCTAACGTCAATGTCGCTTTGAGTTCTTTAAACCAAAACGCCCAGTCGTGGCTGAACAGAGTCGACTCCAGCCGCTCTTCAATATCGGTTCGGTGAACCTCTTTGCGGAATCGCTGAACTAAGGTAGGTCGTTTTGTGGGCACCTGGTTCGTATCGGCTGCGACAACAAATTCGTGAACAGGCCGGGCAAAATGCTCGCGAAAGTGCCGCTCGACGGATTCAAGCAACAACACATTTCGTTTGGTGGAGTCAAGCTGGATTCGCTGTTGATTGTCCCACGCAACCCGCTGAAAATGACTGACTCGAAAGTCGGACTGGCTCAACCGTTGTGGTTCCGTAAAACTGTCGCCAATCAGGTAAAGATGTGTCGATGCGGTATCGCTCGCCCGATTAGCGGGCGAACAAACGGGCTGCGCCAGTTTAAACGGCGCCAGCGCCGAAAGCCGGTACAGGTCGCCAAACCGATAATCGTCAGCAATAACACCCGCTTCATAGAGCCAGTGCGATACCGTACCTGACAAGCCACCACCCCAGAGAACGAGCGCAATGGCTAAACCTACATAACGAAGAAAACGCATGTGTATAAAAGCATAGAGCCTGGAGCGCGGAACAGGGCGAGGCTAACCCTGCCCCATGCGCCCTGCCCCATGCTATCTAAGTCGAATACTAAATAACTGAACGGCCTGTTGAGCGCCACTCAGAATATATAACTCATTGGTGCGCTCATTGAATTGCAGCGCCACCGGAAAGTCGCTTGGAATAGGATGGTCGCCAATGATATGGCCATTCAAATCATAAAGGGTTGTAAAACCACCTGACTTAACGCTAATTAGCTCAATACCCGCGCCAAGCCGGTGATAGCGGACATTATTGCGGCCCGATTGCAGCGCCCGTACATCGAACCGGCGCTGCCCCTGCTGGTCCAGCACAGTTACCTCAGTGTCGGTCGTTAGCAGCAGCAGCCAGTTGGTTTGATCTTCATCGGGAAAAAGTCCGAATGAGCCGTTACGGACGGGGCTGTAGAGTTGAGTCCGTTTGGCAATCAGCCCGTTTGTCGTTAACGTTAGCAGTTGACCGGCATCCGTAATGGTCTGGATCGCTGAACGGCCAGCCGGTAGTAGAGCGGGACCTGCAAACCGAACTTCAGGCTCTTCTTCGTTTATTCGCTCGATTCGGGTAGGGAAGTGCGGGTATTGCGTGCCATTTTCCCGCCAGTAGTTCAGCGTGCCATCAGCCTGAATCGCCAGCACATTCATACCCCCCGGCGTAACCAACACTTGAAAAGGCAACTGCAGGGCGCCTTTGTGGGGGGCCGTCATTACCCGGACAAACGTCCGGCGCTGGCGGTCGAGTGCGTAGATATGCCCGTCATGGTGAGCCACCAACGCCACCAGATTCCGTTGCTGACTGCCGCGTGGCCGGGCCAGATACGATGCATCGATGCCTTTGGGCAGGGGAATTGCCTGAAGCGCTACTTCTTTCTTGATTCGTACCGGATCAGCAATGTACAGCGTCCGGTCGGTCATGAACAGGTATTGCAACCGGCCATTGTTCAGAAAGTCGACGCCCAGCGCATTGCTGCGAATGGGGCCGTCGGTGTTGTTTTGCACCAGTTTGTCGCCTTCGGGCGTTACCAGCACGAATTGCCCGGCGTTATTCTGGGCGTAAAACTGGGCTGATTTATCGCTCAGGTTGCCCGTTACGATGGGGGACGAAATCAACGGGGCGTTGAACTCCGTTTTCTTTTGCAGGAGTAATTTATTAAGAATGGCCCCGCTGGCCCGGTTCGTCGTGCGACCCAGGACAACGGTAGACTGAATGTTTTCGTTACCGTAGCTGGCCTGATACGCCATGTTTTCCAGATTGGCCAGGGCCGGGCTACCCGTTATTGGGTCGGGTTGGGCGAGCAGGTTTTGCCAGGCGAGGGGCCAGGTTTCAGGCACCATCGTCTGCGCCCGATTCAGCCGGACAAAGGCGGTGAAATTGGCAGGGCGAAGGGTCGTTGTCAGTAGTTCGGCCTGGCGTTCATCGGCCGTCCAGACCGATCCCCGCTGAAGTTGCTGTAGATAATCCTGAAGGGCATCTTCGCTGTTGGCCACAATAAGCGACGAACCGTGCTGGGTTATCCAGCTTTGCGGAAAGCCCAAAAACAGGCTGCTGAATAAAGACGCCGGTAGTTCGGGGATGTTAAGCAGCAGGAGCTTATGCCCCAGAAAATCCTTCGGCGGATTGGCCGTTCTGGCACCCGCCCGATAAGCTGCCTGCTGATAGGCATTGGTTACCTGTTTTCCATTCTGCGTGGTCAGAATCAATACCTGACGGGGCGCACCCGTTGGCGATTCTAATCGGCAGAGCAGCAAATCACTGCCCAACGACTGGTAGAGCGCTTTGGTAGCTGGTTCAATCTGACTAAATCGATCGCGCAGGAAATCGCTGGAGGCCGAACCCAGCAACCGGCTCAGTGAACTCCCAAACCGGGCAGGGTCGCTGATGCCAATGTGGTAGAGGGTAGCCGTTGTTTGCGGAATCAGATTGGCATGTTGAATGCGCTGGGGTGTCTGGCTGGCAAATAAGGCGGCAACATCGCGCCGACCGCCAATTTTATCGACGGCGTATCCGATCAGATGAGACTGAGAAGCGGATTGCCGGAATTGCAGGTTTATTTCTTCGGGCAAAAACAGCCGCACCAGCGACCCGACATTACTGAACAGTGACTGGAGCACTTCGGGCCTTATCAATAACCCTGCCAGGTGTTCCGAATCTCCCTGAAAATCAGGCTCCGACTGCGCCAGTTTCAACGACTGGTGCATCCGTTTGGCAACGTTCTCAATCAAAATTCCTGACACGCTGCCCACCAGAAAACCATCTGTCAAAATGAACGATCCAATGGGTTCATTGGCTCTGGATACCAGGTCCAGAATTTTTTCGCCTGAAAAGGTATGGTTCAGAATTCGATACTGCCGGGGGTTGGGGTTGGTTAGCTGGTTCAGGAAGGGCTGATCGGTATCGGAAATCGGAATGTAGAAAACAAAATCAAGGGTTGTCGTTGAAATCTTGTGCAGGGAGTACCGTACATTCCGACCGGATATAAACCGCAGTACGGTGGCCGTATCGGTAGTAGCATACAGAAACCGGTCGAGTCGCTGACGGGCTTCATCGAAGACGGGCACCTGCCGCAGCGACATTTGGGTTCGCAGCGTCCGGGCTGAAAGGGTATCCTGCAAACGGTCACTGGCCAGCATCAGTAGAGCGCCCGGCGGAATCAGCTTTCCAACGGTACGTTCTTCGGGGACCAACTGTCGATAGCCAAACCAGCCACCAAGCAGCACAACCACCGCACCAATGCCAATCCAGAGACGTTTTTTCATGTAATAAGTTACTACTCGCTAACTTACTATTTTTATTTCCCCCACATCGCATTCGCGGTTTCAGGGAAGGGCATCGTTACTTCGGGAACATTGGCCGCTACGCGGTTCGCCCATTCAACCCCCTGCATCAGCGAGTGATCCTGGTTGCTGACCTCGTATTTCCAGGCACCGAACCGCCCCCGCGAATAAATACCGAACGGCTCCAGCCTGGGCAGAACCGCTTTCAGAATGCCATCCCGCTCCACCGACGGTGTTGGATAGCCGTAGTCGAAGGCCATGTGAAAGGTCGAAAGCACATCGTCGGCGGAGTCGATGAGCTGGTCGTCAATCAGGGCGCGAATGGTGTCGTCGATCAGCGTTTCCCGATTTACCGGCTTAACCGACGATTCACTCGTTTCGGTCATTAACGACCAGTTCTGACTGATGTCGGGAACGTTATTCGGACTGTAATTCGAGAATACCGTTACGCGGTAATAGGGGCTGTTGTATTCCGGAAAATACATCCAGCACATTGTTTTCAGACTTTCTTTGGGCTTGCCTTTCAACCCGATACCGACCACGTTGGTTGAGGAATGCTTCAGGCCCTGCGCGGTCTGAACCGTTTCAGGGCTGAGTCCTTCCACCCGTTGCGTAAACAGATCGAGGGGCATGGTATTCAGCAAATACTCGTACTGAATTTCGTCGCCGTTGGCCAGAACAATCTTCTTTTCCGGCCCAACAACGCTCTCGACCGTCGCATTTAGTTTGATGTACTCGCGGCCAACCAGGTCGCCGACCGACTCCCAGATGCCGCCCGTGCCGCCATGTTTTGGGAATTTAAACGTACTATTGGGGCCCCACGAAAAATCGTCCGTATTGAAGATGATGTTTTTTGTAACCCGTTGTAAGTCAGTGACCGCCACGCGTTCGCCCACCCAAACGGCGTTCATGTCCTCGGGCGGATAGGCCCAGACTTTGAAGTTATAGGGAAACATAAACGTTTCGGCCAGGCCCGACCCGAAGGTAGCCAGAATCCACTCGCGGAAGTTGGCGGGCTTCTGGTTGGTCGGAAACTTATAGTTGTGAATAATGCCTTCGAGGCACTTCCACATCGTTTCGGGCGTGAGGTATTTGATGTTGTTCTGGAATGGATAGGGAACAAATCGGTTTTCGATCCATACCCACGATTCGCGCTGGTGACTGAGCCAGCCATCTTCGCCCAGAGCTTTGAGCATCAGGTCATCGAAGTAGTTGTAATGCGAAAACTGCACATGCCCACCCACATCCCAGGTAAACCCCTTGTCATCCACAAAACTTTTAGACAATCCCCCAATGCGATTCTCTTTCTCTAAAACAATAAAGTCGGTGATACCTAACTCTTTCAGGCGGTATGCGGCTCCCAGACCCGTCGGGCCAGAGCCAATGATAACGTATTTATAGTTCATCAGTCAAAGCCCCCGACCCCCGAAGGGGGCTATTTTTAACGTAGAGTAAAGCCCCTTCGGGGGTTGGGGGCTTTTTTTAAGCGGTTACCGGCTCAGGTGTTTTGAGTGCTTTAACCTTGCTCCCCAGCTCAAAGCGAAACTGAGCCAGCTCTTTAAAACTCTGGATACACACTTTCAGTAATTTCCATTTCAGAATAGAAACCGTACCCGTAACCCGTTCCTTGTGCGTGATGGGAATATCGAACGTGTTGAAACCCGCTTTTTTGGCCATAACCGCCAGGAAAATATTGGGGGCGAAGGGGGTTGGCGTGGGCAGTTGCGCCAGCAATTTTTTAAGGAACGTTCCCCCAATCAGCCGGAACGGAATATTGCTGTCCATGATATAGGTTCCGTAGATGAACGCAATGCTAAGCCGCAGAATCCGGGTGATAATCAACCGCGCCGGAGCATCGTATCGCTCTTCGCGGTAGCCCAGAATAAACGGCGACTCGTTGCGTTTAGCCCATAGTTTACCAAAATCATCGGCAATGAACTGGTCATCGCTATCGGTCTGAAAAACATAGTCGGAATCCAGCGCGACGGCCTGCCGGTAGCCATTGACAACGGCATTGCCATGACCCCCGTTGGGCTGATGCACCACCATCAATTTCGGGTAGCGATTCTTGATCTGATCCAGAATGGCTCCCGTCTTATCGCGTGAGCCATCATTGACAACAATCAGACGGGTGTTTTCAGTAGGAAACTGGCGGGTCAACAAATCGGTCCACTGCTTAACAACAGTTTCAATAACCTCTTCTTCGTTGTAAGCCGGCATGACAATTGACAGCAGTAGACTCATAAGGTATTACTAATGAATAACGATTAATGGATAATGCAGATCGTTGACAGATGAAAAATGAACAAGTGCGCCATTCATCTAATCGACTGCCTTATACCGTTCATAAAAAGACTGGCAAATATACAAAATAGTTGACCAGTAATGCCGTAACTGCCGGCTAGCTTATTAAGCGGGCGGCCTGCAAACAGGCGGTTGTGGTCAATAGGAAAAGCGGTCTTTCAGGTTGTTAATTGGCTTTTCGATCAAAAACCATGACACCGTTGCCAGCAGAACGGTCAGGGTCAGATAAAACGAAAATTGAAAGAAGTAGGAGCTGTTGAGGAAGGGTAACACGTCGGTTATCCGGTGCCAGGCGCGTACTGTAACATGCCTTGGCTGGGTATGGAAAACGTTGAAGACAAAGTTATGAAAGAGGTATAATCCGTAACTGATGCGGCCCATATACTGGCTGACCGGATTTTCAAGCACCCACTTCATGGGGCCTTTAAACCCAATTACAGCCCGGCCTATCAGGAAAAAACCGATGAACGACGCGGTGAGCCGTTCCCATACGTCGGACAAAACATTATGATGGCCCACCCAGCCGCGAGGATCGGGAATGGCCGGGAGAACCTTTGCCAGAATCGTAACGGTAGCGAACAGGGCAATACTCACCCAAAGCCAGATGGATAGGCTGAAGACCAGATTGAACCGGTCGCGCTGGTAGAGCCACCAGAACGCCATAATCGCGCCCAGGCCGAACGAGTCCAGACAGGCGGGCATCGTCACGTAGCCAATGAACCAGGGCATCCGGGCGCGAAAAAGAACATATCGGAGCAGAACACCCCCCACAATCATCAGACCGGCTGTGAGCGGTACCCACCGGCGGGGTACAAAAAATAGCAGCAGCGGAAAGAATAAATAGACCTGCTCTTCAACGGCCAGCGACCACAGGTGATCGACCGTACCCATCCAGGTGCCGTAATACGCCATGTACAGGTTGCTGGCGTAAAGGGCCAGCCAGCCGATGGTTCGGCGCACGGGCGGCTCATTAACGAGGTACAGGACAAACAGCGTCAGGTAGTAGATCGGAAAAATACGAAGCGTTCGGCGGATGTAGAACGTTTTGAGGTATTGGCCCAGCCCACCATTTGGCTTGTTGCTCAGTTTGTCCTTGCTCGACAGCAGAATGCGGGTGATGAGAAAACCACTCAGCACAAAGAAAATAGTGACCCCCAACGCGCCCAGCGGCAATTCAAGCCGGCCAACCATCCAGTGATCGAACAGGACCATCCCAACGGCAATGAACCGGATACCGTCTAACTGCTGAAGGTGGTTCAGCGTCAGGCGGGCGGGTGTGGCTACAGGGACGTTCGGTTGCATAGGAGAAGTCATGGGTAGTTGAGTACTTACCAGTTCTTGGTTGGTTTTGCCACTGGCGGACCGGCTGATAGGATGGTTTGATGCGTTGGATGCAACTTATAAGTTCCAGCATCTAAAACCGTCAAAACGAATAATTGATAGCTTCCGGCATCCAGTTCGGCGTCCAAAAAGTTGGCTTTGAACCCGGCTGAAAACAAATTCAGCGGATTAAATCCTGCCTTCCCAATTGCCTGCCGATTCTGCCAGACCGGAAACAAATACGTTCGTTTCGCTGAGCGGGCCAATAGATAGGCCCCTGAATCGCCTAAGCCCGATGTGGGCAGGGTTGTATTTTTTACCGAGAATCCGTTCGCCGTTCGGGTGACCTGTAAATCGGTTGTCGGTTGGCGGGCAGGACCATAAATCGTCGGTAGGGCTGCGTCGTAGAACGCCGGTACGGGCAGGGTGTACTGCTTCGACACCGGGTCTGAAATAGCAATGGGCCGGTTGGTGGAATGTGTCGCGTTGAACTGAGTGGTGGTCATCCAATGCCGCCACCAGATTGTCTCATCCAGAAACGAGCCATACGAAAGACTCGCAAAGACCACACCGGCTGTTATGCCGATTCGCATCAGCCATCGGCTTGTGCGCCCATCCAGCGTTGCAACGGCATACACATACAGGAGCGAAAGCAGGGTTATCGAGTACAATTTATACCGGCTCGTGATGAGTATGTCGATGCCAAAACCCGTTCGGGCCAGAGCGACAACTGCCGCTGTAGCAAGTATAAATCCAGCACAACCCCAAACGAATAAATCGCGGGATGGTATGCCGTTTCCTTTCTGTAGCGGGGTTATTTTAGGGCTTATTACATGCCGAACGGCCTGCACGATGGCGGCTCGGTTAGTCAAAATTCGTATGGCCACGACGCCCAGCGTTGCCAGCGTCATCAGCCCGCCAAGCAGTATGCAGGCGTTCAGGGCCGAACGGATCGGCAACGCTTCGGCGGCTGCTCCCATAAACGCAAACAGACCTTTCAGTAAATCCAGCACCATAGGCCGCTCATACACCGTGTCGGCGGGTTTTTCAAAACCGGTGAAATATAACCCGATAACTACGCCTGCCCCAATTAGCCAGCCGATGAGTGGCCGAAGCGCCCGGCGGTCGTTATCCGTTTGGTAGTCGGGCCGGCGAAGTGCCAGCAGGACAAAGCCAATTGGCCAGACGACGAGGCCATTGCCACTGGTAAGGGTTGCCAATACAGCCGCAACGAAGGCAAGGCCCCATTGTTTCGTATAACTCAGGAAATAAATGGCGGCAACAACCCATAACACGACCGAGAAATTTTGCAGCGCGGCCATGCCCCAAAACATATTTTCCCAGTGCGAAAGGTTGAAAATGAGCAGGGCTACCGGAGCGGCATAAATAAGCGGTCGCCGGGCCTGGCGCAGCACTGCTGCGAATACGGCCACCAGCCCAGCCAAACTCAGATTGCCGACGAACATCAGGTGAACGTAGTTAAGCTTACCAAACAGCCAGTAATCAAGCGTCGTGACGATACGATCATACACGATCCGGTGTTCGTTATGTTGCTTGAAAAGCTGATAAATTTTGCCGGAAAGTGTTGTTTCCTGATCAGAATAGAATAAAAAAGCGCGTAGCGCGTGATCATCCCATTTGGGGACGTTTAGCGCATATTGCTGCCAAACCGACGCAAACACAATCACTGGCAGTGCCAGCCAAAACCATCCCCATGCGGCCATCCCCCACAAAGATTCAGTCTCCTCCGGCGGGTGGCTGCGTCGATAAGACGATTGGAATTTGTCGGTTGTTGGTAGCAAACGGATCGAAAGATTAGTTCGTGAAGGACGCTAATTGCCGGGCTATGCTGGCCGGGTCAAGCCCTGATAATTGCTGGTGGTATTTCTGGTCGCCATACAAGCCATTGGGATAACCCTGCGCTGATAAACTTACAAAATGGCTTGGCGCGGCACCATCGGCTAAGAGTTTGACGGCTAACTGTTGCGCCAAACCACCCACTGATACGTGTTCCTCAACGACCAGCAACGGTTTGCCCGCCCAGCGGTGTGCCAGATCGGCAGGCAAATCGAGTGGGAGATTCGTGGCTGTAAACACCTCGAACTGACCCGCCAGCAACTCATCGGTCAAGGCTGTCAGAACATTGGCCGCAACGGGACCCAGGGCCACCACCGTGCCAATGGAGGCCGGGCTGCGAACAATGTGTTTAAACGAACCATACGTTTCGGCACCGTCGGGCGTGTTGGGTCCCGCGCCCAGCCTCAGGTACGTGGGGCGACCTTCGGCCACAATCTGGTCGAGCATCGGCGCTACTTCGTCAGCGAAAGCCGGGATGTAGGTGTTCACATTCTGGAGACTGCTCAAACAGGCTAAGTCTTCGATGGCGTGGTGGGTGCTGCCCATGATGCCATAGCCATAGCCTCCGCCATTGCCGACCAGAAACACCGGCATGTTGTGCAGGCAAACATCATTGCGGAACTGCTCCAGACACCGATACACCACAAACGGAGCAATGCTGTAACAAAATACCTTATAGCCTTTATAGGCCATGCCAGCCGCCACGCCAACCATATTCTGCTCGGCCACGCCCGCGTTGATGAAGCGCGGTCCCAGAGCATCGACCACGTTTTCGAGGGCGGCATAACCCAGGTCGCCGGTGATGAATACCACTTTATCGTCGTCCCGCCCGATTTTCTCGATGGCGGCTGAAAATTCTTTTCGCATAGTATATAATGACAGCGGCCAGACCGTCTGTTTAATAGATTAGAATCGTGTCAGGATTAATTTCCAAATAAAATGACTCTTCCAGGTCTAATCGCTTAATTAACTCCAACTGGCTCCTGAACAACTCTATCAACCTGTCATTGCTGATATTACCTAAGCAAACCCGAATCAGTTTACGGGGCGTTTTCTTCAATAAATAAACGTTTCGGAAATCAGTGTCTTTTGTTATAACAATGTAATCGTTCTGGTCAGCATATTGACTTATCATACTATCAGGCGTGGACGAACCATTTAACACCTGATTCATATGAACTGATTCTGTTCCGTATGTTGCCAAAAACTTAGATAAGCGAATGGGCATGTGAACGTTGCAGATAAACTTCATTAAGCTGCGGCTGTTATCTGACCTGATAAAAGAATTCGGGCATAGTTCAGACAGGCCGTAATGTCCTCTCGTTCCAGTTCAGGATGGTCGTCAAGAATATCACTAATGGTCATGCCTGACCCCAATAAGTCAAGCACGACTTCAACGGGCCACCGCATTCCTCTAATGCAGGGCTTCCCATGACAGATAGTCGGGTCAATAGTGATACGATTAAGTAGTGTCATACAGCTAATAACATTTATACAAACTTACTTACTCTTCCGCTGCTCAACCAGCGTACTGATTTCAGCCGCTGTTTTATACACCCGCTCGCCTTTACGAACCATTGTTCGGATAAATTTCGGGCGTTTTTTGGTCTCCTCAAATATCTTGCTGATATACTCGCCTAAGAACGAAATACCCAGCAGGTTGATTCCCCCGAAGAACATCACCAGAATAATAACGGTCGATAGGCCGTAGGGCGTATTCGGGTCGAAGTTGAACAGCCGCGAGATAATCTGCCAGAAAATACCAAGCATTGACAGGCCCGTCAGCACAAAACCAGCATAGGTCATCAACTCTAAGGGCGCGAAACTAAAGGAGAAAATAGCTTTCTTGGCCCACCAGATGTTCTTGGTCCAGTTGTTGGTCGATACGCCAAACATACGTTCGGGCCGTACATAATCGACGCCCGTTTGTTTGAAGCCAACCCACGCCCGTAAGCCCCGCAAAAACTGCTCCGTTTCAGGCAGGTTGACCAATTCGCGCACCACCTTCCGGTCGATAATCGAAAAATCGCCCGCATCGACTGGTATATTGATGTAAGCCGTTCGTTTGAACAGGCGGTAAAATTGTTTGTAGAAAAAATGGACGTGCGCGGGCATTTCGCGCTGCACCCGAACGCCGTAGACCACGTCGAAGCCTTCCCGCCATTTTTCGTAAAACTGCGGAATGATTTCGGGCGGGTCCTGCAGGTCGCCATCCATCAGCACAACCGCATCGCCCGTCGAGATTTCCATCCCGCTCAAAAACGCCGACTGCGACCCGAAATTCCGCGAATGCTTAATGGCAATTACGTTCGGGTCTTTGGCGCAGATTTCGTTCAGCACCTCGTCGCTGTTGTCAGGCGAGTTGTCGTTGACGAAAATGATTTCGTAACGAACCTTTAGTTCATTAAAGGTTTTCACCAGCCGCTCGTACATGAACGGAATGGCCTGCGCGTCTTTGTAGCAGGCAATTATGGGCGAAATGACGGGGTTGAGTGTGGGCGTCTGAAAGGCCGGGATCACCCGGTTTTCGTACTCGTGGGTTATCTGCCAGTTGGCGGTTTGGCGAAGTCCGTCACCGAGCGAAGTGGTTGCTTTCCAGCCCAAATCGGCTTCGGCGGCTGTCGGGTCGCCATACCAGTCGGAGAGGTCCCAGTTGCGGTTGGTCATACTGCCCCAAACGGGTTCCTGCGTCAGCCCGAAGGTTTTCCGGGCCACCTCGACCAACTCCCGCATGGTTGTTTTCTGCCCCGTGGCAATATTATAGGACCGCCCCCGAATGTCGGCATTGACCCGCAAAGCTGCCTGCACGAATGCCCCCACGCAATCGTCGATGTAGACAAAATCGCGGCTAATGTCGGGCGAAACGAGGGGTGGTAGCTGACCTTTCCGGCTCTCTTCGACTAAGCGGGGAATGAGCCGGTCGGGTTCTTCCCAGCCCCCGTAAATGGAATACAGCCGCAGGTTGAGCGTGTTCAGGCCATGCACCTTCGCGTAGTAGTCGAGCGTGTAAGCCGCCGACACTTTCGAGACCGCATAATGGCTGTTGGGTTCAACCCGGTCGGTTTCTTTGGGCGCGGTGCAGTTAAACCCGTATTCTGAGCTGCTGCCGGCATGGATATAGACCATTTCGGTAGTGCAGTTTTCGAGAATATTGACCGTACCCAGCACGTTGGTTTCGTAGGTCAGGCCAACGTTCTTCTGCTTACTGTAGGCACCATAAGCCGCCAGATTGAAAATCGTTTTGGGCTTAATCTTACCAAAAACATCCTGCACGGATGTTTTGGACAGAATATCGCAGTGAATAATGTTCTCAGCGGGTACGTCTAAGAGTTTGAGTCGCCAGGCTTTGGTGGCATCGTGGGTCAGCGCATACACATCCCTGCGGCTGCGGAAGAGTTGCTCAAACAGGTTGGCACCGATGAAGCCACTGGCCCCAAAAACGACGATGGGGCCATGAAGGCGTGTACTTTCAGAAGGTAGCAAATTAGGGACAGACTGGTTCATTCAGGCCGCAATATTACGGCAAAAGGCTTGGATTGCCTTACTAAGGACTTCGTTTTGTGGGTAAGGTAACGTGAAGTAGGGATTCAAAAGCACTTCCAGTTGATGCCGGTGCTTCGGTTAGTGTAGGCTAAGATACCGGCAGATAACGCTCCTGAACATCGGCGCGGGCCTGTTCATACTGGGCCTCGGTCATGGGCAGGTAGTGCCATTCGAGCCGGTTTTCCATGTAGGATACGCCCTTGCCTTTTACAGTATGAGCAATCACCAGTTTTGGCTTGCCATTCGGGGTGGCAGTCAATCGGTCGAGGGTGGTGAGTAGTTCCTCAATGTTATGCCCGTCGACTTCGACTGTGTCAAAACCGATGGCATTCCAGGTGCGGGTATCGGCGGTGTCGCCCAGCACATCAGCCGTGTTACCAAAGCCCTGCAAGCCATTTTTATCAACCAGCACAATCAGGTTATCCAATTGATTTTGAATGGCAAAATGGGCGGCTTCCCAGGTGGTGCCTTCGTTGGTTTCACCATCCGACATCAGCACAAACACGCGGGAGTCATCCCCCAGCAGTTTACCCGCCTGCGCCATGCCCGTACCAATGGGTAGCCCGTGCCCCAGCGAACCTGTCGCGAACGGAATGCCCGAATGCTGGTTGGGAGCCGGGTGAGCAGGTAACGTCGTGCCGTTCAGGTAATACGTAGCCAGCACCTCATCCGAAATCTCGCCGAGGTGGTTCAGGCAGGCGTATAGCGAGGCAGCCGCGTGGCCCTTCGAGAGCAGAAATGTATCCTGTTCCCGTTTACGTAATACCAGCGTGGCAATCATCAGGTCGATGCAACTCAGGGAGCAGCCAATATGACCGGCATGCGCCTGGTTGTAAAGACTTAATAGCTTGAGTCTCAGTTGTCCCTGTAGCGTTTGCAGGCTGGTTATGTCGATGGTCGAAGTCATGGTTGCTTGTATAAATGAATAATGTGTAATGGATAATGCATAATGCATAATGCATAATGATTCATCCGTCTGGCATTATGCATTATGCATCACACATTATTCATTAATAGTTGTTAATCGCCATAGCGATAGGTTGTGCCCTGAAAATCAAAAATAGTAATTTTTTTATCGGAATGCCCTTTTTTCAGGACAATCCGGTCTGGTTCATTGGGGTCTATCCGCTGAATGTATTGGGCATCTTCGGGCAAATAAACGTTTACTAATTGTGCGTCAATGAGCGTTACCGGCGAGAAGGTTTTGTCCATCTTCTCCGAATAAATCTTACGTTTTCTATTCGGATACAGGATGGTATCGCCGGGGGCATACAGTTGTTTCAGTTGTTGTGCTGCCGACCAGTAGGGGTTGGCAATACGGGCTTTTTCAAAGTAGGTGTACTTAGGGGCTTTGTCGGCGTAAATATCGCCCAATAATTGGCCAATGTGTGCCAACTGAATCAACAATACCGCAGCTATCGGCAGGGCAAACCACCAGCGGAGTGCGGGCAATTGTAGCAAACCCATCGCCACCACAATGCAAACGTAGGGGAACGAAAATCCCGAATAACGCTGCGTTATCCCAAACGTATGCCCGGACTGCCAGGCCATGAATAATAGAAACAGGGTTGGCACGAATGCCAGCAGCACCAACAGCACAGTCACCCGCTTTTGACTCGCATCGGTGCGGTCGATGACATACCGGCCAATCAAATACACAAACGGTATCGCCACCGACAGCACCAGTAATCGAATGGGGAGCACTGTATAAAACGGCAGGCCCCCCAGCAGCAGCAGAGGCAGCGCAACATACACCCAACCAGGTGGTTTGGTCACCGTCCAGTAGCGGTGTATCAGCACGGCGGCTACACTGCCAAGCCCTAATGCCAGAACGGAGTTACGCAGACCCGTCAGCACCCCCCCCAGACCGTTGGTGACGATGAATAAATCGGAGAAAATAGGAATGCCCCGAACCGCAATGTTGGGGATGGTGGCGGGCAGGATAATCCCAAATGGACTGCCTATTGGATTCGTCAGGGCGATGTTACGGTAGAAATTTCGTTGGTATTCAAGTGTAAAAAGGGTGTATTTGCCCCCCCCAAATAAAAACCACAGTGACACGAATCCTAAACCCATGGCCGCTGTCAGGCCCAGGGTTATCCAGGCGCGGCCATTGCGGAGGTAGAGCAGGGCGTAGAGACCATGACAGAGAAATACCGTAACGGTCAGGTAATGCGAGAGCACCGCCACCACAAAAACAACGCCATACGCGACGTAAAGCCAGAATAAAGAAGGTTTTATTGAGGAAGATGAATGGCCCGGCGACGACCTCTCCCGAACGCGCTCCATAATCAGCAGGAAGATATGGGTGGCCAGCAGCGTCAGGAAAAACGTCATCGAATAGTTGCGGGCGATATGGCTGTAGGCCACAAAAAATGGCTCGACGGTCGCAATGGCAGCGCTGATGAGAGCGAGCCTATCGACCGACTGATTCGTGAGCGAGGATGACCCGCCCCGGCCCGACCGGAAATGTCGCCTGACAAACACGAACAACAGCCAGACTATCAGTGTGCTGAAAATGACCGAGGGCAGTCGGAGCGAGGTGTCGCTGAGGCCAAAGACTTCCAGCCACAGCCACAACACGCCGTAGTAGGCCGGGCTGTTGCCAATGTCGCCCCGGATGTTGGCTTCAATAAAATCGTTAAACGTTTTGGGCTTCCAGAATTCAGCCGGGGTGAAGTACGGTTTGCTGAAAACATCCCGCTGATTGAAGCCTTCCAGCACAACGCCCTGACTAATGAGCAGGGTAGATTTCTCATCGAAATAAATGCCATACGTACCAACTCGATACAGGCGAAGCCCCAGGGCCAGCACCAGCAGGGTGCTTAGCAAAATCAGGGTATTGCGGGATAATGGAGCAGACATTGGGCCAAAACTACGCGCAAAATCCGGGTTCTCATAGTTTCAGGATGGTGAATTCAACCCGACGGTTTTGTTTGCGCTTCTCTTCGGTTTCGTTGCTGGCAATGGGTTTGCTGGGTCCCCAGGCCTTTGTCTGGATACGATTCTGGGCAATTCCTTTGCTCAGCAGGTATTCTTTCACCACCCGAACGCGGTCTTCGGAAAGTTTCATGTTAGGTTCCCAATCGCCCAGATTATCAGTATGTCCCTCAACCAGCAGTTCCATCGTCGGGTATTTTTCCATCATCGTCACCACCCGGTCAAGCTCATCATTAGCGCCGGGCAACAGCGCAAACTGGCTTTGCTGAAACAGCACTTCCCGCATCACGATTTTCTGATCGGCCTCAATTTTCACTAAGTACAGGTTGCGCCGAATGTCGCGGAATCGTTTGTCTTTGCTCAGGTCGAGGGTTTCGGTGGTGGTGAAATAACCTTCCTTGCTGGCTTTCAGCGTGTATATTTTCTGGGTGGGCAGAATCAGTTTATACTCGCCGGTTTCAGGGCTGTAATCCGCCTTCATTAACTCTTTGGATTCGCCAAACAGAGCCGACACAACTTCGGAAGCAACAGGCTTTTTGCTTTTTGAATCGAGCACCTGCCCCGATATGATGGCCACCGGGTCGGGTTTGATGGCGGGGTAAAGCTTTAACCGAAAAATATCATCTTCGCCCAGCGAACCCGCCCGCGAACTCAGATAGGCGAAATCGCCCGAGGCCGGAATGGTAAAATAACCGTCCCATTCGGCCGTATTGATGGCCGGGCCGAGGTTTTCGGGTTCGCTCCAGTTGCCCCAGGACTCATCGAGCCGGCGGCTGACAAAAATATCGCCATCGCCATAGCCCGGATGTCCTGCCGACGTAAAATAAAGCGTTCGCCCATCGGCCGCTAAGAACGGCGAACTCTCAAATTCGGCGGTATTGATCACGTTGCCAAGCGACACCGGCTCCGACCAGGCATTGCCGGACTTCTGAAGCGATACGTATAGATCACGGTTTCCTCGCGTGTCCCGGCGCTGCACTGCCAGAATAATGGCCCGTCCGTCGGGCGAGACGCAAAATTCCAACTGGTTTTTTTCGTGCAGGTTGTAATTGTTGGCAATGCGGCATTCGACCGGCTGCGACCAGCCCGCTTTGGTTCGGGTGGATTTAGAAATGCCGAACGACATGCCGCCATCGGGCCGATACACATTGATGAGGTAGGCTGTACGGCCATCGGGCGCCATGCCGCTAATGGCGTTATCGCCCGCATTGTTGATGGGAGACCCAATATTGGCAGCCTCGCTCCAGCCCGGCGGATTGCCGCTGGCGGCTGACTCAAGGGTTGAAAACCAGACGTCCTGGCGGTCGGGTGCACCAACGTTGGCTTTGTTGAAATTACGGGTAAAATAAAGCGTTCGGCCATCGGGTGAAATCACGGGGGCAACTTCCTGCCCGGTCGAATTGACCGTTTTGCCCAGATTTTCCTTCTGAATTTCTTTGGGCGTATTCTGCGAAACGTTGATGCCAACCGTAACCGGCTTTGTATCCTCTGAAATGCCAATGGCATCAACCTGATTAATGCCTTTCAGTGCTGCCCCATTGAGCACAACTTTAACCTGATGGCAGAGAAAAACCGAATCTTTCAGGAAAATCCGCAGCAGTGGGTCGGGCCGGGCCTGTGTAGTTGTGGCCTGATAAACGATATGTTCAGCTTTTTTTTCGTCGACAACGATGACCTTCACGACGGCCCCTGGATTCACATTTTCGGCGACTACGATCTGCCGGGCACGCATGGGTTGAGCAAATCCTACCTGAATCCACTCATCGGCAACGCCGTCGGCGTAGAAGGGCGCCCAGGCACAGGCTGTCTCGCCCAGGGTTGGCACGCGGCTTGGACGCCCCAGGGCCTGCGAGGCCCGGTACTGTTCGCCGGTGGGTTCACCTTTTTTCTCCGACGATACGCTCACAACACGGTTTGCCCACTGCACCGCGTTGCGGTCAGTCGTTTGGGCCTGGCCAATGGAGCCGTTTACAATAGCCATAAGGCCCGTCAAGATGCGCCAAACTCGCATAAACAGCAAAACGATGAGTTAAAAGCCCCTTTCGGGGGTTAGGGGCTTTAAGTTAAACAAAAAATCAATTTGTCAGCACCCGATATTCCCAGGGTTTGAGGGTAACAACCATATCTGATTTCAACTCAACGGGCTGATGACTGAAAACGTCGGTATAGGTTCCGGCGAAGCCATCGCCCGTTAGCCGAACTGTTTGTGGTACACGGCTTAAGTTCAGCACTACCGTGACGCGGTCGGTGTCGCGCTGTCGATAAAACGCATACACTTTGTCGTCGTGATCGGTCTGGATTTTCACGGCTTTCCCGCCGGCCCGGCCATTCCAGAGGGCCCGATTCCGGTGTTTGAGGGTCAGCAGGGCTTTGTAGAAATCATTTTTAGCATAGTTTCCCCAGGCGATGCTATCTTTCTCGAAAAAAGCCAGCCGTTTGTTCAGATCCGATTCCATGCCATTATACACCAGAGGCATGCCTTCCAGTGTGCTGCTCAGGACAATAAATGCATCGGCTCCTGCTCCAAACGATTCGAACAGGGTGCCGTTATGAGTGTTTTCGTCATGATTCTGGGTAAACAGCATCTGGTAGTACCAGGCGGGGAACCGCTCCTGATTGGCCCCCCGCAGGGAGTCGATTTTGTCGGCAGTGCGTGCTCCTTTGGCCACGGCTTTCATCATGGTATGCATGCTCCAGCCGTAGTTCATGTTGAAGCATTTTCTGAACTGATCGGGTTCGTCTTCCCACTCGGCGAGCATAAATACGGTTTTGATTTTGTCTAACTCAGGGCGAAGCTCAGCCCAGTAGTCGGTTGGAACAAACCCGGCCACATCGCAGCGGTAGCCGTCGATGTCACACTCTTTCACCCAATATTTCATGGCCTCGGTCATGCCCTTCCGCATATCCGGATTGTTGTAGTTCAGATCGGCTACATCGGTCCAGTCAGTGGGTTTGCCCGTTTTGGGGTCAACGGGCGTAGTCATCTTCCCATTTATCTTCGTGTACCAGTCGGGGTGCTGGTCAATCCAGACATGGTCCCAGCCGGTATGATTGGCCACCCAGTCCAGAATAACCCGCAGCCCCAGCGCATGGGCCCGGTTAACGAGTGATTTAAAGTCGGCCAGCGTCCCATAAGCGGGGTTGATGGCGTTGTAGTCGGCGATGGCGTAGGGGCTGCCCAGCGAGCCTTTTTTATTTTTCTGACTGATGGGGTAAATGGGCATCAGCCAGACAATATCGACGCCCATTTCTTTCAGGCGGGGCAGTTGCGCTTCAACGGCTTTAAAGGTACCCTGGGGCGAAAACTGACGGGTATTCACTTCATAGATGGTTGCGTTTCTGGCCCATTCCGGCGCGGGCGGAGCCGCTAATGCTGTCGTGTCGGCAGATGAACGTCCATTTTCATCCTTCGGTGTATTCCGACAGGCTGTTGTTATCAGGAAGGCGCATACAAAAAGGGCCAGATGTGATTTCTTCATAGATTGACGCGTACTGGATTCAACTAAGGTTAAGACTTGCAGAAAAAGAAGTCAGGCAACAAGGGGGTGAAGGCTGTTTTTCAATTGGCGGACAGCCGCTATTGGATCATCCGATCGGAAAATCGAATTGCCGGCCACCAATATATCGGCTCCGGCCTTTACTAAGCTCTGGGCGTTGTGTTGACCCACTCCGCCGTCAATTTCAATCAGAGCCGTTGACTGATGAGCGATTAATACCTGTTTTAACATCGCTACCTTCTGCAGGGTATGGGGTATAAACGATTGGCCACCAAAACCTGGATTTACGGACATGATCAAAATAACATCAATTTGTTCCAGAATGTGCTCCAGGCCCGCAACCGGTGTGTGTGGATTCAGGGCGACACCCGCCTGGCATCCCCGTTCGCGGATGTGGGTGAGGGTTCGGTGCAGGTGCGTACAGGCTTCATAATGCACATGAATGACCGAGGCCCCACCCTCGGCGAAAGCGTCGATATAGCGGTCAGGATCGGTAATCATCAGGTGAACATCCACTGGTTTCTGGCAGTGCCGCCGAACGGCCTCCAGTACTGGAAACCCGAAGGAGATGTTGGGAACAAACACCCCATCCATCACATCGAAATGAAGATAATCGGCCTCGCTCCGGTTAATTAACTCCAGATCGCGTTGCAGGTTGGCAAAATCGGCTGCCAGCAGCGAGGGCGCAACAAGAGGCTGGTTCATGACGTATGTGAAACGGTAAGGTGTCAATGGGCTGGAAAACAAAGACTTATTGAAGGCCTGTTCTTTATTACCTGCTTTTTTATCCTGTAAAACTAATGTTTTTTTGCTTGAACGAGGAAACAAACCCAATATTGCCAGAATAGTCGTTGGTGGTAAAGTTGTTAGTTAGTAGTCGAGGGTGATTCGCAGCTAACGAAACTGCACCACTGGTGTGGCCCTCACAAACGACCAGCGACTACGGACTAACAACTTTTTTATGACACCCCACGAACGCATTGCCGACTTAACCGACCGCCTGAATCGGTATAATTACCAGTATTATCAGAACAGTAGTTCGGAGGTAGATGATTTCACCTTCGACCAACTGCTGGCCGAACTAACTGAACTTGAGCACAACTACCCTGAATTTCGCCAGCCCGATTCGCCAACGGCCCGTGTGGGTGGCACAATCAGCAAAGAATTCAAAACGGTCTACCACCGTTTCCCGATGCTGTCGCTCGGCAATACCTATTCGGAAGAGGACCTTGTCGAGTTCGACAAGCGGGTGCGGAAAGGACTTAACGGGCAGGACTACGACTACATCTGTGAGCTTAAATTCGATGGCGTTGCCCTCAGCATGACCTACGAAAATGGCGTGCTGGTGCAGGGCGCAACCCGTGGCGATGGCGTTCGTGGCGACGACATTACCAACAATATCCGCACCATTCGCACTATGCCCTTACGCATAGAGCCGGGGGCAGGGAGCGTGGAACTGGGAGCAGGGCAAATGGCTATCGACTTTGGCGATGCAGAGTCCCCTGCCCCGCGCTCCCTGCCCCCGGCTCTGTTTGAAGTTCGGGGTGAAGGTTTTTTGCCGCTTGCCGAGTTTGAGCGGATCAACAAAGAGCGCGACGATATTGGCGAACCGCTGCTGGCTAATCCGCGCAATGCCGCGTCGGGAACCTTCAAACAGCAGGATTCGGGCGCTGTCGCCAAACGTCGGCTCGATTGCTACCTGTATTCGTTTCTGTCCGACACCGATGTGTTCCAAACCCACGAAGAGAGTCTGATTGCTCTGAAACAATGGGGCTTCAACGTGTCGCAAACCTGGCGAAAATGCGCCGGCATTCGGGATGTGATGCTGTATATCAGCGACTGGGAAACCAAACGCTTTGCGTTGCCCCTCGGCACCGACGGTATCGTTATCAAAGTGAATCGCTACGACCAGCAGCGCGAACTGGGATTCACGGCCAAAAGTCCACGATGGGCCATCGCCTTTAAATACAAGGCCTTAGCGGCCAACACCACGCTGAACGACATTCGGTACCAGGTCGGTCGCACGGGGGCTGTCACGCCCGTTGCCCTCCTGACACCCGTATTGCTGGCCGGTACGATTGTGAAGCGGGCATCGCTGCACAACGCCAACGAAATTGAACGCTTAGGGGTGATGATGCACGACACCGTTTTCGTCGAAAAAGGCGGGGAGATTATCCCAAAAATAACGGGCGTCGACCTTGCCCGGCGTACCAGCCAAAGTCAGCCGATTGTTTATCCAGCCACGTGTCCTGCCTGCGGAACTCCGTTGGTCAGGAAGGAAGGCGAAGCCCATTTCTATTGCCCCAATGAACGGGGATGTCCTCCCCAGCGGCAGGCCCGCTTCGAGCATTTCATTCAGCGCCGGGCCATGAACATCGAAAGCCTCGGCGAAGGGAAAATTCAGTTGCTCATTGACCGGGGCTTAGTGCAAACCCCCGCTGATCTCTACGACCTGACAAACGACCAGTTGCTGGGCCTCGAAAAAGCATATCCCGACCGTGACAGCGGTGATGCCATGACAACGGACCGGGCACTCCGACTGGAGGAATCCGGCAAAATACGCGTAGTAAAGTTTGGTCAGAAGACCGTCGATAATATTCTGACGGCCATCGAACGCTCAAAAGGGCAGTCGTTTGCCCAGGTGCTTTTTGCGCTCGGCATCCGCTACGTGGGCAGTACCACCGCCGAGCGGATTGTCGATTACTTTGGCAACATAGACGACCTCATGAAAGCCCCTTTCGACATGCTGGCGGGGGTGCCGGATGTGGGGCCGCGCATTGCCCAGAGCCTCGCCGACTGGTTCGCCGACGCCGACAATCGGGTATATGTCGAGCGGCTGCGGGCGGCTGGGCTGCCGTTTGTGGGCGAGAAAAAGGTAGTCGAGCAGGAAGGCGATGCGCTGGCGGGCAAAACGTTCCTGTATACCGGTACGTTTGTCAATTTCAGCCGCGAAGAACTCGAAGATCGGATTGCGGCCCATGGGGGAAAAGTACTACGTGGCATTTCCAAAAAACTAAATTACCTGATTGTAGGCGAAAATGCCGGACCCTCGAAGGTTGAAAAAGCGCAGAAACTGAACGTGCCGCTGCTTAGCGAAGATGAGTTTATGGCCATGCTTGAGGTGTAAGCAGTAATAGCACTGATTCTGCTATCTTTGTGCACTTATAAGCCGTTAACTAATGGAAGCGAACACCAGTTTTGATGAGATTAAAGTTGTTTTAAGGCAGATTGCGGAAAGTCAGAAAGAAACTGACCGAATTACAAAAGAAAACGCCAAACTGATTGGCGGGCTTGGCGATAAATTTGGTTCGTTTACAGAAGGCATGGCCTTTCCGTCGATGGAAAAGACATTGCGGAAGCAGTTTGGCATGGAGACCATCAGTACCCGTGTGCGAACGCGAAAAGAAGGAAAAACACAGGAGATTGATGTGCTTGGCTACGCCAATGGTACTGTAAATACGGTGGTGATTGTAGAGGTAAAGAGCAATCTGCGTGAACGGGACATCGACCAGATTAAGGATATGATTGATAACTTCGCTTACTTTCACCCCGAACACCAGGGAAAAAAAATGCTTTGCCTGGTGGCCTACGTTGAGGCCAGCAAAGAAGCGAAAGCAGCCTTGACAAAGATGGGTGTGATGCTGGCACGTATCAATGACGATGTAGTTGAACTGGCTAATCCCGAAGGATTCACGCCCCGCGACTTTTCACAACCGGTGGCTGCGATTTAAAACTCAATTTCCTGCCTAATTTCCCGTAACTTTGCCGCATTACATTCCCGTTTCCACGAATGGATACTCGTATTCCCTACGGCAAATTTCACGGCGTCGGCGTTGCCATTGTAACGCCTTTCAATGCCGACCAATCCATTGACTTCGACGGCTTTGGCCGCATCGTCCGGCACATTTCCGACGGGGGTGTGCGGTACATCGTTCTGCAGGGCACAACCGGCGAATCGCCCACGGTGACGAAGCCCGAAAAAGCCCAGTTGCTGCACTACCTCAAGGAAAATAACCCAAAGAATCTGCCTATCGTATTCGGCGTTGGCGGCAACGTCACGGCAGAGATAGTGTCGGGTATGAACTCCATTGATTTTGAGGGCGTCGACGCCATCCTGTCGGTTTGCCCGTACTATAACAAACCTGGCAAGCGGGGCGTCATCGAACATTTTACCCGCATTGCCGACGCCAGCCCGGTGCCGGTCATTCTCTATAACATTCCGTTCCGAACGGGCATCAACATGACCGCCGAAACCATTTGCGAACTGGCGCAACACCCGAACATTATTGGGGTGAAAGAAGCCTCCTGCGTGATTGAGCAGTGCATGGAAATTGCCCGCGACAAACCCGGTGATTTTTTGCTCATTTCCGGCGATGATGTGCAGGGTGTACCCATCATCAGCATCGGCGGAGTAGGCGTTATGTCGGTGATTGCCAATGCGTTTCCGGCTAAATTTACGGGCCTGATCGACGCGGCTCTGCGGGGTGATTTTGCTTTTGCCCAAAAAGAACTTGGCCATTTCCTGCGGATAGACCCGTTGCTGTATGAAGAAGGCAATCCGGTTGGGGTCAAAAATATCCTGGAGATTTTAGGCCTGATTTCAGCCGAAGTCCGATTGCCGCTCATGCGGGCTTCCGACGGCCTGAGCGAACGCCAGCGGGCTGTGCTTCAGCGCGATGGGCTGCTGGAGTTGGTGGCGTAGACAAGCACAAACAAACACAAAAGCCGACCCCTCGCTGGAGTCGGCTTTTTTTGTGAGCAGGCGCGTTTAGCCCCGCCCCCCGCCAAACAGTTTGGATACTACCCAGATGATAATGCCAATAACCAGAATCACACCAATGACGCCTGTCCAGGCACCGGCTTCAAAAATGTCGCCAATGGCTGCACAACTGGTCAGAAAGAAAGTCAGAAACAGAGCCACAAGGGCTGTTGGGAAAAAACGCAGCAGGGTTTTCATAAACGTTGATTGTTTCGTGTAGTTCATTTAGTTGCTTGCCCGTCGGCAATTGCGAATGTAACTACCATACCTTCAGTTTGTTTAAACCCTTGTGCGTCAGAGGTTCCACCAGTAGGTCCACTTCAGCACCAACGCCCGATTTTTGACCGAAAAGAAGCCTGGCACATCCTGACCGATTTGCGCCGAATTGGGCAGATAATTATCGGTATAGACTAAGAAAAAATCGGATGCGGGTTTATAACGCCACTGCACACGGGCGTTGATGTTCATGTTTTTTTGCTGCTCATTATACTGCACAAACGTGGTCAGATACAGCGTGTTGGTCAGCGTCAGGTCGAAGCGCGGACCAACCAGCCAGAACGTCGTTCGGCCCCAGGGTTGCGGCAGCCGGATGTCGTTGTAACTGGCGCTGGCAGCCAGACTCACGTAGGGCTGAAAGCGGTAGCCCAGGTCGGCGGTTAGATTCAGGCGCGTGCCGTCGGCGTAATAGCCACCATAGCGCGTTGTGAAACCATACGTAAACACACTCTGGGGTTTCGAGATAAACTGCGTTCCCCAGGCTGTCCAGCGATGTTCTGTGCCGGTGGCCAGGGTTTCGCGGCCCGTGTTCGTTGGGTCGAAGGGTTGCAGCAACCGAACGAAATCGGTGGCAACCCAGCCAGTAAATACGCTTTTGCTTCGAAACGTAAAGGTATAACCCAGATAGCTCGAGTTGTCGCTCTGCCGCCAGGCTGGGTCGAAAAAATACGTGGACATGAGCGTTGGCCCGTGACTCAGAATGCTGCCGCCCGTTGGCAAAAACGTATAGCCAAGAGTTGCCATAAGCCGCTCGTAGCCCCGGCGCGGCACATAACCCGCTTCGGCACTGTAGTTTTTGCCAACCGACTCGACCTGCACGCCAATCAGCCACTTGCGGCTATTATACTGTAAATTGGCGGCATAAACAGCTTCATCGCCCGGCGTTGATTCAGTCGTTTGTCCCGAGATAGATGGCTGAGAACTAAACGATTTGACGTACATCGCTTTGCCTGACCATAAATTATTGGCTGAGGCTAAGTTATACTCCAGCCCAACATTGCGATTATAGCGGGAGTAAACGGGTTTGTCGGTAATTGGCTCATAGGCAAGCGACTCTTTATTGACAAACATAACGCCGATGTTCGAGCGGGCAAACACCCGCCGTTGCAGGGCCATCACGGCGAAATTCTGGGCGGGCAATCCCAGTTCGTCTACGCGCCCGGTTTGCATGTCCATCAGCCCGATGCGCCAGTCTTTATTCAGCTTGCCGCTCAGCCGTGCTCCGAATCGAATGGGTACGCCACCGAGGCCAATCCGACGGCTAAAAAACGGGCGAATCGTGGCATAGCCGAAGTTGGTAAACTGATCGCCATTTTCTAAAAAAAACTGCCGCCGTTCGGGGAAAAACAGTTCGAATCGATCGAGGTTGGTCACCTGCTGATCGACATCGACCTGCGAAAAATCGGGGTTCACGGTCAGGTCCAGATTCAGCGACGAGGTGATGGCCACTTTGGCATCGACACCCGCATCGACGCGGTATTTGTTGGGCACGCTGTTCTGGTAATCGCGGGTCAGGCCGGAGAGCACGTAGGGAATCAGCGAGATATTGGGGCCAGGCTGGGGCGGTGGCTGATCCCAGACTAAGACGCCGGTCAGGGCCAGGGCTGCCGTTGGAAACTGACGTTCGATGGGTGTCCAGGATGATTTTTCGGTAGTTTTCAAATCCTGCCGACTGAAATTAATGCCCCAGCGCGTAATACCTCGTTTGTAGCGAATGGTTTTAAACGGAATGGCCAGTTCAAGTACGTAACGGTCGGGGTAATTGCGGACCGATGATGTCCACTTGTTATCCCAACTCAGATTGGCTTTGCTCCCTTCGTAGAGAAGGCCATCCCATTGCGCTCCGGCGGCATTGGTGCCGAACGTGAAGCCATTGGTCTGGTCATCGAAGGTATCCATGAAAAAGATGAAATTGTCATTTTTGGCGAAAGCCCAGTCGCGCCGGAGCGATTCAACAATGTATGGCCCGGCAACGTCGCCATGATAACAAACCGCACTCAGATACAGGTTTTTATCATCGTAGGTCATCCGAACATCGGTGCGAACGCGGGCGCGGCTGGTATCCATGGGCAGCACCATCCAGAAATTCGTGGCTACTTCGGGAACCTGCCAGGCGGCTTCGTCAATAGTCCCGTCGATAACAACCGGCGAGGTCGTCCGGCTGATGTGAAGCTGGTAGCTCTCGTTTTTCTTCTGCGCCAGCAGCGCCGAATGATTTATTGACAGAACGATAGCCGAAAGAAGCAGGAGACGTCTCACCAAAAGAGGAAGTTTAAGGCAGCCAATACATAAACGTAAAGATACGGCTGATTTACCCCATTCATAGGGCAATTCCCCATTTGATGGATTCATAGGGCGATGCCCCATTTGATGGATTCATAGGGCGATGTCCCATGCTATTGATGATGCCCTTTCAGGGCAAAATTCCACATGATACTTTGCGGCCCTAACGGGGCTTCATCACTATCACAGGGCGATGCCTTGTGGACCCTGTGGCTTAGGTGGCTCCCGAACGCTCAATCCCACACATAACGCTCATCATAGGCCATCCCATATTTTTGAAAGATACCCCGGCATTCGTCCTGAAAGGAGGTTTGCTCATGGTGCTGGTATTGATTGTTGATGTAGCGAACGACCACATTGACCTGCGAGGGATTGACCGAAAAGGCACCGTACCCATCCTGCCAATAGAAATTCTGGTAAGCGCGACCTTTAGTTTTCATCCATTTGGACGAGCTTTTTTTTACTTCTTCCAGCAATTTCATGGGGCTATCTTTTTCGATAGCGTACACAAAATATGAACATGGTCGTAATAACCGCCAACTTTTATGGGGTTGCATTCCAGTTGTTTACAGATTCCGCCTAAGTATGCATATAGTTCGTCTTTTACGTCGTCTCCAATAATCGGTTCGCGGTATTTGGTGCTAAATATGAGGTGAACATAAACGTTGGTCAGAGATTGGGGCATAGGGGGAGGTTGGTTATCATTGGGCGAATATACTAACGAACCTATAACGAATTCATAGGGCAACGCCCTATGAATTCGTTATAGGTTCGTTAGCGTTATGGCTAATTTCCCACCATAAACACGGCATTGCCAAACAGCAGTTTGCCGTTATACCAGAATCCCCGGAATAGTGGGTCGTCGGCGAGATACACAACGGCGCCCCGGCCAATGCTCTGAACGCCCATCAGCAACGTATTTTTTAGTTTCTCCCTGGCATTGCGGCCCGAAAAACCAGCGACGTAATTATCCGCTTTCAGGTAGCCTACATTCCAGCCATCTTTTAGGAAATCAAAATTATAGGCATTTTGTACCAGCGAATAATAACCGCCTGTAAGCCCGAAGCCCAGCGGGTGAGTCGTGTCGATGCTGACGCGATAAATGCTCCCCGGTGTCTCGTCGGAAATAGCCGTTCGTTCGCGGTCGACGTAGAGTTTGAGCGAATCAGCCGGGTTAGCTTTATCTTTGGCAGATTTGTCTTTATCTCCCGGCTTTTCCTCTTTCTCCTTTAGCGCAAATCCATCTTTTCCGGCCAGGAACGAGGCCGCCCGCTCCAGGGCAATGAGTTTACCGCCCGACCGAATCCATTCTTTGAGGGACGACAGAACCCTGTCGTTCAAAAAGCGACCGTAATTGTAGTTGGTTGGGAGCACCACCACGTCTAATTTATTCCATTCGACGTTGGCTAACGTGTTGATGTCCAGCAGCGAAACCGGGTAGTTGAGTTCCTGGTCGAAAAAGTGCCAGACTTCGCCTGCCGATGGAGGGGGCGTGCCATCGCCAACCACCAACCCCACGCGCGGAGCCTTCAGACCTGTCACGAAATCGGAACCAAAATCAGACCCCTTCGTCACGAAGCCGGTTTGGACGGGGGTGAAATCAGCACCGGTTCGGGTGGCCTCGGCCCGGATGAGTGCGTCGAACCGGTCGCCAAACCGTTCATTGCCCGACCGGGGAACAATCAGCGTACCCGATGGATACGTTTTGTTTTCCAGTTCAAAGGGCTTCTCGGCGGCCCGTACTCTAACCTTCTGTTTCAGCAAACCGGCCAGCATCTGTACGGCGGGTAATGACTGCCACCGCACAACGTAGGCGTAAGGTTTGGTGGCCGGAGTCGATGCAGTCAGTAAGGTAGTGGTGGTTGGGGCTGTCGATGACGGCGTTAGCCGCGTGGTCGACCCGTAGGTTTGCAGGCCAAAGGCATAGGGCAGCGACCAGGCCGTGATGTCGTAGGTGGCCGAATCTTCCAGAGCCGAATTTTGCTCGAACAGTATTTTCAGCAGCGTCGATTTTGGCTGGTAGGCACTAATAACGATGTCCTCGGCAGCCACCGAAACGCTTTTATCATTCTTCTGGGTCGTATAGTTGTAGCCGGGCAGCGTCTGCGCCTTGCCCGCGTAGCCGAACTGGATCTTATTCCGGTCCAGCAGTTGTTGCAGCGCTTTTAACCGGCCCGCATCGCCATTCGACTTAATAATGTAGCTTTTATACGCACCAATGGGCGTGTTGCGGGCCTTGTCGAAAAATTGACCGAACTCTTTCACCAGTTCAGCCGGTCGGTCGGCAACCGATTCGAGGGTGGCAATGCTGGCAGCAACGTGGTGGTCGATGCGCTGGCGCAGGGTGAGCGTATCGCCATCGGCCTTCTCGATGGCCAGCCCGGCCCGGCCACTACCACCCTGCTCAAAGGTCATG
Source organism: Spirosoma areae (assembly GCF_054781775.1). Lineage (NCBI taxonomy): Bacteria > Pseudomonadati > Bacteroidota > Cytophagia > Cytophagales > Cytophagaceae > Spirosoma > Spirosoma areae. The sequence continues at coordinate 160,778 of NZ_BAAGTT010000002.1, read as the reverse complement.
CCAATGGCCCCGTTGTAGGTTGGGTACGTATCGCCGTAGCTTGGGTAGAACAAGTCGAAGCGTTCGCGGGTGTAATACAGCCAGCCATTGCGGTCAAAATAGCGACTGCAATAGTCGCCAATAGTTTGTTGGAATTTACGCTGAAAAGGCGTGATATCTTCGTGATAGGGTTTGGCTGAGGGCGCAAAATAGTATGGACTCTCTACCCCCATTTCGTGGAAATCGCCGTGGAGCTGCGGCATCCATTGCTGGTAGAGTGCCATCCGCTGTTGGGTAATTTCCTGCGTTTGCCAGGCCCAGTCGCGGTTAGGGTCGAACAGATAGTGCGTGTATCGACCACCCGGCCAGGGCTCCTGGTGTTCCCGTGCTGAGGGCGTTGGATCGGCAGCGCGGCCCAGCATCTGATTGTACCAGTTCACGTAGCGGTCGTGGCCATCGGGGTTCAGGCCGGGGTCGAGGATGACCACCGTCGTATTCATGATTTTTTGCGAAACGGCATCCGTTGCGTTCAACAGCCGATGCAGCACCTCCATAAAGGCTTCCGAGCTAACAGCCTCGTTGCCATGAACATTATAGCTAAGCCAGGCAATAGGCGGCTGGGCGGCTGCTGTCGGGTTGCCGAGTGTCGAACCACCTTCCAGCAACCCAATTCGCTTTAGGTTATTAGTGCGAATTTCGTCCAGACGAGCCAGGCTGGCCTCCGACCCGACGGCTACAACCATCAGTTGCCGACCTTCGTAGGTGGTGCCGTAGGGGATGAGTTTAACGCGCTTCGGTAGCTGACGGGCTACCTGTTCGGCGTAGGCTAACACGCGGTGGTGAGGTGTGAATCGGTCACCGACTTTGTAGCCAAGAAATTTGGCGGGCGAGTCCACAGCATCGGTTGATGCTGAAGCAGGGGCCTGGGCATAAGCTGACAATGACCCGACTGTCAGGCCCGCCAGCAACAAGATATGTTTCATAAAATTGGAAATAAGTACCCGCCCTGAAAGGGCATTATTGACAACATAGGGTCTATCTCTATTAATGTAGAGACCGCCCCTACGCCGAAGCTAACTTCCTCAAAAATAGCAGTAAATCATGCAGAAACCCTTTTTTTGGAAAAAATTTGATGGGCATTATTGCATTATAAAAACATAGACTTACCTTTGCACCACGTTTCGCCAACGGGGCGGCTAACCAGCCAACACGTTGGGTCTTGGGCACAAGACGGCCGATTCGTCTAGCGGTTAGGACATCGCCCTTTCACGGCGGTAACACGGGTTCGATTCCCGTATCGGTCACTAACAAGTGAAAAAAGCCCGCCAGATTTGGCGGGCTTTTTTGCGTTAGATTGATTGTAGCAACGTTGCCCGCTCCGCTCTCCCAATGCAACCCGTTCGGAATTACTTTTAAGTGCATACTTATTGAACGGTAGCCTGAGGTTGGAAATAGGTGTCTATATTTCTCCTATATATCACCTATCCCCAACCTTACGTCCATGCGTAAAAAATCGTTACCTAAAGACCTTACTATTTTTGCCGTTGCCGGCATGCGTGTAGTTACCCTGGGGCTTGACTTCAGTGGCCAGAAGCGGGTCGGCTGTCTGGGGTTCGCTATCAAACGCGAAGACCATACCAATCAGGAGACGTTCTGGATGAGGGGTATAAAAACCTTTGAAGCGACCTTACCCCATCCTGATCCAGCCGTGCCGGTATCGAGCCGGGAGCACCCCTTCCAATCATTTCAATGGAGCGACTACAGTGTCGAACCCGGTCAACTTTATACCTATACGGTAGTGCCACTCTACGGTAGCCCGACCCACCTGACGGAGGGCGAGGCTAATGCGGTTACGATCAAAACAGAGCCTATAACGGGTAATGTTCATTCGATCTACTTTAACCGGGGCACGGCCGCTTCACAGGAGTATACCCGCCGGTTTCAGGATCGGAAGCCGCCAGTCGTAGGCCAACTGGCCTACGACTGGCTATCGCGGGGTCTTTTCGAAGCACTGATTACCTTTATTGCGCGGGCAACCGGACCAGATTTTGCGCTGCACGGAGCCATATACGAATTTCAGTGGCCGGGCGTACTCGAAGCCCTCAAAGCAGCCGCAGCACGAGGTGTCCAGGTTCAGGTGCTTTATGATGCCATTGCGGGCGGCAGCGGCCCCCGAGAGCGGAATATCGAAGCCGTTGAGAAGGCAGGGATTAATAACCTGACTACCCAGCGAGTGAAGGGTAAACTGATGCACAACAAGTTTTTGGTACTCACCAACCAAAACCAGGCCGTTGCCGTTTGGACGGGTTCGACTAACCTGACCGAAAACGGTATTTTTGGCCACTCGAATGTGGGTCATATCGTAGACGACGCTGGGGTGGCGACAACCTATTTAACCTATTTGAAGAAACTCCGGGAGGACCCCACCAAAGAGGAATCCCAAAACTGGCTGGGCACCAATAACCCGGCTCCGCCCAACCCCTGGAACAAGGATATTACCGTGGTATTTTCACCCCATTTGGGCAAGTCTGTACTAAGCTGGTACGCCCAGGTGGCCAACAGCGCTCAAAAAGGGCTGTTCATGACCTTTGCCTTTGGAATGAACAAGGTTTTCCAGCAGGTGTATGAGCAGAACGACGGGGTGCTGCGTTTTGCCCTCATGGAAAAAGAAGGGGCTGGCGCTGGTTTAGCGCAGGGCAAAATTGACATTGCCCGGATTCGGAAATTGCCCAATGTGGTGGTGGCGCTCGGAAACCGCCTGACATTGAACGCCTTTGACCGTTGGGTTAAAGAAATTGACAGACCCTTTGACCATGATGGTATTCAAACCCATGTTCTTTGGATACATACCAAATACATGCTGGTTGACCCGCTCGGCGAAAATCCGGTGACGATTACCGGCTCGGCTAACTTCAGCGGGGCCAGCACCGACATCAACGACGAGAACATGCTGGTCATACGCAATGACAAACGGGTGGCGGATTGTTACCTCGGCGAGTTTATGCGGCTTCATACCCATTACGCCTACCGGGAAGCCGTAAAAATAGCGCAGCAACAGGGTATAGACGAGGCCGACTGGAAGCCGAATTACCTGATTGCCGACGATGGCTGGCAGCATGATTATTTCGATCCAACGCATCCCCGGTCGCTCCGCCGGGTGTATTTTTCAGGTAAGTAGAATCAGTTTTTACCCAGCCTGTCAATCGCTGCCGTCTAATTTTAACAATACGGATTTAAACCCGGATTTCTGCCTGGCAGGACGCGTATTTATACGCTATGACGCTCGTTATTTAATCCTTTTATTTGTCTTTCGTTAAATGCAATGGCCTATTAGTCAACTTAATATACGAAAGAGTCTCATTCAGCTAACCAGACAAGCCCAATGATTAGACATAAGTGCCTCACGCTGCTTTTTAGCCTGGCGGTATGTGCCACTATGGCGCAGCCTGCAACTGACCTGAACACGATTGTTCACGCTGACAATTCAGGAACGAACCCGAAAGCTCCCCGCAAGCCAAAAGCGGTCGAATCGCCCTTCTACATTAAAGCGTATGGCTTCTATGGCCTGCTCACCCCCGGATCGCAGGTCGGCTCCAGTGTTTCGTCGTCCGGGTCGGTAACTTCGTTTAAAACCAACTCAACGGGATTGGGCGCGGGACTCCGGGCAGGTGTTGGTATTGGCACCATCCTCAGCGACTTTATTAACGTCGGGATTGATGCCGACATGCTGTTTGGCACCGACATTAAGACCGATTATACCTACAAAGGCAGCAACTACACCTATACCAGCAACAGCCTGACAACCCTCAGAGTCCTCTCCATTATCCCGAATGTTACGTTTAAAGCACTCTCACGGCCCAGTTACTATATCTACAACCGGCTGGGGCTTGTTGGCGGGATTGTGCTCGATTATAAACTGGTTCAAACAAGTCTGAACGTACCCACCGCCGGCGCCAGTTCAACCGGCGATACCCAAAATAACTACGCAGATAATAGTCTGGCCATCGGGTATCAGGCCGCGCTGGGCATTCAGTTTCGATTGAGTCAGAGTTTGCGGGGCTTTGCCGAGATTGTGGCCTATAACCAATCGTTCAAGCCGAAAGAACTCAGGCGCTCCTATAGCGAAACCAAGGGCGGTGTTGTAACGAAAACCAACTCCATCACCGAGTATAAAGACCAGGGCGACTATACGACGACCAAAAAAGATGGCATCGATGTCAATCAGTCACCCAGCATCAACGTGGCCATGAACAGCGTGGGGGTGGGGGCCGGTCTGTTATTCCGCTTCTAACGAATGGCCGCCTTATGCCACAGCCTTACTACGCCCTGCCCTTACGTTTAGACGAGGTACTGGAGCACAAACCGCATCCAACCTGCTCGTTGCCGCAGTCGATCGCCCAAAACCTGTACTTAATGCTCACGACGCACTTCGCCGAGTCGCGCTTCGATGAAACGTTTGGATGCAGTTTATGGGATGAAGACTTTGTTAATCAGACCAATAGCCGGTGGAAAGAAGATATCCGGCAGTCAATTGAAACGTCGGTAGCTGCCCACGAAAAGCGGCTTATACAGGTGCGGATACGGGTCGAACTGACGGACCAGGAAATGCAGTTAAGCCAAACAAACCGCCGGGTAAAACGTCGGCTGAGTATCTGGATTGATGGCCTGCTATCACGAACTAACGAACGCTTTTCGTTTCAGCGAAGCTTGTTTTTAGCCCCACTGTCAACCGAATAAATGGTTCAGGTTTCAGGTTCCATGTTACAAGACGCCAACATGAAACCTGAACCTGAAACTTGAAACAATACGATGATGACGGAAGGTTTTGCCCGTGAGCGCGTTAAAACCCGAATGCTACGCCGGGCTGCCGACCTGTGGGGCTATGCCGAGACGGACCTCGATAGCTTTGATCCACTCGTGTCGCTGCTGATTGAAGCCTGCGCGGTGGAGTTCGAGCGGGTGTCGGTTGAGATTGGTACTACCCAGAACCGGCTGCTGGACCGGCTGGCGCAGGTACTGCACCCCGAACCCAACGTGGCCCGCCCCGCGTTCGGTATTGCTCAGGTGCGTCCCGTTGACCCACAGTCGTCTCTGCCAGTAACCACCCAGTTGTGTCACAAACGGGCCGGGGCCGCCCGCCCCGATTCGGCCAGTACACAGGTCCAGGACGTTTATTTTTCACCCGCGGGCACGTATTCCGTCGTCGATGGCGCCGTTCGCTGCATCGCCACAACCGATGCGTTGTTTCGGGTGGATGAGACGACGCAGAAAACGCTCGTTGCTCAAAGTCAGGGGCCACCGGCCATACTGCCTTATCAATCACTTTGGCTTGGCCTGGAACTGGACGATAGCATTGCCTCTCTGGACGGGATTTCGTTCTTTTTCGACTGGTCGGCTGAGGTTGAGCGGGGGAGCTATCCGGCCCTGTTCGCGGGTAGCCCCTGGCGGCTGGGCGAACAAAGCCTGACCGTTCAGGCAGGCCTGCCAGAAAGCAGTGCCCCAGCCAGTCCGGGAACGCCCATAGACAGTGAATTCAATGTGATGTATTCGGTCGAGAAACAAGCCGTAGCCGCTTCCGGGCGTCATTTTATCACCGTAAAAGCCGCCCCACCATTTCGGGCAGGTAGCGCACCCCGCCAGGCTTATCCGGCCCAGTTCGGGAAGTGGTTTGCCGAGCGGGACTTACGAACCCTGCGCGAACCGCTTTGGTGGATTGAACTGCAATTGCCGCACACGGTCGGTTTGCAGGCACTGGCAGGGATGGTGTGCGGAATAAACTGCCTGCCGGTCATAAATCGGCGTCTCCACCGGATTACCTACCGGCTCCAGCAAAATCTCAACATCATCCCGCTCGACACCGACCGGTACTTTTTAGCCGTGCGGGAGGTGCGAACAGGTCAGAACCGCCAGCTAACCGCCACTCCGCTTGGCAACCTGACTGACTTAGTGGCCGATACCTACACGATACAGTACGGGGTCAGCCGGTTCGACGACCGGGATGCCCGTCAGACATTGGTTAATTTACTGGATTTATTGCGTGATGAAAGTGCATCGTTCGCGGCTTTGGGCGAAGATTTTCTGTCGTCGGTCATTCGGGAACTGAACCAGGCAATGGCCCGGCTCGAAGCGAAGGTTGACCAGAAAACCCGTAAGCGCGACGCGATTCCCTACCTGATAATCAAGCCTAAACAACCCGGCGAAACCGTATTTATTGAATACTGGACCTGCGATGGCGAAGTAGCGAACCGATTGCCGGTCGGTAGCCGGCTTAATCCGTATAGCGATACACTCCTTCGCAAAGAGTCCGGCTTTCTGATGACCAGCACCAGCGGAGGGCGCGAACGCCCCAAAGATTCGGAGAAAATTACGCAGTATAAACGGGCATTGCTGACCCGCAATCGGGTGGTAACGGTAGAGGATGTGCGGGCCGTATGCTGGGCAGAACTGGGAGCGAATCTTCAGTCGGTGCGGGTGGAACGGGCCTTTCGCGTTGATCCGGTGCCGACAAACGGTTTTCAGCGGTGCATCCGGGTAACGCTCCAGCCTTCAGCAACGAGTCGATATGCTCCCACCGACTGGGAGCAGCAGATCCGCTTGCTCCAGCTTAGCCTGCAGGCGCAGTCGGTGGCAGCCCTGCCCTATGAAGTTGTTGTCCTGTAGCGCGGCCGGGCCGCCGGAGCGGTGGAAACCCGTGTTACAGTAATTCACTACTCAAATGGAACTGTTAAACGATTACGCCGAACGCCTGAATCACCTGCCGGTCGACCTGCGGGCCGAAGTCGTGCTGGCCGATATGCTCGATCAGGGCATTTCCCTCGATGACCTGATTCTGAATCCGGTTGGGGCGTTCAGGCGGGCGTTTGGTCGCGACATAAACCGGACGGAGTGGGTGGAGTCGCAGTACAGTTCGCAACGATGGCTGCAAATCGAGCTGAACCGGAACGGTCTCTATGATCTATTGCCGGAAGGGGTATTTCATCAGCCGACAACCAACGAAACATCGGCTTCGACGGAGACCATACTGCTCGAGATGCAAACGCAGCGCCAGCGGGAGAAGGCAGCACGGCGTTTTTTCTTACCCATCGAGCAGGAGTTTTTTCGACAGCGCATCCGGGTGGAGCAGGAGGGACGAACCTATCCGTTTCGGACGGATATGCGCGCGTCGGATGGCGTGCTGGGGCAGTTCTGGGAGTTGCCGGAGTTTCTGACGCCACTCCAGTCCCAGCGTCTGTTGTATATGCTGCCCGTCATGCACCGGCTGGCGGGCGACATAGCCGGTATGACAGCCTGCTTCGGGCAACTGCTCGAAGAGGCTGTGAATTTGCAGTTCGACCCGCCGGGCATGAAGCTGGTGGATGCTCATACAGCCCGGTCGGCTCCGCTGGGCGAGTGGGAGTTGGGCAGTACGTCGGTCGTTGACGGTTGGCTGAACAACGAAGGACCCCAACTCCGGTTAACCGTGCATATTGACCGCAGGGAACGGGTACCGGCTTATCTGCCAGGTGGTAATGGAAGGCAACTAATCCAATGGCTGAGTGGCTATCTGGTTCCTTTAGATGTAGAACTCAGCACGGAACTGGATACCTCAGCCCTTGATGATACGTTTTTATTGACCGATGAAGACGCCGTTGGGCGCCTGGATTTTACAACGTGTATATAACGTGTATATAATGTAGAATGAATAATGCTGCACCAAACCCTTTCATTATTCATTCTACATTGTTCATTCTACATTGTTCATTAATTAACCGATAACCACTCTATCATGACTATACCTCAACTTACCTACCCACCTGTCAACTGGGTTGATGGTATGAAAATTGCCCGTCGGCACTTCACCGAATGGGAAAACTTTATGCACGACCAACTGCGCGATAGCAATGCGCTGGGTCTATCGCGGTTTCGTTACGGAATTCTGCCCGCCGACAATGCACTCGATATGCAGATTCAGTGCGATTTTAACCAGCAGATCCGGGTCCAGCTCCGCAGTTGCCGGGCCATCAGCCCCCACGGCGGCCGGATTGATTACCATAATCCAACAGATTCGCTCACCTGTACAACCTCATTTGCGTCGCTGGCCGAAACCTACGGGTTGCAAACCGGCAAACCCCAAACCTTCGACGTCGTGCTGACGGTCGATCCCTTCACCCGTATCCCGACCGGCGAACCAATCCTGACCGAAACGCCCCCCCGCCACCCCCACACCCGGCCCAACTACCGGCTCGACGTCGTGCCATCGGCGCAGGTTCGTGCGGGCGAATTGAGTTATCAGTTGATTGTCGGGCGGGTGCGTTATGGCAATGGCGAGGTACAGCAGGACACCGACTATATGCCTGCCTGCACATCGGTTCACAGCCTGCCCCGGCTCCAGCAATGGCATCAGCAATTTGGCAAACACCTCGAATCGCTGGAAACCAACGCCTACAAAATTCTCCAGCGCAGCAAGGAACGAGACCCTAAAAATGCCCTCCAGAGCAGCACACTGCTCCTGGCCGAGCGGATTGCCTTCACCCTGGGCGACATCAGTACGCGGTTTAGCTGGATTATCCCTTATGAACCGCCCATTCAAATGGCTGAGGTGCTGCTGCGGCCCATTCAGGCCGTTCGGGTGGTGATGACTATGCTGAGTGGGAAGGAGCGCGAAGAATTTGTGGGCTATATCAGCGAGTGGGCCGACCTGACACCGGGCGCCCTGGAAGCCCAGCTCAATGCAACCCTGCAACTGCCCTACGAACATACCGAGTTAAGCACCCTTTTAACGGAGGTAGACACGTTTTATCGAACCCTGACGAACGTGTTTTACAAACTGGCTCAGTTGGATTTCATCGGCAAGCGCAAGGGCCAAAACGTGTTTATTATTGAACACGAGGTCAAAGAAACCCCACCCGAAAAACCGCGTTCGCGCTGGAGTCCGCTGGGATAATTACCGCTTAATAAGTGAGTTTAAGCGTCTGTCTGAAAATAGGTTAACATTGACTGTTTTGCTGCCGGAACGGACACTTGCCCTCACCCCAACCCCTCTCCCGGAGGGCAAGGGGCTAAAAAAACGTATGGTTAAGCCCCTCGTCCTCCGGGAGAGGGGTTGGGGTGAGGGGACTTACCCGTTAGCCGAAAGTCAACTAACTTTTTAATCCTCTTTTTTTAACCCATGGAACCCCTTAACAAACCCGAACGGCAGGAGGCTTTTGGCCGATTTCTGGGCGTCTATTGCCTGTCACTCAGCGTGCCGCTGCTGGCCGTGTATCTGCTGTTCAGTGCGCCCAACTACGTGCTGAAACAGGAAAATGCCCGGCTGAATGAAACCCTGACCGAACAGAGCCAGAAACTGATGAAGCCGATGGACGGGGTAACGGCCAATCTTAAGACCCTCCAAACCACCGATCAGGCGTACCTGAAAGCAACGGACATTGAAAAGGGAAGTTTAAAAACACAACTCTCTGGCTTAGAAAGCGGCCTTCAACAGCAGGTGAATGGCCTAAAGGCCGATACCGCCCAGCTACAGCCGCTTAATAAACAGCTTTCGCAGGGAATTGTGGGGGCATACGATGCCGTGCTCACCTACCGCAACAGCATCAGCTACCTGCGCGACGTGCTGGACAAGAAGGGCATCGACGCCAGCCAGATCGATAAGCTGACAGCGGCCCTGGTTCAGGCCCGGCAAGAAAATGACATGCTCAAGATTCTGGCGGCTAAAACGGCGGCACCGGCAGCCGCCCCGGCGCCATCGGGCGGTGGGGGAGGTGGCCCCAATTACCTGTCGCAGTTTCAGGAGTGCACCAGCCGAATGGTGACCGCGCAAAATCGGATTACCCAACTCCAGGAACAGCTTAAAGCGGCTGGCAGTAGTCCTGCTCCCGCTTCAGCTCCGTCGGTTGCGGGCGTGTCGCGGGCCGATGTCGAGATGGACATTGTTGAGCGCTGCGAGAAGAAAGCTGATGCCACCAACCGACCCCCACTCTGGCGACGGCCGCTCTATGAGTTTGCTGTAGAAACGCTTGAAAAAAATACCCGCCCCGATGCCAAACAGCGCATGACTGCCATTAATGACAAACTGCGCCGGTTAGGCTCCGACTGATGCTAACCCCCTTATTGTGATGGCATACACTGAAAGCGTTAAACGGGCCATACAGATTGCCCAGGCCCTCTCAAAAGAATATCAGAACGAGCTGTTTGCTCCGGCGCATTTGTTCATGGGCCTGCTGCACAACGAGGTCGGCCTGGCTTCGTGGCTGGCCGTACTGGGGCAGGATGTACCCTACCTGCGCGAGTGGGCCGAGGTGCGTGTAGAAGCCAGCCCGAAATCGAGCCGGCTGTCGCCCAATCCACCGGGCGATGAGCAGGTAAAAACCGCCATGGAACTGGCCGACCTGGTAGCCATGCAGTTAGGTAAATCTCAGACCGATGCCGTTTGTGTACTGGCGGCTCTGCTTAAGCCGGGTTTGGCCTTTAGTGCCGAGCAACTGCGGAGCCTGCCCCTCACGCAGGCCGACCTGATGCAGGCTGCCTTAGCCGATGCCGACGTAGAAACGGCGGTTGCGCCCGACAGCAAAGCGAATGGTCAGCGGGTAGCCAGCCCGTCGTCGGGGGCATCGGGGCAGGCGTTGCTGCGGTACTGCGTCGACAAAACGGCGATGGCTGCCGAAGGCCGGTTAGACCCCATTCTGGGCCGCGACCGTGAGGTACGGATGATGACCGAAACCCTGGGCCGACGCACCAAACCCAACGTTATTCTGGTGGGGGAGCCGGGCGTTGGCAAAACGGCCTTAGCCGATGGGTTCGCCCTGAACATTGTGGCCGGGCAAGTGCCGAATCATCTGCAAAATGCCCGCCTGCTCGAACTTGATCTGGGGGCGCTGGTGGCCGGAGCCTCCTATAAAGGGGAGGTGGAAGACCGTCTGAAAAGCATCCTCAAAGAACTGAAACAGGACGCCAAAATTATCCTTTTTATTGACGAAATTCACCAGCTTCTGGACAGCCGGGGACCGCTTGGCACCGGTGTCGCTAACCTGCTCAAACCTGAACTGGCAAAAGGAAATCTGACGGTTATCGGCGCAACTACGCTCGATGAATACCGGAAATACATTGAAACGGACGAAGCCTTCAGCCGCCGGTTCGACGTGCTGCGGGTGGAGGAGCCAGACGTGGAAACGGCCATTCGGATGATTCAGCGCTTAGTGCCGTTCTATGAGAAACACCACCAGCTCAGCGTTGGGGTCGAAGCCGTTGCCGAAGCCGTAACGCTTGCCAAACGCTACAGCCGCAATCGTCGCCTGCCCGATGCCGCCATCGACCTGCTCGACCGCACGCTGTCGGCGGTGCGGATGATTAGCGAACGAACGCCCGCCGAGGTAGAGCAGCTTACCGGGCAGCTCGACCAGTTAATTGCCAATGATGACGGGGTTAACTCGCTGCGCGATCTGCGGTACCTCCATCAGGAACTGGAAAATAAAATCAGCCCGATTCTACTGGCAAACGTAACCGCCGACACAGCCCCCGACGATGAGCCGGTAGCCGACCCGTTCGCGTCGGTGCCAACCTTAACCGACCACATTCGGCAAACGCTGGAACGGCTCACGGCCCTAACCGCAACGGCGAAAACAAGTGTGGATCGCCACGACGTTGCCGCTGTTATCTCCCACAAAACGGGCATTCCGCTGGGGAAAATACAAAGCCAGGAGCGCGACAAACTGCTGGCCATGGATCAGGTGCTGAAACAGCGCGTAATTGGTCAGGACCATGCCGTGAAGGCCGTAGCCGATGCCATTCTGGAAGCCCGTTCCGGCCTGACAAAAGCGGGTCAGCCCATTGGTTCGTTCTTTTTGCTGGGGCCAACCGGCACCGGAAAAACCGAATTAGCCAAGTCGCTGGCCGATTTTCTGTTCAACGATGAGTCGTTTCTGATTCGGTTCGACATGTCGGAATTTAAGGAAGAACATTCGGCGGCTTTGCTTTATGGGGCACCGCCGGGCTACGTCGGCTACGAAGAAGGTGGGTTGCTGGTGAATAAAATCCGCGAAAAACCCTACTCGGTGGTGCTGTTCGATGAGATTGAAAAAGCGCACCCATCCGTATTCGACATTTTCCTTCAAATTCTCGATGAGGGCCGTCTGCACGACCGCTTAGGCAAAGAGGGCGACTTTTCGGACGCGGTCGTTCTGTTTACGTCCAACATCGGTAGTCAGTTGGTGATTCAGCGATTTGGGGAGGGGCAGATTCCTACCACTACGGAACTGATGGAATCCATGAGCCGCCACTTTCGACCGGAGTTTCTGGCCCGCCTGACCGAGATTGTGCCTTTTGCGCCCATTTCGGAGGAAAACGCCGTCCGGATTTTCAATCTGCACCTGCGTGGTCTGACCGACCAGCTAACCAAACAGGGTATTACGCTTGATCTTACGGATGAAGCTCAGCGACACTTAGCCTTGTCAGGCTTTACGCCCCAATATGGAGCGCGGCAACTTAAGGGTGTGATTCGGAACCAGCTACGACGTCCCATTTCCCGGATGATCATTGCTGGCGACGTGACGAAGGGGTCAAGGGTTCATGTAGGGTTGCAGGAGGATGAACTGCAATGGACAATTACAGATGCCGAAATGCCTGTTCAGCCAACTGTTGACCAACCCGCCGACGTGTCGGCTCAACCCGCTTAAGCCATGCCACAACCAGCCGCCCGCCTGATGGATATGCACGTTTGCCCCATGCAAACCCCTGCAGTAGTGCCCATTCCACACGTAGGAGGGCCGATTATGGGGCCGGGCGTGCCAACCGTGCTCATTGCCGGGCAACCAGCCGCAACCGTGGGCGATATGTGTGTGTGCGTTGGGCCACCTGATGTAATCGCAGCCGGGTCGGCAACGGTGCTTATTGGTGGCAAACCGGCCGCCCGGATGGGTGATATGACCGCCCACGGCGGCAGTATCGTGGTGGGCTGCCCCACGGTGTTGGTTGGGGGTTGAGTTGACCATACGCCATATCTCCAAGATATGGCGTATGGTCAACTCAACCCCCAACCAGGAAATAATACATTGATTTCTAACATTTTAACCAATATTATAAACTATGTTCGACTACGGAATCGGTGGACAGGAGCGTAAGCTCAACGTCAGCGAGAGCATCGTTGACATCCCCCAGAACAAAACCCTCCTCATTGAGAAACTAACGGCCGACCCGCCCATTCGCCCGCAGGTGGTTGAAGGTCTGAAAACGGTGAATGAAGTGTTTGCCTATTTCAAGCCGGAACAGGAAGTCGAATTTGACACCGAAGACGGCAGCACCATTAGCGAAACACTGCGATTTAACTCCCTCGCCGACTTCAGCAAGCAGGGCATTATTGCCCAGAGTCAATACCTCCAGGAATTGAACATGACATTTGAGGATTTTCAAAAGTATGTCCGCCAACTCAAGTCGAACAAGATCCTGAAAACGATGCTCGAAAACCCCGACGGTAAAGCGGCTTACACGGCAGCTATTGAGGCCATGATTCGTGAACTGGAAGAAGCGCAGTAAAATAGTTCAACGTTCCTGGTTTAACGTTCCTGGTTAGCTGTATGGAAGTTTGGTCTTCGCTCAGTGACATGGAACATGGAACCGTTCCGGCGGCCCGGCGTTCCCGTGGTCTGTGTCCGCACAGACTCGGATGCGCCAGCTACGATAAACCGTCCGGCAGAATGATCTGTGAGGACACAGACCACGGGAACAGGTTTAGCCCGTTAGCCAACCTGGAACTTGAAACCTGAAACCGTAAACCCAACACGTAAAAACCTACATGGAAGCACAGGACAAACCACTTAAATTAGGCGAGAAAACAGCAGAAGGAGCCTTATCGCTCGATGATAGCTGCGCCAAATTGGCCAAATACGGCGGCTTTGCGATTCTGGAAACCACCTTAGATGGTGTTCAGAACCTGAACCCGGAGAAAAAAGCCCGCAAAAAAATCTTTCTCACCGAAGAGGCCAAAGCGAACGAACGTGCGGCCCTGAGCAAGCGCCTGCACTTGCTGCTCGAGCTGCTCAACAGCGCCGATACAGTGGCCGATGTAGCCCAAACCGCGCAAACTAAAGCCGAAACCGCCCAAACGCTGCTCAGCGAAAACCTGCGCCGGGCCTACGAGACGAACCGGGGGCTGGAGCAATCCTACCGCTCGGTGGCCAGTTTCTACGCCAACACCGACCAGGATAAGGTCAAGAACGTAAACATCATGAACGCCGAGCCGGAGCAAATGACCGACCTCGACAACACGACGTTTATTGATGCCGTGGCCGAAGAATTTGCCCGCAACTACGACCGGCTCGACCTGCGCGACAGCTACTCGCTGCTGGTCATGCCGGGCTACTTAGGGTCGAAAAAAGTGGTGGACAAGTGGGCGCAGATTGCTTATAAAAACAAAGTGATGCTGGTGACTGATTTCCAGCACTTAGACGCGCCCGACGATGTAGTCGATCTCTTCGAGTCGGCTAACCTGACGGGGGGCGATGCGTATCTCTCCAATGTGATGATGACCTGCAACTGGCTGGCGGGCCGGGGGCGGCATCAGGACGTTGGCGAGGAAGAAGACCTGTATGTGCCTGGGTCGAGTGCCCTGGCAGGCAAGATCCATGGCACGGTGATGTCGCAGGTGACGGCTGGCCGCAAACACGGTGCCCTCAACGAGGCCGACGGCGTGCGGTTTCCCCTGAAGAAAAGTGAAATCGCCACACTGGAAAAAATGGGGCTGATTCCGATGGTCAACGAGTATGGCAAGGTGATGCCGTTCTCGGCCAAAACCCTTTTCAACGGCGACAACATTGGTCTGCAGACCTATTCGGTGGTGCGGGTATTCGACTATATTACCAAAGTGCTGATTGATTTTCTGAATCGCCGGGCGTTTGAGAATTTCAATACCAACACCCGCATGGACATTCAGAAGCAGATTGTGAAGTTTTTAGACAGCGTGACGGGGCCGGGTAAACTCATCGAAAAATTCAAACTGATGCGCTTCGAGCAGGACCCCAAGCAGAAAGACCGCATCTATTTAGATATCCACATGATTCCTTATTTCCCGTCTAAAACCTTCCTGCTCAAACTCGACGGACAGAAAGGCGACGACCCCGATTCGGCAGAGTGGAAAGCGGACTACGACCAGCAATAATGAGCAACAGGACCTTCTAAACACCTACAGCTATGGCTTCTTATCATACAATGCTGCATGTTGGCAATACGGGCTATGTGCTCGATAAACTTAATTTTTTTGCGATTCGAAAACGGGATAACAAAGGGCGAACTGTATCTAATACGGCCTGGACAATTATGATTTCGCTATATGCTGTTAAAGATCAGGTATTTACCGAATGGATGTTTAATCCGACCCTCAAGAAAAATATATCCATCTCATTTACCGACGGCCTGGAGAAGCAAAAAGAATGGGAATTTACAGATGTGTTCTGCGTCGGGTTTGAGGAAAACTTTATTGAGGACCTGGGTGTCCTTGAGACCGTTTTGGTCCTGACAGGAGTGTCGGTTTCTAACGGAAACGCGACAATAAAGTACGACTGGGGAACCTAATATACAGCGGCTTAACGCGTAACGACAATGGCAAAAAAAGCAATTTTATCGGTTTCCGGGAGCGACTTCAAACTGCTCGAGTTTAACATCAGCCTCATGCAAAAAATCAACAACCAGGGCAAACCGGCCTCCGGTGTGTATCTGGGTGATTTTTACCTCATTATGCCGGGGGGCAGTGATCTTTTTTTCGACTGGCTGAGCGACCCTGAACGCATGGAGAGTGGCGTTATTAAGATTTTTTATACTAAGTCACAATCCCCTTTTGTTGAGTACGCTTTTGTGAAGGGATATGTGACGACCGTGCTGGAAAATTTCTACGAAAACGACCAGACCAGCAACACCTTCAATCGGGTCAGCACGTCGGAAGACTCCAGTGAAAACTTTGAATTCTGGACGAATATGATCTCACTGAATAAGCAAAGTGGTGGCCAGGATGCGGCTGCCCATGCCTTAACGAACTCGGTGGCCAAGACCCGGCAGTTTCAGCAGCGGACGGGCATCGCCCACGTACTCATGGTGACATTCTCCTGCGAACAGGTCACCATTCGCAGCATCGAACACAATAATGAATGGGCAAAGCAGTGAGCATCCAATCAGGTTGTTGACGGCCATACATGTATCATTTAACCTTTTGACTTATGGATGCAACGCTTCGTGCTGAAATGGAGGTAGATAACGAATTGTATATCCTGAACCGGATTTTTTTTACGGCTTCCCGAAAGCGGAACAAAAAAGGGCAGCCAGCTTCGGGCACAACCTGGCGAATCTACGTCGCCATGGATGTGATGGAGCAGGCCACCTTTGCCGAATGGATGTTTAACCCGAAGATGCAGAAAAATGTGAAACTCACTTTTTATGCCAATAGCAACGACGGCGAGGGTGAAACCACACTGAAAGAATGGACGCTAAACGGGGTGTTTTGTTTTGGGCTGCTTGAGTTATTTATTGGTGATGCCTCGTTCGAAACGACGAACTTCTTCTTTAGTGGTAAATCAGTTTCTAATGGTAACGCAACCCTGGAACATGACGCTGACGAGTAACTAATCTTTATAAACAAGGCTATGGCGCACAAAGCAATTTTAACTATTGGCGGTCAGGAAATTGAGGCACTTGAATTTCTGGTCTCCTTCAAGCAGGCAATGAACAATCAGGGCAACCCGGCCTCCGGCGTGTATCTGGGCGATTTCTACCTCATTGCGGAGGGAGGGAGTGATTTTTTCTTCGAGTGGTTAGTCGATGAAGACCGTACCGAAAACGGCACCATCAAGACCTACCGCAATAATCAGCCGTCTGTTTTTCTGACGTATGAATTCGAAAATGCGTTTGTGACGGATGTTTCCGAGAGTTATTACGACAATACCGGGGCGCTTAAAACGCAGTTTAATCAGGTGAGTTCAGCCGAAGATTTAAGCGAAGATGCCTACGAATATGGGTATAACGCCAGTCGGCTGAACCGGCAGGATAATACCCTCGTCCGAAACATGTGGAAGCGCGTCCGGCAATTTCAGGAGCGCACTGGCAACGCCTACTGTTTGTTTGTGACGATGTCCTGCGAGAAAATTAAGCTGCGGGATGTCCCGCACGACAATCAATGGAGCGGGGTAGCAGAAGAAAGTTAATCGCTTCATTCATAGTAGCTATGGCTTACGAAGGAACCCTCAGTATAGACGGCACGGACTTTCCCATCAACTGGATGTTCCTGCGCGTGGTGCGTAACGAAAACCAGCGGGGCGAACCGGCCTCCCGGCCCGAGTGGGGCGTAGTTGTCAGTTTGGATGCCATGGAGGATAAAGCCATCAAAAACTGGATGATCGACCCCAACCTGCAGAAAGATGGCAAGATTGTCCTCAACCGCATTGACGAAGACGGTACGTTTAAAGAAATAGAATTCAAAAAGGCGTACTGCGTATTTTATAAAGACGAGTTCTTTGCCGATATTGAATACCTCAATACGGTCATCAATATTTCGGGCGGAGAAGTCAAGTTCAACAAAGGCACCGTAAAGGTATGATATGAGTGCTTAACCCTCCTTGCTTATGTCATTTAAGGCTACCTTAACCGTAGAAGGTAAAAAATTCGACGTGCTGCAATGCACCCATACGCTGAGCCAGAAATACGAGCGGGGACGGGCTACGTCCGGCGTTCGGGGAGGTGTTATTATTTTAATCTTAAACGGCACGGACGAAGAACTGCTGGGCACCTGGGCATCGGGGCCGACGGTCAAAAAGAGTGGTGACATCGTCTTTGACCGAATCGACCAGCGTTCTGCCCTTCAAAAATTAGAGTTTGAGGACGCTTACGCGACCTTTTACTTCGAGCTGATGACGGCCAGCCACCTGACAAACATAGACGTTGTTTATGAAGCACTCGCCGAATCTATAAGCACGGATATCGCCAAAGAAAATCTTTTCTACGAGCGGATAATGAATAACACCAAAACTATACTCCGCTTTTCCGAGCGTACCCGCGTCAGCAATTGCATTCTCCTGCGTCTTACCGCGCCAAAGATTAAGCTCGACGGTATCGACCACCAAAACACCTGACCAATGGCCAAACAGGTCATAGCCCACATCGAACTGGAAGATGGCAAGGAACTCAGATTAGTTTCGTCGCTCACCATTGAGCAGGATTTATTCGGCCATCACCAGTTTGATCTCACCGTGCCGTTTGAGGAATTGGAAGATGTTAACGAGTTGTTTTTTCATGAGTCGCACCGCACCGTCGTTGGCAAAACCATTCAGTTCTCGTTCGACCCATTCCTCGAAGACGGATCGTTCGATTTCAGGTTCAAAGGCATAATAACCGAACTGGCCCTGAAGAACACCAGCGACCTGTCGAACGAGTTTTTACTGAAAGGCTATGGCTTGACGATTCTGCTGGAAGACAGCCGGTTGCGCCGAACGTTTCTCCAGTGCACGCTGGAAGACATTGTTAAACAGGTGCTGAATCCATACCCCAATAACCTGCTGAAACGGTCGGTTAAACCGAAGCATTCCGAATCGCTGAACTACGTTGTCCAGTACGACGAAACCAACTTCGAGTTTCTGGCCCGTTTAGCCGCCGAATATGGCGAATGGTGTTTCTACGACGGTCTCCAATTGATTTTCGGCAAGCCCAACGACCAAAAGGTCGATTTTAAAGTCGATGGCATGCAAACCTTCGCCATGAGCCTTCGACTCAAACCCGCTAAATTTCTGTACACCCGCTACGACTATCTGGCCGACGAAACCTATCAAAGTCACTCCAAAGACCAGCAGGTGAGTGGCCTGGGGCAGTGGGGCGAATTTGCCCTGGATGAGTCCGAAAAAATGTTTAGTCAGGAATCGCAGATGCCCCTGCCGAAACTCGTGTACGGGCAAAGCGAACTGGATGCCGTTACGAAAACCCAGAAAGCGATGGAAACCAGCCGATTAGTTGATTTTCAGGGCTTTGGCGAAAACCCCGACGTATCGGTCGGAACGGTCGTTTCCGTGAAAGGTACCCGCATTACAGAACGGGGCTCCTCCGAAGAAAACTTTGGCAGCTACCGGGTTACGCACGTGTCGCACTCGCTCGACAGCAGTGGAAATTACGCCAACACGTTCCGCGCCGTCCCTGATTCGGTAACATATCCGCCCCCCAATCCATCGTTTCGATTGCCCATTGGGCAGCCCGAACTGGCGAAAGTGGTTGATAATGAAGACCCCGATAAGTTAGGGCGCGTGAAAGTCGAATTTATGTGGCCGGGCAACAACAAAGAGTCCGACTGGCTTCGGGTGGCTCATGCCTACACCTCCAACGGCGAGGGCATGTTGTTTGTGCCCGAAGTGGACGCCCAGGTCATGATTGCCTACGAGTCGAACTTAGCCGAGTATCCTTATGTGCTCACCAGCCTCTATCCGAACAGGGGGGGGCTTAGCTATACACACCGCGACAATGTGCAAAAGACCATTCAGACCAAAGGCGGCAATCAGATTAGCCTCTACGATAAAGATGGCGAGCAGAAAATTGAACTAACCAACGTCAATAAACCCGATACGCATGTCGTGCTTTCCTTCGCCGACAACGGCAAAATCATTATCGAAACCCAGGGCGACATTCAGGTTGCAGGGAAGAATATTGCGCTAAAAGCCCAACAGGATATCACGTTTGAAGCGCAGAATAACATCGAACTCAAGGCGACCAACACCGTAAAAATCGAAGGCACAGCCAGTGTGGAGATTAAAGCTGCCCAAATCAAAGCCGAAGCCGATGCCACCGCCGAAATCAAAGCGAATGCTCAACTTTCACTCAAGGGCAGTGCGATGGTTGAAGTAAAAGGCGGAGTGATTATGCTGAATTAAGGGTTTGTTTCTGGTTCAACGTTTCGGTTTGCCGGATGGAACATTGAACGTGAAACCTTGACCCTGAAACAAACTTACCCCGCTCGCCGGGCAATAATCGTGGCATTGTCGGCCAACTGATTTCGGCCGAAATCAAGGGTTGGGTCGAGGTAAACGGGGCGTTGCCACCAGGCTGATTTTTTGGTAAAAACCCACCCAAACGGTCGGCCTGCTGCGTCGGTGTACTGAATTGGGCTGGCCGGTGTCCGCTCATTATAGTCGTTGATAAACACCAGAAATAAATCGCCGAGGGTCATGGCAACGGGCGCTTTCGCCTTGAAATTGGTGAAATTAGCGTCCTCCGGCTTTTTCAGAAACTCGAACTGGATCACCAGGATCTTCGTCAGGTCAAGCAGGTCAACGTCGGGCATATCACCGTTGAGTGGATAATACCATTTTCGGTAATCGGCGGGCGGTATCTGCCGATAATAGCGATACGCCTGCACCACCAGGAAGGGGATCAGAAAAGGCAGCAGACTCGACACAAAGGGCCATCGACTGGCGAGGAAGTCGGTTTTCCAGTAGATGACCAGCGTAAATCCCATTCCCAGGATCAGAATCAGCAGCGTGTATAAAATGCCCTGCCCGAACGTTGCGAACAGCGTTGGGGCAAAGCGGCTGCTCAGCCACAGATGCAGGCAACCAAGGCCCAGCGCCAGCAGTTGTACCAGAATATAATACCGTTGAAAACTGGCACTCTCGAAGGTACCGGCAAAACCGGCTGCGCCCAGCAGCAGACTAATCACAATGCAGTAAAGAAGCCCCGGAGATCGTTTTACAAAGGATAAATTGGGCATTCTAAATAAAAATTATGGGGAGTTTTGGAGGGATCCTGCTTTAAAACTGCAATATGGGCGAAAATTTAAGAGAAATCACCAAAATAGTAACAGGAAGTGAATAACCTGTTGGTTGCTTCTCAGATGGCAAAAGCCTCATCCGGCAACCGGGCGCGGCTCTGGTTTGCATTAATCGTATACACTGGCGTTTCGGCAAAACGCGACGCAACGACAACCTCAGTGGTATCACTATGTGGGGTAAATAACGCCTTTGCCAACTGTGGACAATTATTGTCTTTCGACAGGTGAGACAGCAACACATGGCTCATAAACGCAGGCTTGTGCATCCTGAACATGTCCAGCGCCTGCTGATTGGACAAGTGCCCTTTTCCACCCCGAATCCGTTGCTTGAGAAAATACGGATACCGGCCATTCTCCAATAAATCCTCATCATAATTGGCCTCCAGAAAGGCAGCATGGCATTGACTGAAATGGTGAATGACGTGCTCACAGGGCGCACCAATGTCAGTAAATACGCCTACTCGGGTACCCTGACAGGTAATCAGAAAGCTATGCGGGTCGCAGGCATCGTGCAGTTTGGGAAAAGCCGTAATGCAGAGGTCGCCAACCCGGACCGGCTCATAACCACGCAATGCCCGTATGGGAAATAACTTTAGGGGAAATCGGGCATTCTGGAGCGTTCCAGGCGTAATAAACACCGGCAACTGGTATTTTCGGGCCAGGTTCGGAATGCCTCGAATATGATCGGAATGTTCGTGAGAAACGAAAATAGCTTTCACCGTATCGAGCGACAGGCCCAGTCGCTCCATTCGTTTCTCGGTTTCCCGACACGAAATACCGGCATCAATTAAAATCGCTTCCCGATCGTTGCCAATGTAATAGCAGTTGCCATTGCTGCCCGAATTTAACGAGGTAATAAAGAGATTCATCAGGGTACAAAGAACGCATTTTTTAAACCAATGACAATAGCAACGATAGCGCCGATTAATGGAGCGGGCACCAATAAAATGGCCAGTAAATGGGGTATCGACTCGAATACTCTACAAAACCTGTGGAAAAACATCAACAGGCAAAAGCGGGCTAAACGAGTAAGCTGCACAGTATCAGCAGGTGGCATGGTTTTGGGTAAAAGAGTGAACGTCAATACGGCACAACCAATAAAACCAACAGAAATCATGGCAACATTTGGAGAACGCATTTCGAATTTTTTCAGTGGAGATGACAACGACACCCGCGAGGGTCTGCATGGCCTGTTTGTAAACGAACTACAGGGCATTTATTATGCTGAACGGCAGGCGGTCGATGCGCTGGGCGAGCAGGCCGATGCCGCAACAACCGACGAAGTACGAAACGCATTTCTGACGCATCAGGAAGAAACCCGTGGACAGATAGCCCGCCTGGAGCAGGTTTTCCAGAGCCTGGGCATTGATGCAGACGAAAAAACCTGTGCCGCCATCGACGGCCTGGCTGACGATGGCCGGCAGGTGGTAGCAGACACTGAATCGGGTTCGCTCACCCGCGACGCCGGGCTGATTATTGCCGGGCAAAAAATTGAACACCACGAAATTGCCGCCTACGGGTCGGCCGTTACGCTGGCCCGTGTGCTGGGCTACACCGATGCCACCCAACTGTTGCACCAGACGCTCGAAGAGGAAAAAAATACGGATCAGAAACTGACCCGGTTAGCTGAGTCGTTTGTTAACCAGCGGGCCGCTTCTGAGAGTGACAGCAACGCGTCTGGGTCAAACCAATACAGCACGGACGATACCGACGACACGAGCTATAGCGATGGCTCAACAACAACGACCTATAATTCAGGCAACCAGGCAACTCTGGGCGGTTCGCTGGGCGTGTAAGCCGTGTTCACGGCGCGTAGCGACTTAGTATGTATAGCGTAATTTCCTTTAGTAAAGGCTCTCGTCGCAAGGCGATCTAACAATGACCGGTTAGGTCGCCTTGCGACGAGAGCCTGTTAATTTGTTGGCTTTTCTACAACCAGTTGGTCGCTAACGCGACGACCTTCGCGACCTTAACTATGCTCTAATTCGACCGATCATCCCATTGGGTCTGAAAGTTCGGGGTCGGGTTCGGTACCATCGTTGTTTCCCAACGAATCGCCATTGCCGTAGTTGGTTACGTCGGGTTCCATGTTCGGGCTACCCGAAACAGCCCCCGTTCCACCATTGCCGGTTCGCGCTTCCTGCTCGTCGGTAGGCGTTGTGGGTGGGTTGTTCACATCACCTGCCAGGTCTGCCGGGTTATAGTCGCCATCGGGCGGCAGACTATCTTCGGGTGTTTGATCGGTTCCACCCGTGGTGGGCCGAAACGTTCGCGATTGCTCGTTGAGCATGGCATCCTGATTTACATTTTCCATCGACGTTTGCTGGTTATTTACCTGACCATTTTCATCCTTTCGTAAATACTTCCCATAGCCGGTTGTAGAGTTTGTTGGCGTAGGTTTTGACATCATGGTGCGACGCGTGAATCATGAACGGTGCAAACGGGGTTGCCAGCGAGGGCAGCGCTTCGACCTGAATTGTGCGCCCGGTTGTCCACCGGCCCGACAGCCGACGCACCGCTCCCGTAAGCCTTACACCAGCATCGGGTAAATCGATCTGGCAGGTCTCCGGATGCCGGGCGGTGGCTAATGTCCGCGAAAACTGCTGTAACTGACTGGCATCGAACCACGACAGGGTGGGCATGTGCAGGTGGTTGACAGAACAGTTGTTGCGGCACAAAAAACGCAGGGAAAGTGACGATTTACCTGCGGCACGGCGGGCTGATACCTGGAAATCGAGAATTTCCAGCGGGGCCGTTTCAGATGCGGTGGTGAGTTCGATGTTCATGATTGATGAAGAATAGGTTATGTTGTCCATAAACCAACAAAGGCAGGCAATGGTTATAACGCTTCCCTACCAGGTTATACGTAAATCATCTTCCGGGTCATGCCGCCATCGACCACAAAATTCTGACCCGTGATAAAGTTGTTTTCCGGGGCAATCAGAAACAGAATCATGCGGGCAATATCGTCGGCCTGCCCCACCCGACCCGCCGGATGCTGACCATGATCTTCGGGGCTGAGTTCGTCGGGTTTTGCTTTGGCTTTTTTTCGGAGCACCGACACATCGATCCATCCGGGGCTAATGGCATTGACCCGGATATCGGGGCCGAGGCTAACGGCCATGGAGTGGGTGAGGGCCAGAATGCCGCCTTTACTGGCCGAGTAGGCAAACGTATCCGGCTCCGACTGAAAGGCGCGTGTTGAACACATGTTAATGATGCTGCCGCGCTGGGTCGCTAAATAAGGCGCTGTATGTTTAGCGCACAGAAAAGCCCCCGTCAGGTTAGTGCCGATAACGCGGTTCCACTCATCGAGGGTTAGTTTGTCGAGGGGTTTTTCCATCATAATGGCCGCGTTATTAATCAGCGCGTCGATCTGCCCAAAGTGCGAAATGGTTTGCTCGGCGGCCTTACGGACATTGACCTCGCTCGACACGTCGCAGGATACAAACAGGATTTGAGCCGATGAGGCTTTGAAGGCTTCGCGGAGTTCAGACAAGGCGTCGGTGTCGGCTTCCCAAATGGCCACCCGATAGCCGTGCGTGAGTAAATATTGGGTAACAACGCGGCCAATACCCTGCCCGCCCCCGGTGATGATTGCAGTTTTCATACAAGTTAATGTTCAAGTTGGATAAACTCTACCAACGACCAAACTACGCGGATTGGTAACACAAGCGGGCGAAGACGGGTTAACTAAGTCGTATCCTTATCCAACGGGACATAGGATTTCGGATTTCGGATTGGGGATTTATGATTTATTGACCGGCACCGCAAATCCGAAATCCCCAATCCCCAATCCGAAATCCTTTGTATGCTTCAGATTGCGTTTTCGCCGGTGTATCGGCTTCGCCTGCCCGAAGGGCACCGGTTCCCAATGCTTAAATACGAATTGATTCACGAACAACTGCTGTATGAAGGCACTTGCACCGAAGCTAATTTCTTCGGCCCGGCTCCCGTCGACGACCGTTGGGTGTTGGGTGTGCATACGACCCGCTACGTTCATGCGCTTAAAACGGGTACGGTCGATGCCCGAATGATGCGCCGGATTGGTTTTTCGCTAACCCCGGAACTGATTGATCGTGAGTGGATTATTACACAGGGCACCATCGACTGCACCCAGATTGCCCGGCGGGACGGGGTGGCTATGAACGTAGCGGGAGGAACGCACCATGCCTTCCCCGACCGGGGTGAGGGGTTTTGCCTGCTCAACGATGTGGGAGTGGCGGCTCATTACCTGCTCGAAACCGGGCAGGCAGCAAAAATCCTGGTTATTGATTTAGATGTGCACCAGGGCAACGGTACGGCGGTGCTGTTCCGGCAGGAGCCGCGCGTGTTCACGTTCAGTATGCATGGCAAAGAAAACTATCCCCTCAAAAAAGAGCAGTCGGACCTGGACATCGACCTGCCAACCGGCACTACCGACGACCTCTATCTAAACACCCTTGCTGATACGCTGCCCGGCCTGATCCGGCGCGAACAACCCGACTTTCTGTTTTATGTATCGGGCGTCGACATTCTGGCCTCGGACCGGCTCGGCAAATTGAGTGTGAGCCGCGAGGGATGCCGCGAGCGGGATAAATTTGTGTTTGAGCAGGCGATTCGGGCCGGTTTGCCCATTGCCGTGTCGATGGGGGGCGGCTACTCGCCCCGCCTGACCGATATTGTGGATGCTCACTGCAACACCTTTCGGCTGGCGGCCAACCTGTTTTTCTGAAAAAAGGTCGCCCAGGTTTTAGGGGGCGACCTGAAAAGAGGAAAGCTCAATGCGCCGAAAGAAGCTAGTGTGGGTAGAAGCGTACAGCAAAGGTCATGCTTACTTGTTGTTAAGGCAATACCCGGATATGGGTATCTTTATTGATGTTAATCAGTAAATAGTAACATATTGTAGTGTACATTTTCTGAAACAGTTATAAGCCCTGTTCTACGGCAAATCGTACCAGATCGGCAACGGTGCTGATGCCGAGTTTAGCGTGTATATTTTTCCGATGTGTATCAATCGTATGGTGACTTAAATTAACTTTTTCGGCGATCTGCGGGCTGCTCAGACCGGCTTTAATGTGCCGGATAATTTCGACCTCGCGGGGCGACAACCGATATTTCCTCAGAAACACATCGTCCGAATAGATGCTGAACTGTTTTTGATCGGCCAGTTTGGGGTCGAAGAAAGGTTGCCCCTGCGCCACAACCCGAATGGCCGTGAGCAATTCATCCTTCGTGGATGTCTTGAGCATATACCCTGATGCCCCTGCCAGTCTGAAATCCTCGATGTAGCGGTTCTCGCCGTACATGCTCAGGATTAGGATGCGTTGCGGACCGAGCGTGCCAATGAGGTGTCGGGTTAGTTCAAGCCCATCGATTTCGGGCATGTTAAAATCAATGACCAGCACATCGGGCTGAAGTTGCCTCACCTGTTCGCTGGCCTCGCGGCTGTGGTAAACATGCCCCACGATGGTCAGGTCAGGCGCATCGGCCAGCACTAAACCCAACCCGTCGTTAAACAGGCGGTGGTCATCAATGATTAAGACTTTTATAGGAAACGTATTCGTCATACGGAACGTCGAGCATAACAAGGTGACTATCGTCGTTGCTGTCGGTAGTGAGCACAGCACGCAGATATTCAGCGCGGTAAGTTATATTTTTTTGCCCGATTCCTGGTGTCATTTGTTCAGGAAAAAATTCGTTAATTCGTTCATGGGTCAACGGCGTTTCGACAAGGATGCTCAGGTGCTTCGGATGATAGCCTAACTGCACGATGGCCAGCCCGGCGCCCCCATGTTTCAGGGCATTCTGAATCAACTCAGCAATGATGCGGTAGGCGACTAATTCGCGTTCGGGATTAAGTCGCCGAATGGTGCCAAACAGAATGAACTCAAAGTCGGTATGCGAGGAGCGATTCGCCCGATCCACCAACTGCGCGACCACATCGGGCAGGGCATATTTTTCAAATTCTACCGGCATGAGGTCGTGGGTAATGGTGCGGAGGTCGTTCCCGGCTTTATCAATCATGTCGTAGGCGCGGGCCACTTCGGGAACATCGGTCGCTATGGCTGTCCGCTCCCGGGCCAGTTCCAGCATTCCTTTTATGGCGGCCAGCGTATTGCCGACATCGTCGTGCAGGTCGCGGGCAATCCGCCGGCGTTCGTTTTCCTGCGTGGCGAGTGTGTTCTGGAGCAGCCGCCGGTGCCGGGCCAGTTTCTGCCGATTATACGTCATAACCAGAAACGCAACTCCGCTCGCAAAGGCGAGCAAACTCAGGAGCCGGAACCACCACCGCTGCCACACAGGCGGATGAATACGGATTGTCAACTGCGTGACGGGCGTGAGCTGCCCCCGTGCATCAACCGCCCGAACCCTGAATACATAGTTGCCGGGCGAAAGGTCGGCATAGCGAACCAGGTTGGCATCTGTGAGCGATACCCAATCCCGGTCGATACCCGACAGTTTGTAGAAGAACTGATTTTTGCCATTGCTGAAATAATCCAGGGCCGCCAGACTAACCGAAAACGTACTTTCCTGGTAGGAAAGATCGACTTGCCTCGTTTCGCCAATAAAATCGCCCGCCCGATAAGGCTTGTCGTTTACCTGAAAACCAACAATCCGGACGGGCACCCTGGCCTTGTAGGTTTCCAGCAGATCGGGCGAAAACCGGTCCAGCCCATGTACCCCACCGAAATAAAATGTACCATCGGAGCCAATCAGGGCAGCGTGGCTGTCATATTCGCGTCCTCTGGTCGAAACCACCGGGCTGAATTTCATTTCGGTCGGGAAAAACTTAACCAGGCCGTTGTTAGTGCTGAGCCAGTAGCGGCCTTTCTGGTCGGGCAGGAGTCCATATACCACATCGTCGGGCAGACCGTCCCGAACGGTATAGGTACGAACAACACGCCGGGTTGCCGGATCGAATTGCACCAAACCCCGGTCGGTGCTGAGCCATAAGCAGTGGCGGGCTGGGTCGGCGTAAAAATCCATGATATTATGCCCCGGCAGGGTTATATATTCCTGCACCAGCTTGCCCGCCCGATAGCGGTAGACAACCATGTCCTGGTCGCGCCGGCCCGTGTAGAGCAACTGCGTAGCCGGGTCAAAATGAAACGAGCCGAAATACGTTCCGTCGGGATCAGTGCGGCTAATTGGCTTTAAATCAGCACTGAACAGAAATATTCCGCCGTAGGTAGCCAGCAGAAACCGACCGTCGGGCAATTCATGAATACCCCGGCCAAATCGGCAGTCCGCATCGTTGCAAAGCGGGTTAGGAATCGGTACGAACCGGTCGGATTGCGGATCGTACCGAATCATTCCCTGTATGTTCGTGGCGAGAATGCGGCCGTTTCGGGTACGAATCAGATGCCGGATGTTGGCTTCGGGTGGCACGCCCTGCGCGGTCGTATAGGCCCGCATCAGGCCCGTAGCCGGATCGAACAACCGGATGCCGCCGTCTATCGTGCCAATCCAGATGCGCCCCCGCCGGTCCTCGCAGAGACCCCGGATCGCGTGATCGTTCAGGTCCGTGATGTCGGTGGGATTATCGGGGAAGGTTTCAATCGTATAGGCATTGGGGTAAATAACATCGATGCCAAACGGGTCGCCATTGGTCCAGACCAACCCCAGATCATCAACATAAACCTCCGAAATCTGGTTGGTCATCAGCGAATTAGCGGTAGCGCCACCCGGCTTGATTTCGCGCAGTAGCTGACGGCGGTCTGGGTCATACAGCCACACGCCCAGCCCTTCGACGCCCATCCACCACCGGCCCTGTGCGTCTTCATCAATACCGACAAAGCGATAGGTAGTAATCCCAGGCCGGAGCGGATGATGCCGAATCAGGCGGGTCAGGCGGGCATCGAATTCAAAAATGCCCTGCGGCCCGGCAAAGCAATAATGCCCAAAATGCGGCCCCGCCATTTGGCAGCGATAGATCGACTGAAACAGGTAGGATTTACCGGTCGGCCGCTGTCCACCAAAAACCGGCTGATCGGTCGGCTTACCTGTCAGAAATGTGGTAAGCTGGCGTGTCTGGTAGTTATACCGGGCAAACCCCATCGGCAGCAAGTAAAGCAGGGACTGCTGGGCGGGCTGATGCTCGATCCATTTCGTATTGATACTGAATTTTGGCTTAACTGATGGGTAGATACTGATTTTGCGGCCAGTACGGTAATTGAGTTTCATAATACCCTCGCGGTTGCTGGCGTACCAAACCGTCGAATCGTCGCTGAAAAACGGTTCCTGGAGAGCTGGGTGCCGCCGTCCCGTTGCGTCGGTAGCATAGATGCGTTCAAACGAATCGGAGCGTCGGATGTAGTGACTCAGGCATTCTTCGGTGCCTACCCAAAGGTCACCGGCGGAGTCTTCGATAACACCGCGCACTTCACCTTTGCCAATGGTTGTTGAATCCCGTTCGTTGAAGAGATAATGGGTAAATCGGGTGCCGTCGAATCGGTTCAGCCCATTCTGACTACTCATCCAGACAAACCCCCGCGAATCTTTCAAAATATAAAAACACGACCCCTGCGACAGGCCGTTGCTGGTGGTCAGGTGGCGAATGGAAAAGGGTTGCTGCGCCAGCCCAGTCTGTAGCAGAAGCAATAAAACGGGAAGTAACCAGCGCATACCGAACGAAAACCGAGACCAGCGTTAAAGCTACGAATTTTACCTATCTTGCTCCCGGCAAATAAGCATAAAACGCAGGGATTCGTCACTTTATGAAGCAAAATATTATTAAAACCCGGCTTAAAAACAGCCAGCCCGTACTGGGCGTTCTTTCCAACAGCGCCGACCCTACCGTAGCCGAACTGTGTGGCTTTTCGGGACTTGATTTTTACATGATCGATGGAGAGCACAGCCCCGTTACAACGGCTCAGGTGCAGGACATTGTGCGGGCCTGCGAGGTCAGCGGCATTACGCCCTTAGCCCGGGTTCGGAGTAACGACCCCAAACTGATTCTACAGTTTCTGGATGCGGGCGTGATGGGTATCATGATGCCCGGCATCAGTACGGTAGCTCAGGCCGAAGCCCTCGTGCAGGCGGTTAAATACCCACCCCTCGGCGCTCGCGGTTTCGGGCCGGTGCGGGCTAATGATTATTTGCTGGGCACCATGAATCAGGGCGAGTTTGTGGAGTTTGCCAATCAACAAACGCTGGTGCTGCCCCAGATTGAGGCTAAAGAAGCGATTGATAACCTCGATGACCTGCTAACCGTCGACGGCATCGACGGTTTCGTGGTTGGCCCGCGCGACTTAGCCATGAGCATGGGCTATTATGACGGCCCCGGCCACGACGACGTGAAGCGAACCATTGCGGGCATTGTCGAAAAAATCAGAAAGGCCGGGCTGATTGTGGGCACAACAGCCGCCACCGGCGATCAGGCAAAAGCACTCATCGACCGGGGCGTTCTGTTCTGCCTGAATTCATTTGCCGGGCTGCTTAAAACAGCGGCCAGCGATTTTATGAAAGGAAGAGGGTAGGGTATTTCGGATTTGGGATGTATGATTTCGGATTTAAATCGCCAGTACGCGGATAAATCCGAAATCATACATCCCAAATCCGAAATCTCTTCTTACCTTTGCACCCTCATTTCCAATTTCATACAAAACACATGTACGCAATCGTAGAGATCGCAGGGCAGCAATTCAAGATCCAGAAGGGTCGCTCCATCTATACCCACCGGTTAGAGGGCGATGTGGACGCTGCACTTGCCTCCGACAAGGTGAAGGTTCTCCTTGTTGACAACGAAGGGAGCATTTCCATTGGTGCTCCAACTGTCGCCGGCGCGACAATATCGGCTAAAATAGTCGAACACCTGAAAGGCGAGAAGGTCATCATCTTCAAAAAGAAGCGTCGGAAAGGATACAAAAAGAAAAACGGCCACCGTCAATACCTGACGAAGGTTTTAATTGAAGACATCACTCTCTAAATAGTTATTGAGTTTTATAGTCATAAAGTTATGGAGTGCTTCAACACATAAACTTTACAACTATATAACCTTATAACTTTATAACTCTTTTCAGAAGAAAATGGCACACAAGAAAGGTGTAGGTAGTTCTAAAAACGGTCGCGATTCGCACAGCAAACGGCTGGGTGTGAAGCTATTCGGTGGTCAGTCGGCCATTGCCGGTAACATCATCATTCGCCAGCGCGGCACCAAGCATCACCCCGGCAAAAACGTCGGGTTGGGTAAAGATTATACAATTTTCGCCTTAGTCGATGGTACGGTGAAATTCCGTCCGGGCCGCGATAATCGCTCGTATGTTGACATTATTCCCGCAGGCCCGTCGGCAATCACCGTAGCGCCTGTAGCGCCGGCTCCGGTTGAGACGGCTGCTGCGGCCCCGCTTGAAACCAAAGCTCCGGCTAAAGCCGAAGAAGCGGTTGTTGCTGCTGAAGCGTAATAATTGAGCCTCAAGTTTCCATGAACCCGTTTGACCCTGTCAGGCGGGTTTTTTTGTGGGCAAAACTAAAAAAAGGGTTGGGGTGTTAAACGGTATAACTAACAGTTGTCGTACCGCATGTGGTGTCAGGTTTGAGAACCCAACGCCACGGCTACACCACGATAAGCATCGATTTTTTAAATTACCATTTATATGAATCCGACACTAAGCCGCCCTGTATCCATTTTTACGGAAGGAAGCCCCAACCCGAACTCCATGAAGTTTGTGGTCAACGTTGAACTCGTGCCCACCGGACTTTCCTTCGATTATGCGACACCGGGCGATGCCCTGCTGGAGGGCAAAGCGTCGCCGTTGGCCATTGCCCTGTTTGGCTTCGAGTTTGTCCGCCGGGTATTTATTTCGGGCAATTTCGTAACTCTGACAAAAGACGATGAAACCGACTGGGACGAGGTATTATTTGAGGTAAAACTGTTTCTGAAAGATTATTTCGGCGACCAGAAACCCGTGTTTGCCCAGCGAACGATGGATAGCAACACGATGAAAGTTGATACGGATTCCGAAACGGTGCAAAAAATCAAGGCGGTTCTGGACCAGTACATCCGCCCGGCGGTTGAATCGGATGGCGGGGCCATCAGTTTCCACACGTTCGATGAACCCAGTGGCACGGTAAAAGTGCTGTTACAGGGTTCGTGCAGCGGTTGCCCATCCTCGACGTTAACCCTAAAAGCAGGCATCGAAAACCTGCTAACCCGGTTGGTGCCGGAAGTGAAGTTGGTGGAAGCGGAGGGGGTATAAATGCAGGGAGCGCGGAGCATGGTTCTCGGTATCCCCGCGCCATGCTCCGCGCTCCCTGCACCTGGCTCCCCGCGAAAATAAATCCGTCATTGGCAAGCCCGGTGGCGGATTTACGTTTTCTTTGCAGAACGCTTTTCCATTTACGTATCCACTTCATGAAGAAATTGCTTTTGCTGGGGCTGTTTATGCCAGTCTTTTCTGTCAGTGTTGCCCAAAATATGCTGGGTATTTCCACCAGTCACTATGGCGGTACCAACCGGCTGTATATCAATCCCGCTTTTGCTGCCGATTCACCGTCTAAGCTTTATGTGAATATTGCCACAGCTAATGCCCATGTGAACAACAATTACGTTCGTTATCAGGCTCCGTTTTCACTCCTGCGCCTGATTAGTGGGAACGTACCGGCTCAATATAAAAGTGCGGATGGCTCCCTTCGGTTTGCCAGCGACTATACGCGCGAGATGCTGGATGGCAAACCCAAAAACGGCACCATCTGGGGCGAAGTGCGCGGCCCTTCCTTTTTGATGCAAACCGGTCCACGCGCTGCTTTCGCCGTAACCACCCGGTTCCGGGCGATTGGGCAGGTGGTGGGGGCCTCGGAAACGCTGCTGTCGGCACTTCGGGCGAGCCTGAACGACGGCGCTCTATACAGCATTCCGAGCAACGATAACAAGTTCAGCGCCAGCACAAACACCTATGCTGAGTTAGGATTGACGTTTGCCGGAACTGTATGGGAGAATGAAGGCCGTAAACTCCTGCTGGGCGCAACGGCGAAGTTTCTGCTGGGCTACAATGCTCAACACCTGATTAATCGGGGCATGAATTATCAAATTGTGCAGGACCCCAGGAATGCCAGCAATGCGGTTCTGGAAGTTAACAAGTTAGATGCCACCCTGGCGTATTCCACCTATCTGCGAAACCAGAACCTGAGTCCGGGAACCTTATTCAGTTTATCGGCGCCGGGCCGGGGACTTGGGGCTGATGTTGGGTTGACCTATATGGCTCAGTATGATGCTGACAGCCCGGCCCTCCGGCTGGGCATAGCCATTGCTGACATTGGCGGAATGACCTACAAAGGCGAAGAATATGCCTACACCAACATCGGCACCAATCCAGTACAGTTTAGAGGCAGCGATTTTAACAACCTTAGTGGTACCAGCGCCATCATTGAAGTTATCCAAAACAAGCTGAACACCGGGCGTACACCCACTAACCAGAAGTTTAGCGCGGGCTTGCCTACTTCGTTCAACGTAACCGCCGACTACCAGTTATCCAATGGATTTGGCGTTAACCTGACCTATCTGCAGGATATTCGGTCTGTGCAGGCAACGGCCGTACATCAACCATCGCTACTGGCCGTAACGCCCCGGTATGATGCACGCTGGCTCAGTTTGTCCGTCCCCATTGTCTACCTGAACGGGGGCCTGACGGCGGGCGGCTCGGTGCGCGTTGGTCCGGCCTGGTTTGGAACCGAAAACTTTCTGGGGTTGCTTGGAAATAATTCCAACGGTATCCAGCCGCGTGGTTTAGATATTTACGCCGGGATCGCCTTTGGGATTGGGCGGGTGAATGAAGCAGTGGAGTAATGAAAGCGGTGAAGCAGGAATATACTCACCCCAACGGCTTCACCACTTCACCACCCTTGACTTTCAGTAGAAATCCGTATTTTTGGTTAAATCTCGCCTATAAACGGGATATCCGGGTCTGTTATGACCGAACACGCTACATTTTTTGATACACCGCTTCTCTACCTGAAAGGATTAGGCCCGCAGCGGACAGAAATGCTCAATAAAGAGTTGGGCCTGTTCACCTACGGCGACCTGATTCAATACTATCCGTTTCGCTACGACGACCGGACGCGCTATTACACCATCAGCGAGTTGATGGACTCTATGCCCTCGGCGCAGGTGCGCGGACGAATCCGCGACTGGTACATGGAGGGCGAAGGGCCTAAAAGACGGCTGGTCGCTACCTTTGCCGATGCAACCGGCTCCATGAGTTTAGTGTGGTTTCAGGGCGTTACCTACATCGAGAAAATTCTCCGGCGCGACGGCGAATACATTGCCTATGGCAAGCCGCAGTCGTTCAACGGCCTGTTCAGCATCGTTCATCCTGAACTGGAAAACACGGCGACTGCTTCGGAAAGCGAACCCGGCTTTTTTCCGGTCTACAACCTCACCGAAAAACTCCGCAAACGCCATCTCGACAGCAAAGTCATTGGGAAAGTGATGCGGATGCTGCTCGAACAGTCGTGGCCGAACATCCGCGAAACCCTGCCCGATTCGCTCGTGCAGCAGTACCGGCTCATCAGCAAGCGCGAGGCCATGTGGAACATTCACCTGCCCCAGAACCAGGGCTGGCTGAAACAGGCTATTCGGCGGCTGAAATTCGAGGAACTGTTCTATAATCAACTTCGGCTGATTAAGAACAAACTCATTCAGAAAGAAGAGTTTCCGGGGCAGATTTTCCGGGATACTTCCCTGATGAAGCACTTTTATAAGGAACTGCTGCCCTTTGAACTGACCGGCGCTCAACAGCGCGTTATCAAAGAAATCTACGCCGATTTTCTGACGGGCAAGCAGATGAACCGGCTGTTGCAGGGAGACGTGGGCAGCGGCAAAACCATTGTGGCCTTTATTGCCTGCCTGATGGCGATTGGCAACGGTGCCCAGGCCTGCTTTATGGCCCCCACCGAAATTCTGGCCGACCAGCATTATAACGGTCTCAAACCCTTTGCCGATGCGATGGGCCTGAACCTCGGTATCCTGACCGGCTCAACCAACAAGAAACGCCGGCTCGTGCTGCATGAGGAACTGCAATCCGGCAAGATGCATATTCTGGTCGGCACGCACGCCCTGCTCGAAGATGTGGTGCAATACAAAAACCTCGGCCTGTGTATCATTGACGAACAGCACCGCTTCGGGGTAGCGCAACGGGCCAAACTCTGGCGCAAAAATGAGGTTGTGCCCCCGCACATTCTGGTCATGACGGCCACGCCCATACCACGCACTCTGGCCATGACGCTTTATGGAAACCTTGATGTGTCAGTTATTGACGAGCTGCCGAAAGGCCGGAAGCCCATCAAAACGGTGCATAAATACGACAAGCACCGTTCGGAAGTGTTTGGCTTCATGCGGCAGCAGATTGAATTAGGGCGGCAGGTGTACGTAGTCTATCCGCTCATCGAAGAGTCCGAAAAGCTGGATTACAAAGACCTCATGGACGGTTTCGAGAGTATGCAACGGGCGTTTCCGCGTCCCAAATTTGAAGTCGGGATGCTGCACGGGAAAATGCTGCCCTACGAAAAAGACGACGAGATGAAGCGGTTTTTGAAGCAGGAAACCCATATCCTGGTGGCCACAACGGTGATTGAAGTGGGCGTGAACGTGCCGAACGCCAGCGTTATGGTCATTGAAAGCGCCGAGCGATTTGGCTTGTCGCAGTTGCACCAGTTGCGCGGTCGGGTAGGGCGGGGGGCCGACCAGTCGTACTGCGTGATGATGACCGGCTACAAACTCAGCAGCGACACCCGCACCCGGCTCGAAACGATGGTGCGAACCAACAACGGCTTCGAGATTGCCGACGTAGACCTGCAACTGCGCGGCCCCGGCGACCTGACCGGTACGCAGCAAAGTGGCGTCATGGATTTGATGATTGCCGACTTAGCCAAAGACGGTGCTATCCTGACAGCCGCCCGCGAGTCGGCGCAGGCGATTCTGACCGAAGACCCCGAACTCGTGCTGCCCCAGCACGCGCCCATCCGCAACCATGTCGATAGCCTCAAACAGACCGACAGCAACTGGGGACGGATTAGTTAGTTACCTATATGGCGAAATGTATCCGTTAATAGTATATTGGTAATATATGCTACTGAAAAGACCCGTAAAATGAAATCTGATGAATTTAGTATCCTAAATAGTGGCTTGTTTGTGGCAATTATAAACAAACACAATCTTTTGTATATTAAAATTTATTTTTTGCCTATTGATTTATATCCCTGTATACTGTATAAGTTTTGTTAAACCGTCGGACAAATACATCTTCTGTCGTATGTATCGTTAAAATAAAGTTAATTCTTGGTAAAATTAAATAAGTAAAAACACTTAGCTTCGCAACTTTAATATACGTTATCCTAAACACAATTAAGCTTATGCAAAAACAATGTACGAACCAGAAGGTCCGCAACATACGGGCGGGCACCTTCCGGGCAAGGGCAAATCGCTCCCGACGAAACGCATTTTGCCTGCTGCTACTCAGTCTGTTTTGCTCCGTTGGCGCAATGGCCCAATCGCGGGTTACGGGGAAAGTAATCGACCAGCAAGGACAGGGTTTGCCTGGTGTAAGTATCGTGGTCAAAGGAACAACAACGGGTACCGTCTCATCGGCACAGGGCGATTATACGCTGAACGTGCCCAGCAAAACGGCTACGCTGGTGTTTTCCTACATTGGCTTTAGCAGCCAGGAGGTAGCTATCAGCAACCGGGAGCAGATTAACATCACGTTGGCTGGAGACGATAAAATGTTGAACGAAGTCATTGTGGTTGGGTATGGTGAGCAGAAGAAAGAAACCGTGACGGGTTCTGTGGCCTCGGTGAAAGGAACAGAATTAGTCAAATCACCGGCGGTAAACCTGACCAACTCCATTGCGGGTCGGATGCCAGGCGTTATTGCCACTAACCGCTCCGGCGAACCGGGGTATGATGGATCGGCCATTCGAATTCGTGGCTCCAACACGCTTGGAAACAACGACGCGCTGATTGTTATTGACGGCGTACCGGCCCGGGCCGGGGGGCTCGACCGTCTGAATCCGGCTGACATCGAAAGCATCTCCGTGCTGAAAGATGCCTCAGCAGCTATTTATGGTTCGCGGGCTGCCAACGGAGTTATTCTGGTAACGACCAAGCGGGGCAAAACGGGTAAGCCGGAACTGTCCTATAGTTTCAATCAGGGGTTTGGGCAGCCAACCGTTATACCTAAAATGTCGTCGGCGGCTGAGTATGCCCAGTTGAACAATGAAATCAACCTGTATAACCTGCCCTCGCAGTACTGGAAAGAGGCTAATACCGCTTTCAACACCACGGGTACCTACACCCGGCCGGATAACGGAGCAATAGCCAAAGCTGCCTTTACGCCGGACGACATCAAGAAGTTTCAGGATGGTTCGGACCCCTGGGCACACCCCAGTACGGATTGGTTTAGCGATGCCCTGAAGCCCTGGTCACCGCAGTCACGTCATACCCTGCAATTGGTAGGTGGTAACGAAAACGTTAAATACCTGACATCGGTCAACTACCAGAACCAGGACGCTTACTACAAGAATTCAGCAACGGGTTATAAACAGTATGACTTCCGGCTGAACTTAGACGCGAAGATCAGTAAGCACATCAGCACGGTTATTGGCGTAGTTGGTCGTCAGGAAAATCGGTTTTTCCCAACGGTCGGGGCGGGTTCCATTTTCCGGATGCTGATGCGCGGCTATCCCAACAAACCGGCTTTCTGGCCGACTGGGCAACCTGCACCCGATATTGAGAACGGTGAGCAGCCCGTTCTGGTTACCACCAGTGCAACGGGTTACGATAAGGATACCCGCTATTATCTGCAAAGTAATGCCAGCGTCAACATCACCAACCCCTGGATTCCGGGTTTGAAGTTTAGCGGTAGCGTAGCACTGGATAAATACATACAGCAAGGCAAACGGTGGCAAACGCCCTGGTACGTTTATAGCTGGGATTATACGTCCTATGATGCCAACAAGCAGCCCCTTCTCCAGCGCGTTGCGAAAGGACCCGCTCAGGCAAGCCTCAATCAGTACACGAACGATCAGCTTAACTCGCTGCTGTCCGGTATTCTGAGTTACGACCATACATTCGGGGGCGATCATGCGGTCACCCTGCTGGCGGGTATTACGAAAGAGCAGTCAAACTCAGCCGGGTTCTCAGGTTTCCGCCGGTATTTTGCCTCTACTGCCATCGACCAGTTGTTTGCGGGAGGTAGCGCCGAGAAAAACAGCAACACAACCGCTGCCTGGGAACGCGCCCGGATGAGCTACTTTGGTCGTGCCGGGTATAATTATAAAGAAAAATACCTCGCTGAATTCCTGTGGCGATACGACGGTTCGTACATGTTCCCGGCAGCAAGCCGGTGGGGTTTCTTCCCCGGCGTATCGGCGGGCTGGCGTATTTCGGAGGAAAATTTCTTCAAGAAAAATCTGCCAGCCATCAGCTCACTTAAACTACGGGCATCGTGGGGTCAGTTAGGAAACGACCAGGTATATTTCAACGATGTGCTGCGTGAGTATGATTACCTGCCGACCTATGCCTATGGCGATGCAGCAAACGCCAACTGGGGCTACGTAGTAGGGAATCAGGTCGCACAGACACTCTACGAAAACGGCGTTCCCAATACAACGCTGACCTGGGAGGTTGCCAACAATGCCGACATTGGTTTGGAAGGATCAGTCCTGAACGGAAAGATTTTCTTCGAGTTCGACGTTTTCCAGAACAAGCGGTCGAATATCCTGTGGCGCAAGAGTGCGTCTATCCCGCAGACGACCGGCGCTACCCTGCCCGCTACGAACATCGGTCGGGTGACTAACCGGGGCTACGAATTCAACGTCGGCTACAACGGTCAGGCCGGTGATCTGAAATATAGCGTGAGTGTCAACGGTGGTTACGCTAAGAACGAAATTACGTTCTGGGACGAAACGCCGGGCGCTCCAGAGTGGCAGCGTTCGACCGGTAAGCCGATTCCGAGTAACGTCAACGATCCGAACCAGGCCAACGGTACGCTCCTCTATCAGTACGATGGTATTTTCTCGACGCAGGCCGACATTGATGCCAATAAGCTGGATTACAGTGGTGTAGGGGCCAGCCTGCTCCGTCCTGGCGACATGAAACTCAAAGATATTAACGGCGATGGAAAAATCAACGGCGAAGACCGGGTACGGGCCGACCGCAACAACCAGCCCCGTTTTCAGGGTGGTTTCAACGGCAACCTGCGCTGGAAAAACTTCGACTTCACCGTGCTGATCCAGGCATCGACTGGCGGACAAATTTACCTCCAGACCGAGTCAGGTACGATTGGTAACTTCCTGAAATGGAGTTTCGATCACCGCTGGACAGTCGATAATCCCAGCACGGTCGACCCACGCATTGTTGACCGCAATAATCAGTATTTCAACAATGGAACTACCTACTGGCTGAAGAGCACCGATTACGTCCGCCTGAAGAACGTAGAGCTGGGTTATACCCTGCCCGCCACCATTGCCAATAAAGTTGGCCTGAATAACCTGCGGGTTTATGTGAACGGACTTAATTTAGCAACGTATGCGCCTGCCATGAAAGGTCTGTTCGATCCAGAGTCGCTCAGTGGAAGTGCCCAGTATTATCCACAGGCGCGAATCATCAACACGGGTTTGTCTTTAAGTTTCTAAACGATCAATCAGAAAAGTATGAACTATATCGTCAAGTGTCTATCATTCGGCCTGTTGCTGGGTGTAACGATGGTAGCCTGTAACAGTGATTTTCTGGATACGAAACCGCTCGATAAAGTGTCGGCAGATGCGGTCTGGTCTGACCAGGCGCTGTCGGAAGCGTTCGTGACAGATGTCTATAATGGCCTGCGCGACGGCATTCTGAGCCAGATGAATTTCGACTGCCAAACCGACAACGCCTTGTATAGTTTCGGTAAGCAGGATGTAAACGAAGCGAACGTTAGCCCCTCGAACTTAGGGACAATTCCGGTCATGACGGAGTGGAGCGCCATGTATGCCCGCATTCGGGCCGCTAATATTGCCCTGGCGAACCTGGCGAAGCCTAAATTTGACAATGCCACGATTGCCGACCGGATGAAAGGCGAAATGTATTTTATGCGGGCTTATTTTTATCAGCAACTGTTGCGCTACTACGGTGGGATTCCAATTATCAAAACGCCCTACTCGCTGAATGAAGCTGAGTTTACCGTCGCCCGGAACACCTATGAAGAGTGTGTAAACGCGATTGTAAGTGACCTGGATTCGTCCGCCATTCTGCTCAAAGGCAAGACGTTAGCCAGTGGACGCGCTACTGTAGGCGCAGCTTTGGCCCTGAAGGCCCGCGTGCTGCTGTATGCCGCCAGCGATCTGCACGATATTCCGACTGCCAAGGCTAAGTCGACGGTCATTGC
This sequence comes from Spirosoma areae, assembly GCF_054781775.1. Classification (NCBI taxonomy): domain Bacteria; kingdom Pseudomonadati; phylum Bacteroidota; class Cytophagia; order Cytophagales; family Cytophagaceae; genus Spirosoma; species Spirosoma areae. Next base: position 120,698 of record NZ_BAAGTT010000002.1, on the reverse strand, counting down.
CAGCTTCAGCAAACCTGAGCTACTGGGTTATGTCAGTGGCGACCGGGCGGCCCGCTGGCAGAAAGCCAAAGATGCAGCCAAAGTCGTAATGGACCTTAACCAGTATGGCTACAAACTGAATCTGACCGCGCCCGTTACGCCCGCCGAAGGACAGCAGAACTATGTCAATCTCTTTCTTTCCCGCAATGGGGGCGAAGCCGATGGGATCTTCCTGAAATATAACATTCGGGCTTCGTTCGATGACTGGGCTTCCTGGTATCCGCGTAATAACATGCCAAATGGCTATCATGGCTGGACATCGAGTGAGCCAACGCAGAATCTGGTCGACAATTATGAAATGATGGATGGCACGAAATTCAACTGGAGTAACCCTGCCCACGCAGCAGCTCCCTATGAAAATCGTGATCCGCGTTTCTATGTCTCTATCCTGTATGATGGCGCTCCATGGAAACCCCGCACACCCGATGGAGCCGGTATCGACCCCGTTGGTCAGATTCAAATGGGTGAATATGAAGTGGGTAGCTCGGCTGCTCCCACGAAATATTCGGGTTTAGATACGCGCAATAGCTCCATCGAAAACTGGAATGGTACCTGGACAGGCTACGGAATCCGGAAATTTATGGACCCCGACCCAGGGCTGGTAGATCAGAATACCCGTCAGGAAGTGCCATCGGTTCAGATTCGGTTTACGGAGGTGGTCTTCAACTATGCCGAAGCCTGTATGATGCTGGGGCAGGATGCCGAAGCCAAAAAATGGATCAATGCCGTTCGGTTCCGGGTGGGTATGCCCGCGCTCACCGAATCGGGCGCAGCTCTGATGGCGCGGTATCAAAACGAACGCAATATCGAAATGCTGTTTGAAGAACAACGGTTCTATGATGCCCGTCGCTGGATGATTGCCCCGGTTGTGTTTGGCAAACAGGCGCAAATCGTCATTATTACCGGTAAACTCAAACCAGGTAAGTCCGTCACGACGTATAAGTACAGTAAAGAAAACTACGATTATACGTATAAAGTGCAGGACTTGGGAACAGGTAAGGAGAACCGGAAGTGGGACGATAAAGTCTACTTCCTGCCCATTAGCCGGGATGAGATCAACCGGAACAATAAACTGGTTCAGAATCCGGGTTATTAAGTAAATCGGTTTTAGTTTGTAATGACACTGATGCCAGCGTAACGATGCGCTGGCATCAGCTTTTTGGTAACCATTCGTTTTTGTGTTATGAAGACGATGCTGTTTATTGTAGGAATGGGATTCGCGTCTGCTTGTGCCGTTCTGGCACAGGCGCCCGACGTAATTCGAATAAAAGGTGGCGTTGGTGGCGAAAAAGCCGTTCCTTTTACGAAACGATACCGGTATAATCAGTTTCAGCCCGGTAAGCTACTGTACCAGAACAAAACGGTGGCTGCGGCTCTGTTCAACTACAACATTCTGCTGGGCGAGATGCAGTTTATTGATTCTTCGGGCGATACGCTGGCCTTAGCCAGTGAACCCGTTGTTCGGCTGGTTAGTATTGGCGGAGCAACGTCGCCGGAGAATGTGTTCTGGTACGACCCAAAAAATGGGTATCTGGAGATAATGGCCGAGTACAGTACCGTGAACTTAGCGATAAAACAAGGCTTGAAAATGGCGAGGAGCGAGAGACAGGGCGGCTATGAGCAATCGACGGGAACGTCATCCATTCGGGAGTATCAATCATACTCGTCGGGCAGCACCTCGGTAAATAGGCTCGACGCGAAAGGTGATCTTCTGTTGATAAAGGATAGAACGTATTTTCTTATTGATCAAAATGGCCGTTCTTACCCCGCTAACCGGGCCGCTGTCGTGAAACTGTTCGGCAAACATCGCGAACAGGTAACCGCATACCTGGCTCGGGAACCGGTTGATTTTAAGCAGATAGACGACCTGAAAAAACTGCTCAGGTATTGCAGTGAATTGCCTTAAATTTACCCATGATTGCCTTTTATTCATTCTGGTTTTTATGACGTTATCTTTACCGGGTATCCATAGCTGGTTGGTGCTAACGATGTGTTGGTTTGCCAGTGGTTGTCGGGAGGGGGCCTCCGACCAGCAGAACACGTCTGCTACAGGGTCTCCACTTTTTACCTCACTCTCGCCCGAACAAACCGGCGTTTCGTTCGCCAACAACCTGACCGAGGGGCTGAACACCAACGTGTTGATGTATGAGTATTTCTACAACGGTGGGGGCGTGGCCGTGGGCGATCTGAACGACGATGGTTTCGAGGATATCTACTTCAGCGGCAACATGGTGCCCAACCAGCTTTACCTCAACAAGGGCGGCATGAAATTTGCCGACGTAACAGCCGCTGCGGGCGTGGCCGGGCGCGAAGGACCCTGGCGAACGGGCGTGTCGATGGCCGATGTCAACGGCGACGGACGACTTGATTTATTCCTTTGCTATTCAGGTAGTTTACCCCCCCACAAACGCATTCCTCAATTGTTTATCAACGATGGCCCCGACGCTCAGGGGGTTCCTCACTTTTCAGAGCAAACCACGCAATGGGGTTTAGACAGACCCGGCCAGACAACGCAGGGCACGTTTTTCGACTACGACCGTGATGGCGACCTGGACTTGTTTCTGCTGAATCATAACCCTCGTCTGTTGCCCGTGCTCGACCCCGGACCCACGTCGGCCCTCCTGCAACAAAGCAATCCGGAAATTGGTGTGCGGCTGTTACAGAACACCGGCAGCTATTTCAACGACGTAACAGAGCGGTCGGGACTGAGCAGTTCGGTGCTGAGTTACGGGCTGGGCCTGGGCGTCTCTGACCTGAACGGCGATGGCTGGCCCGACCTGTATATTTCCAATGACTATACGATTCCGGATTATCTCTACATCAACAACGGCAATGGCACATTCACCAACCAGCTAAAGACCAGTATCCGCCACACGTCGCAGTTCTCGATGGGCAACGATGTAGCCGATGTTAACAACGATGCCCTTCCCGACATCATGACGCTCGATATGCTGCCCGAAGACAACCGGCGGCAGAAACTGCTGATGGCCCCCGACAATTACGAAAAATATGATCTGGCCGTAGCCTCGGGCTTTCATTATCAGCATATGCGGAACATGTTGCAATTGAATGAGGGAGCGTGGAGCGTGGAGCAGGGAGCGGGGGGTAGGGGTACTTCCACGAACCTCGCCCCGCGCACCCTGCCCCTCTTTTCCGAAGTAGGCCAAATAGCCGGCATCTCGAATACCGACTGGAGTTGGTCGCCCTTGCTGGCCGACTATGACAACGATGGCTGGAAAGACCTGTACGTGACAAACGGCTACGTCCGCGACTACACCAATCAGGATTTTTTGAAGTACATGACCGACTACATGCAGAACCGCCCGGCCAACTTTCAGCGGGAAGACGTCCTGGAACTCGTGCATAAAATACCCTCCTCGAACGTCATGAATTATATGTTTCGTAATCGGGGAGGAGAAACCTCGGGCGAATCTACCGGTCCGTCGCTACGGCCGGACGGAATTGCGTTTGCCAACGTCGGGGCTGCCTGGGGGCTGACGCAGACTTCCAACAGTACCGGAGCCGCCTACGCTGACTTAGACAACGATGGCGACCTGGATTTGGTGGTCAACAATACCAACCAGTCTGCTTTCATCTTCCGGAACGAAACCAATAAGGAGCGCAAACACCATTACCTGTCGGTTAAATTAGTGGGTAATCAGCCAAATACGCAGGGTATAGGCGCAAAAGTGACAATCTACCAAAAGAATAAACAGCAGTATGTCGAACAGATGCCAACGCGCGGGTATCAGTCGGGCATGTCGCCCCGTCTGCATTTTGGGTTAGGAGCCGACTCCGTAATTGATTCATTGCGAATTGTTTGGCCAACGGGAAAACAGCAACTGCTGGCGAGTGTGAAAGCTGATCAGATGCTGACCGTTCAGGAAAAAGAGGCCCAATTGACCTATCGCGCTCCAACAGGGGCACCCGCGCTCTTTCGGGAGGTTAAAACACCGGTGGCCTTTGCCGATCCTGTTAACAAAACGAATGATTTCAAGCGGCAGTCGCAGTTGGTGAATGCTCAGTCGTTTGGGGGGCCGTGCATGGCCAAAGCCGACGTGAACGGCGATGGCCGCGAGGATGTATTTGTGGGCGGAAGCAGCGGACAGGCTGGCGTTTTATTCATTCAGCAAGCGCCGGGGCAGTTCAGTCGACGGGCGCAGGCTGCTTTTGACGCTGATAAAGCCAGCAATAATACCGATGCTGTTTTCTTCGATGCCAACGCCGACGGGTTTCCTGACCTGTACGTATGCAGTGGCGGCTATGGCGATTTAACGACCGGCGACCCACGTTTGCGGGATCGGCTCTACCTGAACGACGGGAAAGGGAATTTCAGCACAAGTCCGGATGCACTGCCCGTGATGCAGACCAGTAGTGGGTGTGTCCGGGTAGCCGATGTCAACGCCGACGGTCGGCCCGATTTGTTTGTGGGTGGCCGGGTAATGCCGGGCCGCTACCCCGAAACACCGAAGAGTTTTCTGCTCGTGAATACTGGTACTGGCCGGTTTACGGACCAGACCGCGAAACTGGCGCCAGGGCTCTCGACGCTGGGCATGGTCACCGACGCAGCCTGGGTTGACCTTAACGCCGATAAAAAGGCCGAGCTGGTTGTGGTAGGCGAATGGATGCCTGTGACCGTGCTGGGCTGGTCCAACAATCAACTGACTGACCAGACGAAAATCTTTTTTGAGAAAGAATACCGGGGCTGGTGGAATAAATTGCTGGTGGATGACCTGAACGGCGACGGTCGGCCGGATCTGGTTATTGGCAATCAGGGACTGAATACGCAGTGCCGTGCCAGCGACCGCGAACCCGCCGAACTTCTCTACAAAGACTTCGATAACAACGGCAAAATCGACCCGATTCTGTGCCTGTACGTACAGGGCAAAAGCTACCCCCACGCCACCCGCGATGAACTGTTGGATCAGGTCGGGATGCTGCGTCACCGCTTCACCAATTACGACAGTTATGCCAACGCGACACTGACTGACGTATTCAGACCGGAAGAACTGGCTGATGCAAAAAAGTTGACGGCCAATCAGTTACAGACAACCTGCTTCGTGAGTACACCGGCGGGTAAATTAACCGAAAAACCATTGCCGGTTGCCGCCCAGATTTCGCCCGTCTTCGCTATTACGGTGGTAGACTATAATAAAGATGGGCACAAAGACCTGCTCTTGTGTGGCAACACCACCCAGACCCGGCTCCGCTTTGGCCGGGCCGATGCAAACTACGGCCTGCTGCTCCGGGGCGAGGGTAAGGGCGCCTTTTCGGCCGTGCCGCAGCAACAATCCGGGTTTCAGATCACGGGCGATGTGCGGAGCGTTTTATCCATCGGCAACACGCTTCTGTTTGGCATCAACCAACAGACGGTGCGGGCTTACGAGTCTAATTAATTCATCGCCGGATTAAAACCCGGCGCACAGGCAATGAATTGCGCCGGGTTTTAATCCGGCGATGAATAATGGTATACTCAGTTCGTGAAAACGGCTTGATTGGTAGCATCGGGCAGTGGCCTGAAGCCCCACCCGATGGAATCGTGGTGCCGGAAAACGTTTTCCAGACACTACGTCGGTTCGCGTTTGAATCAGACCAGGCCGATGTCCTGTTGACGTTCACCATGTATAAAGGACGGGAACTGATTCGGATTCGTAATTACGTTGGTTTGCTGCCGCTTTGGGGCGGGATACATCTCGAAATTCTCCCCAAAATTGAGCAGCCTGCAAATGCCCGGTCGTTGCTGCTCACGATGCTTCGGCAGGTACGCCACAGCCCCTTCCGAACCCTCACGTCGGCTCATACAGAGGCTGTCCGCCTGCCGCTGTGGGAAGTTTTCGTAAGAGCCTTTCTGGATACGCTGGAGCCACTGCTTCGGCAGGGAGTTCAGCGGGCGTATGTTGCCGTTGAACGCAACGAACGGTTCTGGAAAGGTAAATTTCAGATGACCCGCCAACAACGCGAAAACGCCCATCATGCCGAACGACTGGCTGTTGTGTATGATGCACTTACGCCCAACGTGCCCCCCAATCGCATTCTGAAAACGACGTTAGTGCAGTTGAATCAACGGACGGGCAGTCTGGCCAGCCAACGCCGGATTCAGCGGTTTCTGGCCGTTTTAGATGAAGTGCCCGTGGCCGAATCCGTGCCTGACGATCTGAGTGCCAGCCGGCGGGCCAGCCGCCTGTTTACCCGCTACGAACCGGCGCTGCGCTGGGCCGAAGCCCTGCTCACGGAACAGGGTTTCGGCGTTAGACCAGGCCGGGTGGGGAGTTTATCGCTGCTGTTTCCAATGGAACGCGTGTTTGAAGAATACGTTGCCCACGGCATCCGGACATACTGGCCCGACGCGGGTATGGTAACAATCCAGGAATCGTCGACGCATCTGGTGGACGAACACGTTGGGGCGCCCAAATTTAAACTTCGTCCCGATATATTGATTCGGCACAACGACAGGCTGTTTGTTCTTGATACCAAATGGAAACAGGTAGACGGTCAGAAGTCGGACGAGACCCCATCGACAGCCAATTATGGCATTGAGCAGGCTGATTTGTACCAGCTTTATGCCTACGGCAAGAAGTACGCAGCCAGCGACTTATTCCTGATTTACCCGGCCAACGAACGGTTCCGGCAGCCGCTTGCCGTCTTTGGCTATGACGCCACGACCCGCCTGCACGTTGTGCCGTTCGACGTAACCAATTCGCTGGCGAATGAAGTAGAAAAATTAGTTACTTACGCTTTGTCGTTTTAAACGCACCTACCGTCATGCCCCTTCTCCTGACCTTAATCGGTATTCTGACGCTTGTTTTTTTGGTCGCCTATGTTCGTTTAGATACGTTTATTTCATTTGTCATCGTTTCCCTCGGCATTGGTTTGGCGTCGGGTATGGGCGTGGTAGACGTGGGTAAATCCATTCAGACGGGTATTGGCGGCACCCTCGGTGAACTGGTATTAATTATTGGTTTTGGCGCCATGCTGGGCCGATTGGTGGCCGAAAGCGGGGCGGCCCGGCGCATTACCAATGTTCTGATTGGTTGGTTCGGTATCAAAAATATCCGCTGGGGGCTGGCCTTAGCGGGCTTTGTGATTGGCATTCCGCTGTTTTACAATGCCGGGTTCATCATCGTTGTTCCCCTGATTTTTACCATTGCGGCTTCGTCACGCTTGCCGCTCATGTCGGTGGCGGTGCCTATGCTATCGGCTTTGTCGGTCGCACACGGCTATTTGCCCCCTCACCCATCCCCCTCGGCAGTGGCCAGTCAGCTCAACGCCAACATCGGGCAAACGCTACTCTACGGCATCATTGTGGCCATTCCGGCCATCATTGTTGCCGGACCGCTATTTGGCAAAACCCTCATACATATCAAGGCGACGCCTAACAAAGCATTATTCAACATTCGGGAGGTGCCCGACCATGATTTGCCGGGAGCGGGCGTCAGCTTTTTTGTGGCCCTGCTGCCGGTACTGCTGCTAACCACCTTCGGCCCCCTAAAAAATGCAATGCCCGGCGAATCACCTCTAAAAACCATCGTTACGTTGCTGGCCGAACCCTATATCGGTATGCTGGTGTCGGTCCTGACCGCCATGTATGCACTGGGTATCCGGCAGGGGCAGCCGGTAAAGGCCATTACCAAAGACATGGAGGAAGCCGTGAAAGCGATTGCCCCGATTCTGCTGGTCATTGCTGGGGCGGGTGCGCTCAAGCAGGTTTTCACGGATAGCGGCACCAGTAAATACATTGGTAGTTTACTGGCCGACGTAGCCATTCCGCCCTTACTGCTGGCCTGGGGTATGGCCGCCTTCATTCGGGTATGCGTGGGTTCGGCAACGGTTGCCGGTTTGACAACGGTGGGTATCATTCTGCCTTTAGTGCAATCGCAGGCCATAAAGCCGGAATTGATGGTGCTGGCCATCGGCTCCGGGAGCCTGATGTTTTCGCACATCAACGACGGGGGATTCTGGCTCTTTAAAGAGTATTTCAACCTCACCATTGGGCAAACCATCCGAACCTGGTCGCTGATGGAAACGATTGTATCGATTATTGGCCTGTTTGGCGTACTGGCCTTAAACATGGTAGTATAAAACGGGTAAGAGTCTGCTAATTAGCAGACTCTTACCCGTTTTATACTACCATGTTTAGCCCTTTTGATTAATTTTTTATTTCCTGTTTACGCATCGGCATACTGTCAACGAGTTGGAACAGGTCTTTGGGATCGACCGGCTTTTGGTAGGTATGTTTAACACCGCCATCTTTTCCAATAAGCCACCCCACAAACGCATCGGCCGGCTTTAATTTATAGTCGTGCATAAGAAACTGGCGGTCCGGCTCCGATACTTCGGATGCGATCAGTACAATGACGTCCAGATCGCGCTCTGCCAGCCCAGCTCTTTCTTTAGTCAGGGCTTCCTGCTGATTAATGGTGTATTGCTGAGCATCATCGCGGCAATAAATCAGCAACACCCGCCGATGGTCTTTTTTTTCATTCAATATCGCTTTGAGCGATTTTTTCTGGTTCGCTACACTTTCCATAACAAGAGCAAGCCCCATTAGCAGGGCTATCAGAGATAGGAACCAACGACGATGCATAGTGTTTCGGCTCAGGTGACCGTGTTACTTATAAATCCTCTATCCGCTCCAGCATCAGAATCGACGCCTGCGGCACAATGACATACTGTTCGCCTTCATATTGCACCTCAATGGCGTTTCGTTGCAGATAAAGTGCAACATCGCCCTCCTGAGCCTGAAGCGGCATGTATTTCACTTTTTCTTCGGTTTCTTTCCAGGGTTCGTCATCCATTGGCGACGGAATTGGATAGCCGGGACCAACCTTAATAACGTATCCTGACTGCACTTGTTCTTTTTCCTGAACAGTGGGCGGCAAATACAGCCCGCTGGATGTGCGGTCAGATGGGTCTTTCGGCTTAATGAGTACCCGGTCGCCTACGACAATCAGGCGTTTAAATTTATTATCGGCAGTTATTCCAAGCATACTAATCGGTAGGCAAAAATCGGGCAAGCTATGTAAGCAAGTCAAAATGGCATAGTTGCTGACCGCCACCGACGGACAACGAACACTATTGACTGTATTTACGGTACGGGATCGTAGCCGTGCCCGCCCCACGGATGGCAGCGGCCAATGCGCTTCAGACCCAGCCACCCGCCCCGTAAGGCTCCGTATTTGCGAATTGCTTCGATGGTGTACTGCGAACAGGTGGGCGTGTAGCGACAGGCGTTCGGAAAATAAGGTGACACAATGGCCTGATACGCACGAACCAGGCCAATCAGAATTAGCTTCGTCATGTAGGCAAAACACCAAAATACCTGAAAACTTTCCCGCAATACGTATCTTTGCTCACGAACGTTGTTCGTGTCAGGTTTCAGGTTCAACGTTCCCTGTTTCAACTAGATGAAGCAGGTTTGGACCTGAAACGTGAAACCAGAAACTTATTTGAGCATGTTACAATACATTATTTGGGAAGTAAATCCTGAAATTTTTCACATTGGCTCATTCTCTGTGCGTTGGTACGGATTACTGTTTGCCCTGGGTTTTCTAATCGGAATGCAGATTATGGGCTACATTTTCAAGAAAGAAAATAAGCCTGTTGCGGATACGGACACCCTGCTGATTTACATGGTCGTGGCCACAATTCTGGGCGCCCGCATTGGCCATTTTCTGTTCTACGAACCCGAAGTGCTGCTTCGTAATCCCCTCACGGTTATCACTCCCCCCTTTGCCGGGCTGGCCAGTCATGGCGCCACGATTGGCATTCTGACGGGCCTTTGGCTGTATTCGCGCCGGAAGCAAAGTCAGTTAACCAACCAGACATTTTTGTGGGTGACAGACCGCATTGTGATTGTGGTTGCCCTGGCGGGAGCCTGTATCCGTTTCGGCAACCTGATGAACTCGGAGATTGTTGGTCGCCCAACAGATGTGCCCTGGGCCTTTGTGTTTATGAATAATAATGAATACGAAAAAATTCCGCGCCATCCCGCACAATTGTATGAGTCGATCTCGTGCTTGATCCTGTTTTTTGGACTACTCTGGTTCTGGGATCGCTACAAAGCGCGCACCCCGCGGGGTAGTATGCTCGGAATTTTCCTGATCTGGGTGTTTGGCCTGCGGTTCTTCTACGAATACCTGAAAGAAAATCAGGTTGCATTCGAGAATAATCTTCCGCTGAATATGGGGCAGTGGCTGAGCATTCCGGCCGTATTGATGGGCATTTATTTTGTCGTTCTCAGCTACAGGAAGCCAATTCCGGTGCCCACCTCAGAAGAGTCAAAAGCGATTGAATCGTAGCGGTTGCACGCAGGGTTGTGTATATCACCGGCTGCCGATATACGCCTTGAGTTCAGTTGCCGACGTGCTGAAGGTAAAGACATCAAAAACGGTATCAGTGGTCGTCTATGGGTATGGACTGGTCGTGCAGCTCGTGCCACTTGTGCACGGCCCACAGCCGACGGGCAATGGTCATTCATTTCTTATGCGGAGCTAACGCCGACACCTATTGGCCCAGCATAGCCGCTGTTGTCGGCAGCGCGGTCAGGCCCTGCTGCTGACCCATTCACTATAATGGGCCAGATCGGCCCGGTAAGCCCGCTCGGTGTTGGCCGCTCCCTGTATACCTTTCAGCAAATATTTCTGCTGAGCATCGCCCACCTGGGGCAGCGCAACCGGGGAAAACAGATCAGTTTGCGCGGTTGGCAGCAAAGGCAGGGTTTGACCATACATGCGTTTCAATAATTTTTGACAAACCTACCCGTTTGTTGCAAAGCACACAAACATTATTGCGTTTACAAGGTACGACTGCTTATCTGTTACCGATAATCTTCATTTATCAATACTAAAACATGACTTGAAATAATCATTGTCTGCTATGGTTTACCTGTAGATTATAAGTGTGTAATTACTTGATCCTATGATCGGTGCACAACACTTATAAGGTCATTTGATACTTACTGTCCATAATCGTCGAAAATAAGACATTTTAGGATGCTCAATATTTTGTTTTGACAAAAATGTAATTTTTGTCAAGTTTTCAGGAAAACAACTGTGTGCTAGGAAAAGCTTAGCTACGAACAAATTTCGACGGCAGGTGGGTGGGTATGTCAATCAGACGTATTATGCCAGCAAAGCCTTCGTGCTCATGAAGAGCGAGAAAAAGGTAGCTGCATTACTGCCGATAGCCATGGTCAACCGACTTGCGGAACTTGAAGCATTTCAGGCGCAAGTAACGGCTGAGCGGCAACAAATCGAGCCAACTAACACCGATGCCAATCAAATAACAGAAGGGCAGTAGACCGTTGCCAGCTTAGATTTGGGCAACTTTTATACTGGTTTTCGAGCCACGTGTGTAGGGAGTAGGCAACCATCATACTCGGCATAACCAAACAAATGGCCGGGCAACCGGTGTTTACAATTTTCCGGCCACCGTGCTGGCCCAGTTGTGTCCAAATCGTAAGTTTCGTGCCTATAAGCTTATAAACTGTACTGGTATAATCAGTTTACGATAAAGCCGCCCTCACTGACTATGAGGGTTTTTCAGTGTTTAAGAGGCTGTCTAAATTTCCCAAATTAGGTGAGGACACAGCAACAGGAAATACGCAGTTAATTTTAGAAACTTAGCAGTCTCTAAAGTGTGCGGAGAAAATCCCCTAATCGGCAAGCGCACTAATCTGTGATTTTCATAAAAAAGCCACTGGTTTTAGTATAAAGTATACCAAATTAGCGGTCGAACTTTGTTGAGAGTGTGGCCTTGAAAAACATTGAGGCCATAAAACGACATTGGTCATGCTTATGGCTCCAGATAATAACCTGGATGGCCTACTGGCAATCGAATACGGCCCTGGTGCAAACTTTTCTATCCACCACACAGCCTTTATTGAATGCCCTACTCAAGGCACTGGCCTGTTTAGGCGAACGGATACCCAATAACCCCGTAAAACGGCCATTCTATGGAAGATTCAAACGAGTCGACGATTACCCGGCGTGAAATGATTGTTGGAACGACCGCTGCTGTTGCCGCCCTTGCTTTCTCGAACGTGACGGGCGCACAGGCCGCTCCGCATACCGTTCCGCTTTCACTGGCGAAGGTGTCGTTTACAGTGAATGGACAACGCCACGACCTGGAAATGGACACCCGGACCACGTTGCTCGATACGCTACGGGAACACCTCCAGTTTACGGGCACTAAGAAGGGCTGCGACCACGGCCAATGTGGTGCGTGTACCGTGCTGGTCAATGATCGACGAATCAATTCCTGCCTGTCGCTGGCCCTTCAGCATCAGGGTGATACCATCATCACCATTGAGGGACTGGGAACGCCGGAAAACAGTCGGAATGCCGCATCAGCCACTGCCCGGCTCCATCCCATGCAGGCGGCCTTCATCAAGCACGATGGCTACCAGTGCGGCTACTGCACACCGGGACAAATCTGCTCGGCAGTAGCGGTGCTCAGCGAAATCAAAGCGGGAATCCCCAGCCACGTCAGCGCCAGTTTGCTGGAGAAACCTGAGGCCACCAATATGGAATTGCGCGAACGGATGAGTGGCAATATTTGCCGATGCGGTGCCTATTCCAATATTGCCGAAGCGATGAGCGAAGTGGCCGGTAAAAACGCATAAATCACTTAGTCATGCCGGATCATCATCGACCCATTGCCAAGAATAACTAAATAAGGGCTCATGAAACCATTCACCTACGAACGCGTTCACACGCCCGCCGAAGCTGCGGCTGCTGCGGCCCGAACACCGGGGGCTAAATTCCTGGCCGGGGGCACCAATCTGCTCGATCTGATGAAGCTGGAAATCGAAGCGCCCACGCACATCATCGATATTGGCAAGATTGGCCTCGACAAAATTGAATCAACCCCGGCTGGGGGACTGCGTATCGGGGCGCTGGTGAATAACACCGATCTGGCGGCTCACCCCATCGTGCGTCGGGATTACGGCCTTTTGTCACGAGCACTGCTGGCGGGGGCGTCGGGGCAGTTGCGTAACAAAGCCACCACCGCCGGTAATCTGTTGCAACGGACGCGCTGCCCGTATTTCTACGATACCAACCAGCACTGCAACAAACGTGTGCCCGGCAGCGGCTGCGCGGCCATTGCCGGATTCAGTCGGCAACTGGGCATCATCGGTACGAGTGCCTCGTGCATCGCCACCTATCCTGGTGATATGGCCGTGGCTATGCGTGCCCTCGACGCGACGGTAGAAATGGTAAAAGCCAATGGTACCAAACGTACCATCCCCCTGGCTGAGTTTTACCGCCTGCCGGGTCAGACCCCACAACTGGAAACGACGCTGGAGAAGAACGAACTGATTACCAGCGTGGTCCTGCCGCCACCGGTGGGTGGGGTACATATCTACCACAAGGTGCGCGACCGGGCCTCCTACGCCTTCGCGCTTGTTTCGGTGGCCGCTGTTCTTCAGAAAGATGGCACGGGCCGGGTGGCCGTTGGGGGAATAGCCCCCAGACCCTGGCGGGTTGAGTCGGCCGAACCGCTGCTGCCGTCGGGCGCGAAAGCGTTTGCCGCGCAACTGCTGAAGGGAGCCCGACCCACTAAAGAAAATGAGTACAAGCTGGCCCTGGTTGAACGAACTGTGGCAGCCGTTTTAGACGAAGCCCGACACTGACATGAAATTTGAAACGCCTGCCGGAATCAACCCCATCGACCAGCTCAACGTCATTGGTAAACCAACCGACCGCATCGAAGGCCCGCTGAAAACAACGGGAACGGCCAAATACGCCTACGAACACAACGACGCGGTTTCCAATCCCGCTTATGGGTACGTCGTGGGCGCGGCCATTGCCAAAGGACGCATCAAGTCCATCGACCAGACAAAAGCAAAGGCTGCACCCGGTGTACTGGCTATCGTGACGGCGGCAAGCGTCGGGCCACTCCAGCAAGGCAAATTCTACGTCGACCGGCTGCTGGCCGGGCCCGACATCGACCACTATCACCAGGCCATCGCAGTGGTGGTCGCCGAGACCTTCGAGCAGGCCCGGGCGGCAGCCTCGCTACTGAAAGTAAGCTACACGAAAACCAAAGGAGCCTACGATCTGGCAGCGGCCAAAGACTCGGCACCCCTCCCCAGGCAGGGTCAGTTTGGCCCACCCCCGACAACGAACGTGGGGGATTTCGATGGGGCGTTCGCATCGGCCCCGGTCAAACTGGACGAAACCTACACCACCCCCGACCAGACTCACGCCATGATGGAACCTCACGCCACCATTGCCCAATGGGACGGGGACAAACTAACCTGCTGGTGTTGCATTCAACAACTCAACTGGGGTGCCCGCGACGTGGCCACCATTCTGGGTGTTCCTCAGGAGAACATTCGGCTGATCGCGACCTTTATTGGCGGGGGCTTTGGGGGTAAGGGCACCGCCCTGTCCGATATCATTGCCGCTTCGCTGGCGGCTCGTGCTACAGGTCGACCGGTGAAAGTGGCCCTGCCCCGGCCGTTGATCGCTAACAACACGATCCATCGCCCGGCGACCATCCAGCGCATTCGGATCGGGGCTACCCCCGACGGAACGATCACCGCCATCGGGCACGAAAGCTGGTCGGGTAATCTGCCCGGCGGGGGAGCCGAATCGGCCACCGCACCCACCCGGATGATGTACGCGGGAGCCAACCGATTCATGCAACTGCGGCTGGCCGTGCTCGATCTGGCCGAAGGAAGTGCCATGCGGGCGCCGGGCGAAGCCACGGGGATGATGGCCCTGGAAATTGCCATGGACGAAATGGCCGAGAAACTGGCGATGGACCCGGTTGCCTTTCGCATTAAGAACGACACCCAGGTTGATCCCGAAAAACCAGGTCGTAAATTTTCAACCCGCAAATTAGTCGAGTGTCTGCAAACCGGGGCCGGGCAGTTTGGCTGGAACCGGCGGCAGGCCAGACCCGGTACCGTGCGGGAGGGTCAGTGGCTGATCGGGCTGGGCGTTGCGTCAGCCATTCGGGGAGCACCTATCATGAAATCGGCGGCCCGCGTGCGGCTAAGCCGGGAGGGCATCATTACAGTCGAAACGGACATGACCGATATTGGAACCGGCAGTTATACCATTGTTGGGCAAACCGCTGCGGAGATGATGGGCGTTGGCCTGGATAAGGTGGTGGTCAAACTGGGCGATTCGTCGTTTCCCACGTCGCCGGGCTCCGCCGGGCAGTGGGGTGCGGCTTCCGTCACGTCGGGTGTCTACGCAGCCTGCGTCAAACTACGCGAAGCCGTAGGGTTGTCGCTGGGCGTGAGCGTCGAAGAAGCCGAGTTCGTGGGTGGACAGGTGCGGGCGGGTAATCGTAGCTATCTGTTGAGCGACGCAGCCAAAGCCGCCGAACTGGTTGCCCAGGATGAAATGACCTACGGTACCCTTTCCAGGGAATACGCGCAGGAAAGTTTCGGTGCTCATTTCGTGGAAGTAGGGGTCCATGCGTTTACGGGTGAGATCCGGGTCCGGCGGATGCTGGCGGTTTGTCATGCCGGGCGTATTCTGAATCCCAAAGCCGCCCGCAGTCAGGTCATCGGCGCCATGACGATGGGCGTGGGCGCGGCTTTGATGGAAGAACTGGTGGTCGACAAACAGGTTGGTTTCTTTGTCAACCACGACCTGGCGGGCTATGAAGTGCCCGTTCATGCCGATATTCCCCATCAGGAGGTGGTGCTGCTCGAAGACCTGGACCCGACCATGTCGCCCATGAAGGCCAAAGGCATCGGCGAACTGGGCATCGTTGGGGTAGCGGCCGCAGTCGCCAATGCCGTCTATAACGCGACGGGCATTAGGGTTCGCGATTATCCGATTACGCTCGACAAGCTAATCAATAAACTCAGTCTCAATGGGTAATTGAGAAACCAAGAGACACTGTCGTATACAAAGAACAAGCTTAAACGACTGGACCACTAACCCGATGAACAGCATACACCGACGAGATTTTTTGACCCGTTTGACACTGGCTACGGCCGCTATGGCCGCGCCCGGATACGGATTTTCTGGCGTTGGCAGGGCCGACGAGTTTGTCGAAGCCGATACCACGTATGGCCGGGTCAAAGGCGGGCGAAACGATGGCGTGAGTGTGTTCAAAGGCATACCCTACGGGGGGCGTGTTTCTGGCGACCGGCGCTTTCGACGGCCCGCTCCCCTCGCCCCGTGGACGGGCGTGCGGGATGCGCTCCAGTTTGGCGCACCCGCCATTCAGCCACCCCGGCGCAACGAACCGGACCCCGCCGAAGACTGTCTGTTCCTGAATGTGTGGACACCGGCCAGCGACAACCGAAAACGTCCGGTGATGTTCTACAGTCACGGCGGTGGATTTGTGGGTGGTTCTGGGGCATCGGGAGGACAGGATGGGTCGAACCTGGCCCGCAACTTCGACGTGGTGGTCGTGGAGACCAACCACCGGCTGGGGCTACTCGGCTTTCTTTATCTGGACGAGCTTGCCGGTGCCGACTATGCTGGCTCGGGCAATATGGGTATGCTCGATATCACGGCTGGTCTGAAATGGGTGCATGACAATATCGCCCAGTTTGGAGGAGACCCTAACAGTGTCATGATTTGGGGTGAATCGGGTGGAGGAGCCAAAACATCCTGTTTGTACGCCATGCCCGACGCAGCTCCCTACTTCAACAAAGCCTCGATTGAAAGTGGGCCGGGGGTTCGGATGATTCCCAAAGATGTAGCCGCCGAAACGACCGCCATGCTGCTGAAAGAACTGACTATTGCCCCCAAAGACTGGCGCAAACTGCTCGACGTACCGGCGGCCGATTTGCTGGCCATCCAGAACAAGCTGCCCTCGGTACCACCGTTTCAGGAGAAGAATCGGAGTCAGGGCATGATGCGCCGAAATTACGGCGGGTTCGGGCCGGTGGTTGACGGCGTAGTGCTGCCGCATCATCCCTTCGACCCGAATCCACCGGCTATCTCGCGCAACAAGCCGCTGCTGGTGGGCTGGAACGAGGACGAGTACACCTTCTTCGCCTGGCAGAATAAAGACACCGAGTTCGCCAAACTTGATTTTAAGAGTGTCCAGAAAAAACTGGAGCCACAGTACGGGGAAGACGCTCCCAAAATAGTCGACACCTACCGGAAAGCAAACCCCAGCGCATCGGCACCGGCTATTTTTGTGGCCATCTCCTCCATTATCATGATGGGCCTGGGCTCGGTAGATATTGCCGAGAAGAAAGCAAAACAGGGTGGCGCACCGGTGTATCTGTACAATTTTGGCTACAAGTCCGAGAAGAAAATTCCGGGCACGGACTATGCGCTGGGTACGCCCCACGCGATGGATATTTCGTTCAAATTCAACAACGAGGTGCCACCCCGCGACGGTTCGACACCCAAGGAAAGCTATTTTGGTGGCAATCGACCCGAACGATTTATGGCCTCTCATCACTTCGCCGAACTCTGGACCACCTTCGCCCGGACGGGCAAACCAGCCGCCAAGGACGTACCCGTCTGGCCAGCCTACAATCTCAATACCCGGCCCACCCTGCGCATCGATGCCACCTGCGAAGTAATCAACAACCGCTTTGGTCAGGAACTCGCCATGTGGCGATCTCTCGGTAAAGTCTGAACGGGTAAACGCGGTTCTTTCCATTGGCGGACTCAGTCCTCATAAGCTGGTGAGATCGGTGAGCGCCGGAATTCATTGGGCGTTATACCTACGTATTTCTTAAAGAACTGGCTGAAATTAGGCTGATCGGCAAAACCAATAATCTGGCTGATCTGCTGTAGGGTCCAGTCCGTTTGCACCAGCAACGCCTTACTCTCTTCCACTAAGCGATTTTTGATGAGCGTGCTGATGGGCTGCCCGGTATGTTTTTTTACTAACCCGTTCAGGTAACTGGGATTAAGGTTGAGTTTCCGCGCATACTCCTGAGCTGTTCGCATTCGGATGGGCTTGTCCAGGTTGGCCAGGTTGGTTTCTTTTTCCAGCAGTCCGAAGAAATCATACACATGTCGATACTCAGTTGTAATCTCTCCGGTCGGTGCATAATCGGTGCCTTTTAGACTTTCGACCAGAATGAGCTGCACATAGGCCTGCATGGCTTCCTCGGCCAATGGGTCGCCCGAGGCCGCTTCGACCTTCATCTGGGTTAACAAGCTGTGAGTCATCCGGGTCGAGTCATCCGAAAGGCGCAGTATCTTTTTCTGGGTAAAAAACCGGTATCGGTCAATGATTAATTTCAGCGAGGGGTGCTGATCCAGATACCGCTTTTTGAACATGCAGAAGATACCCCCGCCTATTGTTTCGGGTGCATTGCGCCAGCATACAATTTCATTGGGGTGCAAAAACAGAATGGTTCGTTCGTCAATGTTGTAGGTATCCTTGCCCAGGGTTTGGCAACCCGTGCCGCTGGTCATGAGCATGATCTTGTAGAAATCGCGCCGGTTGGGCGACAGATAGTTGTCGCAACCACTTTTCTCACGGTCCACGACTTTAATGTTCCAGTCTTCGTAGTAGAGTCGGCTCACCGGTGTGGTGCCGGGCGGTAGCAGGGATGGCATATCGTACACCATCGTAATGGGCTGCGCGTCGGCGGTCCGCCGTGGTCGGATTGCCGCATCACCGGCGCTCCGGCGGCCGGCGCTCCGGTGCGGTCGTGTTTTCATAATTGTCATTGACATTTTTTGGTCTACGATAGATTTCCGCCCAGTCAAAGGCTTTCCCTGGAATATGTCTAACTTCTGAAATTACGAATAATAACGGCAAAGCCAGACCTTTAATGCAAAAAGACTCGCTCAACTCTATTTTAATTTAGAAATGCGATTTTCATAAAAAAAGCTGCGATTTCACTATAAAGTTGCCAATACCTTTCGGGTAGCTTTGCGTAGGGAAAGCGACATCTTTAGTGATATCTTTCATGTCATTTACTTAACGTTTAACATTGTTAATGAATCAGTATGAAAGCCGTTAACGGGTCACGAATTAGCTTATTCCTACTATTTTTCATCGGTATCATGGCTTGTAAAATGGATGATAATGTCAGTACCGACACTGTAAATAAGGATAATAGCCCTACCGATACGATGAGCAATCAACCACTCGGCAGTTCGATACGCATCAGGATTGGTTCCAGGACGTTCAGCGCAACCCTCCTCGACAATCCAGCCGTTACAGCATTCAAAACCCGGCTACCGATGACCGTCGCCATGAGCGACCGGGTCGCCGGTGCGGTTAAACGGGAATGAGAAGCTCTATAATTTCCCAACCAACCCGAACGCGGGACCGCTGCCGACCAATGCCTCGAAGCCCGGAACGATTCAAACCGGCGATTTGATGCTGTATGGATCGAATACGCTGGTACTTTTCTATAAATCGTTTTCTACGCCCTACAGTTATACAAAACTGGGTCGAATCGATAACCCGGCGGAACTGTCTGCCGCCCTGGGTTTCGGACGTATAACAGCCACTTTTGACCTGGAATGATTAGTTACCATCCATCGTCGTTTCTCAACGTTACTAACACTCGCTTTATGGACCAACACGAACATTTCAGTGATGAGACAGACTCGTCTGATTCGTCCCGACGGAGCTTTTTGAAACAGTCATCGGCCCTGGTACTGACGCCACCGGCCGCAATTGCAGGGGTTGGCCAAGGGGCTACACGAAAAAATGGCCGCTGCATTTGAGCGGCCGGCGTTCCGGCAGTTGCCGCTTTAGGTCAACATCAACGGGACGATGCGGCAATTATCCATCAAGCTGCGGGTTACCCTTCCCGATCTGCTGCGCGAACAACTTCACCTGACCGACATCAAGAAAGGGTGTGATCACGGCCAGTGCGGAGCCTGTACGGTCCATGTCGACAGTGCGCGGGTCAACGCGTGCCTGACACTGGCCAGGACGACCGAAGGCTGTAGCGTAACGACCATTGAGGGCCTGACTGACGGCGATCGGGATGCCGCATCACCGGCGACTGCCCGGTTACACCCTATGCAGGAAGCCTTCATTAAACACAACGGTTTCCAATGCAGGTACTACACCCCCGGCCAGATCTTGTCGGCGGTGGCCTGCATCCGCGAAGGACACGCGGGCAGTCCCGACGAGATCCGCGAATACATGAGGGACAATATCTGCCGATGCGGAGTGTACGCCAACATTGTCGACGCCATTATGGATGTAAAGAAGGGAGGGAAAAAGGTATGAACCCATTTCAGTTTACGCGGGTTACGACCCCCAAAGCCGCCATTACGGCTATTACGAGGGAAAGCGGCACCTACTTCCTGGCAGGCGGCACTAACCTCATTGACTTGATGAAACGCGAGGTCATCATCCCTGAACGGCTGGTCGACATCAAGAAGCTGCCCCTGGCCACGATTGAAAAAACAGCCATGGGTCTGCGAATTGGGGCCATGGCTAAAAACTCGACCGTAGCGGATAATGAACTGGTGAAGAAGCATTTCCCGCTCCTATCACAGGCCCTGAACGCGGGAGCCTCGGCGCAGCTTCAAAATATGGCCACCGTTGGCGGCAACATGATGCAGCGTACCCGATGCCCGTATTTCTACGATACGTCGATATCTACCGGGAATGCTTCTGCCGACTTAGCGAAGGGTGAACGCTATGCCTGCACCCATACAGGGAACCGCTTTATAGATCTCCCGGAGCTGGATTAAACTGGCCTTGTTTTTGCGGCATAAGCGCGATAACGAACGCAATACCACTAAAGGCTAATGCTTCAAACGCACTGGTTACTTCATTCCCCTCTGCCATGTAGGGATCCTCCATTGCTCTGGGTATATGAAGAACGATAAGCCAAAGCAGGAGCATGATGCCCAACAATAGCCCAACTGGTTTTACGGTGCTGGTAAACTGAATGGCAATGCCCGACCCAATAAGAGCCACAGCCGCAAAATAAGTCCAGAAAACAGGTCCGGGAATCCAGGCCGGAACCAGCGTAGCCACGCCTTCAGTATATAAAAAATGATCAATACCGAAGGCGACCAGCATGATGGAAAAGAAAATTTTTCCCAGCGGCCTAACTTTTTCCATGAGCGGAGATGGACGACTGGTAAGCGCAGCGTCTTCCCCAGAAAATGAGTCGGCCATACTAAAAGCACCACCCGACAGGGCTATTTCTTTGAGGGCATCGGTCCATAACCCCAAATGAAAGGAATTGGGACTGATGAATACCTGATAAGGCACATGAAAGCCGATGAAAAACAGAAAAAGAACTCCGCCTAAACCAAGCGCTATCCTGCCCGCTTTTCTGCTGAAAATAATCGCGGCCCCGGCCACCATTAACCCAATGCCTGCCAGATACGCCCAAATGGCTAATCCATGAAGCCAGCCGGGCCATTGGGGCAAAATCACCGGTCGGAAATCGGCATAAAGGACGTGTTGAATGCCCAGCCCAATAAGGCCGACCCCATAAAATGTGCGGCCTGTTCTGATGAGATGTTTCATATACCTGTTCTGTAGTTGTCTTCGAGTCGGAATGGACCTGATGCTAACCAACGTAAGCGTAGACGGCTTGAATTACCTATGAATTGGCCTGATCCAGGGTACTGGCCACCAATTACACACGGCCGGATCACCGGTTTGTGGGTTGAGGGGGATGGCATTCGGATCGATCCGGGGGGCGGAAATCCATCTGTCGGCGAAGTCGCGGCCAGCGCCGGCGGGAGACAGGCAGGACAACGCCGGTATGCAGATAAAGCCGGCCCGTCAGGGTCATCTCCACCCGCTCGATATACCGACGGTTAACCAGGCAGTGGCGGTGCAGGCGCAAAAACCAGGCAGGCGGTAGTTTGTCCTCGAACCATTTCAGGGTACGGGGTATGAACACGCGCCGGCCGTCGGCCCAGTGCAGCCAGGTATAATTCAGCTCACTTTCCAAATACATCAGATCGCTCACCGGCAGCCATTGTGCTCCCTCACTACGATCATAAATCCGTAGCGGGGGCCAGTTGAGTAGATCGTCGGTATTCCACTGACGATGATTCAGGTAAAATACCATAATCCTGCGTCTGCTACTACGCGTGTCTAAATTCATTTGTGCTTGATTTACTCCACAACATTCTTGCCAATCCTCTGGTAATTAGGTAACTAATCAAACTATTGCTGTAGCCAAACCAGCTTTTCCTGCCGATGGAGACCTGTATCCTTAAGGTGGGGGTGTCCGGGCCGTGGGTTGAGCGTGCGGCTTATGGATCCGGCCTGCTCTGTGCACGGGTTGCTGAGCGATCATGGTTGTTGCAGGGCCTGGTATCATTTTTGCCTGTGTAACGCCAGGGTCGATTCTTAAGAAGTGAATGTATGGGTAAGAAATCAGTCTCAAAGTCGTTTGTCGATTGTGGCAGCAATCCGCTACCTACCGATGTTGAGCTACTGGTTCAGATCGCAGGCCAAACCGGGCATGAGTATGCCGATGCCTATACCGTATGGTGGGCGTATCATCAGGATCCTGATGCCTACCTGATTGTCGACACGGTGTTATGGATTGCCCAGACCCGGGAGCTTTCCGTTGGGGATGCGCTGAACGCCGTACAGCACATTATGGATCAGTTCAGCAGTCCGTCTGGCCAGAAGATCGCTCCTTAACGCCAATTAATTAAGACTTAGGCCGTTTGGCCCGGCTTTTGATCTGATTCTGGACAGACCTCGGCAGGCGATATGTGTCGGCCACCTGTTGCACATACTTATCAAACAGTCGGTAAAATTCATCACCGGTCAGGGTGTCTTTTGATGAAGGCGGGGGTTTCCTGGTCACGGAGTTGTTGACGAACTTAGTGAGGCCGTAAATTTAGTATAACTTCCTGATATCTAACAAACTTGCTGTTTTTTCTGACGAACTGTCATCAGGGCAGCAATCAGACCCGACGCAGTTCAGGTCCGGTTCAGAAGGATAGTGCCGGTTTGCGGGCGTTATGGAGCCGGGCAGGGCGTACCAACTTTGCCCGGCCATAGTGTAGTATATAGTATTGGTAAATTACTCAAAAACAATGGTGAGCTTAACCTTTAGGGCATCGGCTATTTTTTGAATTGTATCGACGGTGAAGTTTTGGTCGCCTGCTTCATACCGACAAACCGTTGTTCGGCCAATACCTAATTTACGGCCTAATTGCTCCTGACTTAGCCCCTTTTGGGTTCGTCGTTGCCGGATCAACTGACCCATCTGTTCCCGAATCGCTGACATAGACGTGATCTGCTTGGTATAATTATACCATTCTGACTATGAAAATTCAGGGCGTCACGCCCAAACCGGGCCGTTCGCTAAATCCTACTCATCTGTAAGTGCCAACAGGCTAATTTTTGATCGCAGCACCCTGCTCTCTCGGGTGGCCTGTCGTTTGCCTGTCGCCTGTTTCAACAACTCGTCCCGTAGCTGTCCATGCAGCCCGGAGACTTACCCAAAATTGCCATTCTTTAACCCAAAACTGGCAGAACAAGTACGCCCATTGGCTGACCTTTAACCCAGCGAACGTCCACCGGTTACCTGCCCTGTGAGGCCTTATCCATCGGCTGACTTCCAGCGCCGGGCGGCCTTCGCAAAAACAGATTAATTCGGTTCACTCTTGTTCAATTCACGCACATGACTAAATTACCTGGCTTAAAGACGTCGATGCTGTTAACCGATATACTGTATGTAGCTGGTGACAGCAATTATTCCTGGTTTTATCTCTCGAAAGGCGGGCGCGTCTTAACGTGTTACCCACTTCGTCACTACACAGCTTTATTGCCTGACTTCATTCGGGTGCATAAAGGCTATCTGGTCAACCCGGCGTATGTAGTTAGTCTGGAACGTACCGGGCCGGAGTCGGCGGTGGTCTCCATGAAGAACAGGGCCGTATTGCCCGTTGCCCGACGCCGTCTTGCCTTAGTGCAACAGGTTTTCAGGCAGTATCATAGGGCCATGAATGAGGCTCTGGAGTATGAGCGGACGTTAACGCCGGCTTCCCGCCTAACCCCCCAACAGGCTTATCCGGGCGAATGCAAACCACAATTTCGTCGGGGTGCCGATGCGGTGATGCCTGTCCAGTGAAGTTGGGTATGGCCATGGATAACTTCAGTAGCTACGGCTTCTGCAAACGAAAGCATCCTAACCAGAAAAACGGCCAGCTCCTTACAAAGCTGGCCGTTGCAATATGGGCTACCTACAGTCCTTTATTTGAAAGGCACCTTAAACTTGCCTTCAGTGATGGCACGCTTGACCCCTTTGTCGCTGTAGGCGGTGAAGGAGAACGTACCTTCAACGTCTGTAGTTGTCATGTTGGTTATCGTAACGGTGCCTTCACCGGGCTGCACCCGGGTGGAAAAGGAGTCGGTGCCGTTGCCTAAGGAAAACGCACCGAAATTAACGTAGCTTAATTTATGCGTGCCTATCAGGGCCGAATAAGGCAGCGCAATCATGATAACATCGCTGGTTTGGCTGTCGAGGCCATAAATTGCGTAGTAGCCATCGTTGCCGGGGGCCGCTACCCGGGCATAGCCTAAGTCGGGGCGAAACTCCTTGCCGTCGATTTTTGTAAAGAAACCCGATGTGGTCTGCGTGGTCGATTGACCGGGTGTGGTGGTCGGGGTGGTTGGTGTGGTGGGCGTAGGTTGGGTTGGAACCGGCATCACATCGTCGCTTTTTTTGCTGCAGGAAGTTAAACCCAGAGTACCTGAGAGGGCCAGAATGGCGATTACGCGTAGAGTTTTCATGGTTGAAACAGAGATTGTTGTGTAATTGAAAAAGTGAAACGTTCGATTCTGTTTGGAGCGGCTTCAGTCACCTGAGTCAATCAGGACGCTGGGTGTCTATTTCCCGCTGACGAATCAAAACTACTACATCCAGACAGCGCCTATGGGGGAGACTATGCTGTAGGCGGACCTGGCTTTAAAAGCGGTGGAAATAACCCTAAAACCGGCGGCTGGAGAGGAAGCCAGCAACAACGGTGGTTGTATCAGGCAGCCATTATAGCCATTCGGGGGAAGGCTAATATCGGCTACAGAACGTAGTCGAATAAGGCAAAGGCGGGAGTAACCTTGGGCACGAGATGGCCACTCTGTCAATAAATAGTCCGGGCAGCATCGGTCCGTAATAGCAGACGGTGTGCGACTGCGTTAGTTTAGTTGGCTGAAATACAGCGCCTATAAGCCCATAGTCAGGGTAAGAAAACAATTTTAGTCAGCCGCCTGCGAGTCGCAGCGCCCCATACATTACGTAACGGTGGAACCGCGGATGATCAGATTGGTTGGCAGAATAACTCGTTCAGGTTGATATTCGTCTTCTTTAGCCAGCAGTTGCCTTAGTAACAGGTGGGCCGCCTGCCGACCAATTTCATTGACGGGCTGCGCTACGGTTGTCAGGCCCGGCTCAATAAGGGCCGACATCGGGTCGTCGCTAAAGCCCACAATCGCCAGATCATCGGGTACGCGAAGGCCCCGGCGTTTCGCTACGTTCAGGGCTTCGAGTGCGGTGGGGTCGTTCATGGCAAACAGCGCATCGGGAGGATTGGGCAGATTAAGCAGGTGATTGACGTAGATATTGGCCTTGTCCAGATTCAGATCATAGGCGATAACCAACTCTGGATCGATGGGCAGTGCATAGTGTTTAAGGGCATCCCGGTACCCATTCAGCCGGTTACGGCTGTTGGCGAGCGTATCGGGTCCGGCCAGGTGAGCAATTCGGCGTCGGCCTGTTTGAATCAGATGCTCCACGGCGCTAAACGCCCCCTGATAGTCATCGACCGTTACGGTCGATACGTTCATCTCTTCGCAAACCCGGTTGAAAAACACCACCGGGATGCCTTTCCGCTGGAATACCTTAAAATGGTCGAAGTTGCGGGTTTCCTTCGTGTGCGACACAATCAGGCCGTCGACCCGGCTGGCCAGGAGCGCTTTTGCATTGGCCACCTCCGTTTCATATGACTCATTTGAGTGGCAAATCACGACATTATAGCCCGATTTCGCCAGTTCCTCCTGCGCCCCAATAATGACTTTAGGGAAGAAAAAACTGATAAATTCCGGTACAATAATCCCCACTGTTCCGGTACGGTTTGTCAGGAGGGAGATGGCCAGTTGGTTTCGCTGGTAGTCGACCTGAGCCGCCATATCGAGGATGCGCTGACGCGTCTTCTCATTCACATTCGCATGACCCGTTAAGGCCCGTGATACGGTCGATTTGGACAGCCCCAGAGCGCGGGCAATATCGATGATCGTTGTCTGGTGAGTAGCCATAAAAAATACAGAAAATATAATTAATCTAATTTTGCTCAAACGGAGTCCGCCTGCGTCTTCCACACGCTCTTATCGGCTTGACCATTTCATTGGGAATGTTCCCAAAAAATTGGGAACATTCCCAATGAAATAAGTCAAAAAAATCTTGGCTGAATTGATATTTTGACCTAACATCAAGTAATAATCGGCAAAAAGAACCAGTTTGCTCTTCCCGCTGGAACATTAATGCCAAATCGCTTTACATGAGTACCCATTTTGAATTACATGGGAAAATCAAGAGAATTGTATTTTTTCAATCTTATAACTCCTAAACCAAAAAGGCAGTTAACGCTGTTTGACCTATGCAATCCAGTTTATCAGTACGAACGGTGGTCAGCCTGATTAGTCTGCTGCTGGTCACGTTAGCGGGGCAGGCGCAGGCGCCCCGAACCACAATGATTACGGGGCGTGTGACCGACTCGGCCACAAACGAAGGACTGCCGGGGGCCAACGTCGTTGTCAAAGGTGCTCAGCAGGGGACAACGACGAACGCCAATGGACAGTACACCCTAACAGTGAACGAGGATAAGGCTACGCTGACATTTTCGTCCATTGGTTACGTAACGCAGGAAATTGCCCTGTCGACTAAGCAGATGATTGATGTGGTGCTGAAAGCCGACGACCGGTCCCTGAACGAAGTCGTGGTGGTGGGCTACGGTACGCAGCGCAAAATTGAAACGACCGGCTCGATTGCCTCCATTAAAGCCGCCGATTTGGTGCAAACGCCCGTTGTGAACGTAGCACAGGGTATTCAGGCCCGGGTGGCGGGTGTTCAGATTGTGCAGAATTCAGGCGCACCGGGCGGCAATGTCAGCGTCCGGATTCGGGGAACGAACTCCATCAATGGCACGTCGGAACCGCTTTATATTGTGGATGGCATCCAGATCTCGAATGGGGGAGGCCTGACGGACATAAGCCCCCTGTCAACGATAAACCCCAACGATATTGAATCGGTAGAAGTGCTGAAAGATGCGTCGGCCACGGCTATTTACGGCTCGCGGGCCGCGAATGGGGTAGTGTTGATTACGACTAAACGGGGTAAATCAGGCCGAACCAGCGTAAGCTACGAAAGCTATTACGGGGTTCAGAACGTGTCGAAAATGCTGCCAGTGCTGCCGGCAGCTCAGTTTGCCGAACTGGAAAACGAAGCGTTTAAAAAGACGATTTATCCTGACCCCGCCAGTTTAGGGGAAGGTATCAACTGGCAAAAACTGGTTTTCCGGTCGGCGCCCATCCAGAACCACCAACTGACCATCAACGGCGGCTCCGAGAAAACGCAGTTGGCCTTATCGCTCAACTATTTCAACCAGCAGGGGGTCATCCTCAATTCGGGCTTTCAGCGGTATTCGCTCCGACTCAATGTCGACCACCGCATCAGCGACCGGATCAAAGTCGGCACGAGTATGCTGGGGAGCTACTCCATCAATAAAGGGGTTCCCTACGGCACCACCAGCCTCGGCGATGGCGACTTTATCACCAGCAGCATCCTGGGGTCGGCTGTCGGTGCGCCCCCAAATCTGCAGCCTTACCGCGCCGATGGCAGCGTATTTCCGTTTGGTGAGCAGGCAACCGGCCAATACCGGGAAGTGACGAATCCGCTGGGACTGGCAGCTATTCAAAATAAAATTGGTATTCAGCGCACCCTGGCCAACGTCTACGGTGAGGTCAATCTGCTGCGGGGACTGACCTACCGGGCGTCGTTCAACGTCGATTTGCAGAATAGTTTGCGGAACACCTATTCGCCCCGGTCCATTGTGAATGCGGCCGACCTGAACGACAATTCCGGGTCGGGTTCCAAAGGGAATGCGAACAGCCTTGTTTTACTGCACGAAAGCATTCTGACCTACACCCGGACGATGGCTACGAACCACACGCTGAAGTTTACAGGCGTGTTTGCCAGTCAGAGTAACCTGGCCAACAGCAATACCATTAACGCCACCGGCTTCCCCAATGACGCTACCGCCAACGAAGCCCTGCAACTTGCCCTAACCCGAACGGTGAGCAGCAGCCGCACCAAAGAGCGGCTAGACTCGTATCTGGGCCGGATCAATTATGGTTATAAAGACAAGTATTTTCTGGACCTGACCGCCCGTGCCGATGGGTCGAGCAAGTTCGGGGCCAACCATAAATACGGTTTCTTTCCGGCCATATCGGCGGCCTGGCGCATCATCGAAGAACCCTTCCTGAAAAACGCAGGCTGGTTGTCGGATTTAAAACTGCGGGCCAGTTACGGCCTGACCGGAAATGCCGGTGGTATTTCGCCCTATCAGTCATTGGCAACGGTTTCGTCGTCGGGCAGCGACTACCAGTTCAACCATGCCTACCTGACGGGAATCAACCCATCGGGCATTGCCAACCCCGACCTGCGCTGGGAAAAATCGACCCAGGCCAACATCGGTTTAGATATCAGTGTGCTCAATAACCGGTTGAGTTTTGTGATCGATGTGTATAATAAGAAAACCCGCGATCTGCTGTATATCAAGACGTTGCCGCTATCGTCGGGCTATGGCAGCATCACGGGCAACTTTGCATCGCTGGAAAACAGAGGGGTTGAACTGGCAGCAAACGCCCGGATTTTGCCCGGTGCTTTCCGCTGGGACGTATCGGCCAATGCGACCATAAACCGCAACAAAGTCCTCGACCTGGATGGGGGCACCACGCAGGAGCGGTTTGTGACGACGTATAGCATTCTGAGCGTTGGGCAGCCCCTCGGGCTTTTCAAAACCTACGTCTTCGATGGCATCAACCAAACGGGCGAAACCATTCTGCCAGGCTATGATGGGCGGCTGGGCGGGCATAAACTGAAAGACCTCAACGGCGACGGGAAGATCGATGCCAGCGACCAGACCGTGACGGGCAATCCCAACCCTAAACTCATCTTTGGCTTCTCGACGAATCTGGCTTACCGGAACATTGATTTCAGCGTCTTTCTCTCCGGTAGTCAGGGCAACGACCTCTTCAATCAGGCCCGGTTTGCGTTCGAAACGCCATTAGGTCAGCGCAACTTGCTGGCGGGTGTAGCCAATCGCTGGTCGCCCACCAATCCCAGCCAGGAATACGCCAGTGCGGCCCTCAGCAGCCGCCTGCCCGTGAGCAGCCGATTTGTTGAAGATGGCTCCTACGTGCGCTGTAAGAACGTAACGCTCGGCTACACCTTGCCCAAAATCAAGGGGATTCAGCGCATCCGGATTTATGCCAGCGGCAACAACCTGTTCACCCTCACTAAGTACACCGGCTTCGACCCGGAGGTGAACACCTACGCGGGCAGCAATACCGTTATTGGCGTCGACAATTTAGTTTATCCACCTGCCCGGTCGTTTCTGGGCGGCTTGCAGGTCACGTTCTGAACCGGGATTTTTATGATTTAACTGACTGACTATGATTTTGCTTTCACAGAAAGCCTATTGGCAAAATCATAGTCAGTTAAATCCCATAAATCCCGGTTCAGACAACTCTTCAAACTCATGAAAAAGATAATCCTTCCTCTACTTGTTGCCTTCGGTCTGGTCGGTTGTGAACTGGACGAAACCATTTACTCGTCGATTTATACCGAAGCCTTTTACAAAACGGCCGCCGATGCCGAGAAGGGTCTGATTGCGGTATATGACCCCATGGCCGATATGGCTGTTGGTCCGGTGCTGACGATTGTTTCTGATTTGAGTGCCGACCAGTCGTATCCCAGGGCGGTGGTGGGCCGCAATACGCTCACGCTGTTTACTTACGACCCGAACTACACAACCCAGAAGAGCGCCGGACGAATTACCGAGTCGCCCCAGCAAATCTGGTCTTCGTGCTACGATGGCATCGAGAAAGCAAACTGGATTATCGAGAAGGTCCCGTCGGCGAGTATGGACCCGACGCGCCAAAAGCAGATTATTGGCGAAGCGTATTTTCTGAGGGCGTTTTATCATTGGATGCTGACGAAAAACTTCGGCGATGTGCCGGTAAAAACCAAAGCCAGTGCCACGCAGGCCGAAGCCATTGTCGGTAAAAGTCCCAAAGCCGATGTATATAAGCAGATTTATAGTGATTTGGATCAGGCCAGCAATGCGGGCCTGGTGTCGGGTCCGGGCATCGAGAAAGGGCGCCCATCCAAAGAAGTTGTTGCAGCGCTCTATGCGAAAGCAGCGTTGTACAACGAAGATTGGACAACAGCTTTGAAGAAAGCGCAGGAGGTGATTAACGCCGGTAAGTATTCGCTCATGGCCGATATACGCGATGTGTACCGGTATGACAAAGAAGACCTGGCCCGGGTAGAAAACATGTGGGCGTATGAGTCAGAAGGTGGATTCAGTCCCAGCCGGGGGCACCAGCTAACGGGCCTTTGCGGCCCACCGGCCAGCACCGGACTGGAATATGGCCGGACTACCTTCGGCTCAATGTTTGTTTACCAATCGTTTTATGATTCATTCAATCCAGCCGATAAACGACGGTTGCTGCTGGATACGACCTACGTCGACAAGAGCAACAAACTCGTCCCGCAGCGGAGCATCACGCCCATTACAACGCAGGGGGTGCTTCTGAAAAAATACCAGGACCCCATTTCGACCGTTGGCAATCTGCCGAACATTCCTATACTCCGGTTAGCCGACGTGTACCTGATAGCTGCCGAAGCCGAAGCCCGACTGAATGGGCCGACGGCAACTGCTTATGGCTTTATCAATGTGGTTCGGAAGCGGGTGGGCTTAGCCGATCTCACGGCTGGTTTGGGTAAAGAGGCTTTCATCAATGCGGTGCTTCAGGAACGGTCGTGGGAGTTTTTCGGCGAAGGCGACCGCTGGTACGACCTCACCCGGACCAACACCTTTCTGACGGTTATCCCGAAGGCGGTTAATAACGTCTATCCAACCCGAACCCCGACCGCCAAAAACCGGTACTTTCCCATTCCGCTGGACGAAATCAACGCCAATTCAAAGCTGGAGCAAAATGCAGACTGGAAGTAGACACGTCAATTACCCCCAACCTCGACTCTCACACGATGCGTTATAGCTGGATAATTGCGATTTTAACAGTTTGCTGGACCACTACGCAGGCCCAGCCGAACCAGCCGCTATCGCTGGCGAATGAGCGCGTCAGGGTTATCTGGAAAAATACACCGGCGGGTTGGACCATCGGGCAGGTGGCGGTTCGGAAAGGCAGTCAATGGTTAAATCTGGCTGTGCCCTCCGGCGAAAATACCCTGCTTTATGCCGCCGAAAAACCTTCGGAGAAACCCGGGATGGTGTTTAAAGACCGGATGGGTGAGGTGTTTCCGGGACCAAAATACCATTATCAGCAAGTCCAGTGGGCCGAAAGCACCAATCCGGTTTCGCTCAATACGGCCGGGCAGGCGTTCCACTTTTTCCCGAAAGAAGCGAAACAAATGGGGAACAACAGCCTGTCGTTTCGGCAGGAAACGGACGTGGCTACCGTCAGCACAGAATGGGCTTTCGACCCTAAATTCCCGACTGATATTATTGTCAGGCAGATGCTTACGGCAAAAAAGGATGGCTATTTCTCACTGGCGAGTCCAACGCTGGCTCCCGTTACGGAACAGAATCTGGCCTGGGCAACCGTGCCGGGTTATTTTCAGGGCAATAAACTCCAGCCCAATTTTGCGGCAGCCTATGCGTATGGGCACGGCATCCCGTCGTTGCCCGTCGTTTACCGCGAACGATGCGCCAGTACGCTCTGCCCGATGGTAAGCACCAAAAACGGCATTACGGTTTCGGTTATTCCCGAACCTGGCCTGGCGCGTGACCCCTGGGCCAGCGACAAAAGCACCCAAACGGACTGGAACATCGGGTTGTCGCACATGAACCGCAAGGCCCAGCTTTCGCCAACGCTCTATTACCCGGTGTTGGGTGAGCCAGCATCCAAACTGAAAACGGGCGAAGCAATTCACTACACCTTTCGGTACAGCCTGACCGATGGCGACTGGTTCAGGGCGCTGAATCACGCGGTTTATGACATTTACCGGTTTCGGGAAACGCTGGCCCTGCGGCAGTCCAGCCAGTCACTGACCGACCGCATCCAAAAAATGCACCACTACCTGACCGACCCGAAAACGTCGCTGTGGAACAGGGAGGAATTTGAGGGCAGAACGATTGGCGCGCAATCGTATCTGGGGGGCGTGGTGGGGTCCAATAAAGACGCCATGAAAAATTCGGACTATGGCGCCATGTGGATGATGGCCAACGCCACGCACGATTCGCTGCTGACCCGTAACGTACTTCCCTACGCGCTGAATTTTAAACTGGCCCAGCAGGAGACCGGGAACAGCTTTTTCAAGGGCGCTCCCGAAGGGCAGTACTATCTGGCAAAATCGCAGCGATTTGTGGAAGAGTGGGGCGAAGTGGTCGAACCGATTGGTCTGACCTATTACACGATGCTCGACATTGGGAATATGCTCCTGTTTGAGCCAGCCAATGCCGAACTGAACGAGCGGCTGCGCCTGGGTGCCGAGCGGTTGCTGACCTGGCAGCAGTCCGATGGGCACTGGGCTGTGGCTTACGACCGGCATTCTGAGCAGGAAATTTTTAAGGATATTCAGGATGTGCGGCCCACCTTCTACGGGTTAATCGTAGCGTATCGGCTGCTGAAGGACCCAAAATACCTGGCAGCAGCCCGCAAAGGAGCCGATTGGTTCATTAAAAACGCCGTTGAAACGGGGAGCTTTCTGGGCGTTTGTGGGGATGCCCGCTATGCCCCCGATTTCGCCACGGGTCAGTCGGCACAGGCATTGCTGGACCTGTATGAGTTGACCCAGGATGGCCGCTATAAAGATGCCGCCATCACAGCGGCCAAAATCTACACGACCTCGATTTATACCCATCCCATTGCCAGCCATCAACCAAAAACCGTTAACGGTACACCCCGCGAAGATTGGGAGATCAGTCAGTCGGGGCTGAGTTTTGAACATGGCGGTATTTTCGGCTCGGCCAACCGGGCGGGACCCATCCAGTTGTGCAGCCATGCGGGTTTATTTATCCGCATGTACCAGCTTACCAACGAACCTATTTTTGCCGATATGGCCCGCGCCGGTGCCATTGGCCGCGATGCCTTCGTCGACCCAAAAACAAGTGTAGCTTCGTACTATTGGAACGCCATGAATAGGGGAGCCGGACCGTATCCGCACCACGCCTGGTGGCAGATTGGCTGGTTAACCGATTACCTGATGGCCGAAGCGGAACTGCGCTCTGGTGGAAAAATCGGTTTCCCGCGCGGTTTTGTAACCCCTAAAGTTGGCCCGCACCAGACCTATGGATTCAACCCCGGACTGGTATACGGTCGGCCGGCCAGCCTGCTGATTCAGGACGGACTGGTGCAGACCGGTAGCCCGGCTGTCGATTATTTGCTGGCCCGTTCTATCGACCAGAAGAAGCTGTATGTAATGCTGCTTAACAACCGGGTTCAGTCAACGAAGGCCACGATAACGCTGAATTCCGCTGTTCTGCAAAAAAGCATAGCGGGCATCAGACAGCTTCCTTCCGGACAGACTGTTTCACCGGACGCCATTTCGCTTGATTTGCCGGGCTTTGGTCAGCGCGTTCTGGAAGTGGATTTACGCTAAAAAACATGAACACCACCATCGACACCGCCGTCATTGTCATCTTCTCGGCTTTTGTGCAGGGAAACGAGCCAGCTTACCGACGCTTTCTGGGGTCCTCAGGAAGGCCAACTCGTTTTAGTGTTTCATCAGCCCTGGCAATCTTGTCAGCAAAAGGCTCCCGACCGTCTTTTCCTTTCAGGATTCGCGTCGGCACAGTTACCGGAGTGACTGGTTCTTTGGTAGCTTTCATAACCTGGTAAAATGAATATGCTGGATACTGCACAAGTCACGGTTTTGGCCGTAAAATTAGATAAATAGTGAACACCACCATCGACACCGCCGTCATTGTCATTTTCTCGGCTTTTGTGCTGACCATTGGGATGCTGTTTGCCCGAACCGGCCGGAACCTGAAATCGTTTTTCGCCGGGGGCGAAGCGGTGCCCTGGTTTATCGGTGGCCTGTCGCTGTTCATGAGTTTCTTCTCCGCCGGTACGTTTGTGGCCTGGGGGTCGATTGCCTACAAACACGGCTGGGTCGCCATCACCATTCAGTGGACCATGTGCATCGGGGCGCTGGTGACGGGCTTGTATCTGGCCCCGCGCTGGAAACAGACCGGTGCCCTGACAGCCGCTGAGTTTATCCGGGAACGGCTGGGCGCAACGGTGCAGAAAGTGTACATTTTCATTTTTACGCTGGTATCGCTATTCATCAAAGGGTCGGTTCTCTACCCCGTGGCTAAATTGGTGAGCATATCCCTGAATTTGCCCTTAGTGCCCTGTACCATCGGGCTGGGATTTTTTATGATCGCTTATACCGCCGTGGGTGGTCTTTGGGCGGTGATGGTGACAGATATTTTGCAGTTCGTTGTCCTGTCAGCCGCCGTATTCATTTTGCTGCCCCTGTCGCTCGACCGGGTAGGCGGTCTCGACGGATTCGTGAACGCGGTGCCGGACGATTTTTTCAACCTCCTGAACGGTGAATACACCTTCGGCTTCGTGGCGGCTTTTGTGCTCTATCACATCTGTTACATCGGTGGCAACTGGACGTTCGTCCAACGATACACGAGTGTGGACAGTCCAAAATCGGCCCGAAAAGTAGCCTTTCTGTTTGCCGGTCTGTACTTGATCAGCCCGGTAATCTGGATGCTGCCGCCTATGATTTATAAAGTCATCAACCCCTCCCTAACCGGCCTCGACACCGAAAATGCGTACCTGTTGATTTGCAAACTCGTGTTGCCACCGGGTTTACTGGGTCTGATGTTAACGGGCATGTATTTCTCGACCTCAGCCAGTGCCAACACCGCCCTGAATGTCGTTTCGGCTGTGTTTACCAACGATATCTACAAAGGATTGATGAACCCAACGGCATCGGACCGCCAGTTGATTCGGGTGGCCCGTGGGTCATCCTGGCTGTTTGGTTTAGGCATGATTGGTATTGCGCTGCTGGTTCCGGCAGCGGGCGGCATTGTTGAGGTGGTATTGAGCATATCGTCTATTTCGGGTGGACCGCTGCTGGCCCCTCCGCTCTGGGCCTTGTTCTCCAAACGCCTGACCAGCCGGGCTAC
Organism: Spirosoma areae; assembly: GCF_054781775.1. Taxonomy (NCBI): domain Bacteria; kingdom Pseudomonadati; phylum Bacteroidota; class Cytophagia; order Cytophagales; family Cytophagaceae; genus Spirosoma; species Spirosoma areae. The sequence continues at coordinate 85,362 of NZ_BAAGTT010000002.1, read as the reverse complement.
CCTCTGGATTACCGGCATCGGCCTGACGGTCAATTTATTCTTTAAACTACTGGCTCCTTTACTGTTGAATTTTAAGCTGACGCGGGGCGAAGAAACCATCATTGGTGTTGGCCTTCCTTTTCTGCTGTTGCTGGGCTATGAGCTATGGCAGCGGTCGGGAGGAGCCGTCGCTAATGAGCATTACCAGTACCTGATTGCCCGGCAGCAAAAGCGGGACGATGCCCAGGCCGAATCGCCCGAAGAAGCCCTTGCCGTGCGGAAACAGAATCGGTTTGGCCTGCGGGTCATTGCAGGGTCACTGGCCTTCACGGCCCTGATGCTGGCGGGTTTAAGTTTCCTCACGACACAGGGAGCCGGAATAACGGCGACAATCTCAGTCGTAGTTTTAGGACTGGCACTGATTCCCTGGCAGGCAGCCCGGCGCGTTCAACTGCCATCAGGACCGCAGCAAATCGAGAAACTCATCAATTCGAATAACGGATAAGCGAGGAAAGGCAATGTCACGAAGAATAGAAAAATGCCGGTCTTCCGAGACTAAATGGTCAGCGTTTGATACTAAAGCGCAATCTGCGTATTTATTGTCGTCGGCATCATTGTGCATCAAGCCCCATTCAAAATACACCGACTGTAGGATGCAATTATCAAGCGAAAGAAGAAGTTTGACAACATTATCGGCAACGGCAGGAGACGTTTTCTCGGCTAACTTCTCATGGTACTCCAGCAAAATATCATTACTCAAAACCAAGTCGAATTTGCCGGCTTTTAAGGCATCAAAGATTAGTCTGTACGGCGACGAAACAGGAAGCGCGATAAGCAGAACGTTAATATCGAGTACAATTCTCATTAAGCAGTACGGCTACGCAGATGCTCCGCCTTCCACTGCTCGATGGTTTGCTCATTCCAGCCTTTTTCCTGCCACAACTGGTTCATTTCAGTATCAATTTTTTGGGCAAAATAACCAGCCAGCAGGTGCCGGATATCCGTCAACTCCGCTTCGGAAACGGTGTAAGGATACAACTTCAGCAATTCGATCTGGAGATTGCTTAGTTTGGTGGGTATCGGTTGAGAAGCGGCCATACCTATAATTCTTTTTACAAATATAAAACAAAGCGTTCTGATTCATAAGTCGCTACCAATCTCAGTACATGCTACACATACGAAACGTTCTTTCCGCATTATTGACGGTATGGATTATCTCAACGAGCTATGCCCAACACACCATTCGGGACCCCAATGCGATACCGCTGCATGGCGAGTGGCGTTTTGCGATGGACCCGATGGACGCTGGCGAAACGGGGAAGTGGTATCGGGAAGAAGCGCCCCTGAATCGCTGGGATAAGGTGACGGTTCCGCATTGCTTCTCCGTCGATCCGCGCTATCAGTTTTATACCGGAACGGTTTGGTATCGCCGGACTTTTCCCTGGCAGCCGACCGCTGGCAAACGCGTGATGCTGCATTTCGATGCGGCTTATTACGAGACATCGGTCTGGCTAAACAACCGGAAAGTAGGTACGCATGAGGGCGGCTATACTCCGTTTCAGTTCGACATAACCGACTACCTAAAACAAGGGCAGTCCGGTGAGTCAGCCAACACCATCGCTGTTTCGGTCAATAATAACACCTGGAAAGCAGGCACGATTCCGGGCGCCAAAGATAACAACGAGCCGAACGACCCTTTTCCGGGCTGGCTGAATTACGGCGGTCTCATCCGTCCCGTTTACCTGACCGTTGAGCCGGAGGTCTACATCGAAAACATAAAAACGGAAGCGGTGCCGGACTTAACCAACGGCACATCCACCCTGAAAATTAAAACCCGAATCCGTAATGCAGGTGGGCAGGCGGTTACGCCGAAGCTTGCCTTTCAGGTAGCGCAACATGGCAAACCCATCGTCCTTACCTGGAAACAGCCGGCTGGTTCGGTAGGAGCCGGGCAGACGGTCGTTTTGGAAGCAGAGACCGCGTTGAAAGCCGCCGACGTAACGCTGTGGAGCATCGACCAGCCCACGTTGTATGCTGTGCGGATAATTGCGGGCACCGACACCGTTCAGACCCACTTCGGCATTCGTAAAGTCGAAGTTCGCAATACGCAGTTGCTGCTCAATGGGCAGCCGATAAAGGTAGCCGGTGGCAACCGCGTTGTCGATTATCCGGGGCAGGGTTCGCTGGAACCCGACTGGTTAGTGGAAAAGGATATGCGGTTGATGAAAGAAGCCGGGATGGAACTTCAGCGCTTAACGCACTACACCCCTTCGGAAACCATCTACGACTGGGCCGACCATAATGGGATGCTGATCATCAGCGAAGCGGGCAACTGGCAATTGACACCCCGCCAAATGGATAACGACACCATCCGAACCAAATTTCGGCAGCAGTTTCGGGAGATGGCCGAGCGCGACTGGAACCACCCCTGCGTGATTGCTTATAGCGTCGGCAACGAATACCTCTCCGAACAACCCGCCGGTCAGCGCTGGACAAAAGACATGATTGCCTACGCCCGCCAACTGGACCCCACCCGGCTGTATACCTTTGCCTCCATGCGCCTGAACACGTTGCCGAAACGACCCGAAGACGAAGCCAGTCAGTACTGCGATTTTATTTCGACCAACACCTACGGCAACCACGCAACGGTTCTCAAACACATTCATTCGCTCTACCCCGACAAACCAATTTTCATCAGCGAATACGGCACCCGCGCCGATGGCAGGAATGGCGAACCGGGTCAGGTTACGCATCTCGAAACGTTTCTCGCCGATGTTCGGCAGTTACCCTATGTGGTGGGCGCTTCGTGGTGGTCGTTTAATGATTATTTGAGTCGCCATGCGGGGACCAACGCCGATGGTACCCGACCGTGGGGCCTGGTCCGGGCCGACCGCTCGAAACGGCCCCTGTACACCGCTCACCAAACCGGCATGGCCCCGGTCACCATCGAGAAAGTAAGCTGGCAGTCCGGCCAGGAGGGGGTTCAGACGGTAACCCTGCGCGTAACGGCCCGCAATGACTTTCCGGCTTACGCCCTCAAAAATTACCGCTTAAAAAGGGGGAACACAACGGGGCTTATTCCTTATTTACAGCCGGGCCAAAGCACCACGCTAACGTTTCCGGTACGGGGTTTCGACAAAACGCTGACGGTAGAAGTCGTTAAACCAACCGGGTTCTCAATTCTCACACAAACGATTGACGCAACGAATGATACGCGCGCAGGCAACTGATAAACGAACACTAAAAACCATCCGACACCAGGCCGACCTCATTGTGGTTGGCGGGGGCTTGTCGGGGGTTTGCTGCGCCATCACAGCGGCTCGGGCGGGCATACAGGTTTTGCTCGTACAGGACCGGCCCGTGCTGGGGGGCAACTCCTCGTCCGAAGTACGGCTGTGGGTCCTGGGCGCCACCTCACACATGGGTAACAACAACCGCTGGGCCAGAGAAGGGGGCGTTATTGATGAACTGCTGCTGGAAAACCTCTACCGAAATCCGGAAGGCAACCCGCTGATTTTCGATACCATCCTGCTGGAGAAAGTCGTTTCAGAAGCCAACATCAAGCTGCTGCTCAACACGGCGGTTTACGAGGTGGAGAAATCGTCAGCCGATACCATTAGTGGAGTAAAAGCTTTTTGCAGCCAAAACAGCACCCTCTTCGATCTGGTGGCACCGCTTTTCTGCGACGCGTCGGGCGATGGTATCGTTGGGTTTCAGGCGGGGGCTGCGTTTCGGATGGGGGCCGAAAGCCGGGAGGAGTTCGGCGAGAAGTTTGCCCCCACAGCCGAATATGGTGAACTGCTGGGCCATTCCCTTTATTTCTACACGAAAGATACCGGTCGACCGGTTCGCTTCGTACCCCCCGCCTACGCGCTGGATGACATCACCAAAATTCCCCGCTATAAGCGTTTCAACGCGCAGGAGTACGGCTGTCAACTGTGGTGGATCGAGTACGGAGGGCGACTCGATACCGTTCACGATACCGAAGCCATTAAGTGGGAGCTTTGGAAAGTAGTGTACGGCGTCTGGAATTACATCAAAAATTCGGGTCAGTTTCCAGAAGCCGAAACCATGACGCTGGAGTGGGTAGGGCAGATTCCCGGCAAACGCGAAAGCCGCCGGTTTGAGGGCGACTACATGCTTAAACAGCAGGATGTGGTTGAGCAGCGGACCCATCCCGACGCCGTCGCGTTTGGCGGCTGGTCCATTGACCTGCACCCCGCCGACGGTATTTTTTCGGAGAAACCGGGCTGCAATCAATGGCACAGCAAAGGCATTTATCAGATTCCGTACCGCTGCCTTTACAGCCGGAATAGCACGAATTTATTTCTGGCCGGACGTATCATCAGTGCCTCACACGTGGCCTTTGGGTCCTCGCGGGTGATGGCTACGGGCGCCCACGTCGGGCAGGCGGTGGGGATGGCTGCGGCATTAGCCACGCGCCGTCATCTTCTGCCGCACGAACTCACGGAGCCTGCCCAGATGCGGGCGTTGCAGCAGGAACTGCTAAAAACCGGGCAGCATATTCCCGGCCTTGCTCTACTGGATGAGGCTGATTTGGTAAAGAAAGCCACCTTGTCTGTATCCAGCGAATTTATCCTGACGGATTTACCCCCCGATGGTCCCTGGCAGCCATTGACTCAGTCAGCGGCCCAACTGCTACCCCTGCCCGTCGGGGCCGTTCCGCGAATGACGGCTTTCGTTACGGCTACGCAGGCCACAACCCTAACCGTTGAGCTGCGACGAAGCAGTAAAGCCTTGAATCACACCCCCGATGTAACGCTGGAAACGCATACAATACCCGTTGCGAAGGGAAGGCAGGAAATCGACTTGCCCTTTAACAGCCGTTTGGATGAGCCGGGGTATGTGTTCGTTATGTTCATGCAAAATGAACACATTCAACTGCAATACAGTCAGTTACGCGTTACGGGCGTTTTATCCGTATTCAATAAAGTAAATCCTGCCGTCTCGAATTACGGCAAACAGGAGCCAACGGACGATATTGGGGTGGATACCTTCGAGTTCTGGTGTCCGGAACGGCGACCCGGCGGGCAAAATATTGCGCTGCACATCCACCCCGGCATTCAGTTATTCGGGCCGGAAATGATTCGGAATGGGATTCAGCGGCCGACCAATCAACCGAATGCCTGGGTAGCCAAACTGGACGATGTGCATCCAACCATAACCCTGAGCTGGACGGAACGTCAGCGAATCGGCCGAATCGAAATCCGGTTCGATTCTGATTTCGACCACCCGCTCGAATCGGTCATTATGGTGCATCCCGAAACGGTTTCGCCCTTTTGTGTGCAGGCCTATGAAGTGTGTAATGACCAGCAGCAGCGTATTTTCCATCAGCCGCATAATCACCAGACCAACAATACGATACGGTTTGAACAACCCATCGAGACAGGCAGCCTGACCCTTCATTTGACGAACAATTACCCTGGTGTTGTGCCCTGTGCTTTGTTTGAAATTCGGTGTTATGAGCACTGAACAGCATCTTACACAGCCTGAGTTGAGGAGAATCAGGTAATTAACCGATAGTTAGGTAATCGCTGTTTTTCCGTTTATATCTTTGAGGCTGTAGTAGAAAGGCGAACCCGACAAGAGCCGGGCGTAGCCAGAGCCAAAAAAGACCGTTGTCATGAAAAAATCAATCCTCCTGTTTTTCTGTTTCACCAGCCTGTTTTTGCGCCCTTCCCTGGCACAACCAACGCAGCACAGTGCCCCGGCCAACGCCACTTTTTCCAATCCTTTACCGGTACAATTCGGTGACCCTTACGTTCTGTACACCCAGGGTACCTATTACATGTACGGCACGGGCAGTGCTGATAAGGGGTTTGCGGCTTATTCATCCAAAGACCTGGTGACCTGGAAGGCGGAAGGTCAGGTGTATTTTCATAACAATAAAAATGGCTGGAGCGATCCGAAAGCAAGTTGGGACGGGGCCTACTGGGCACCTGAAGTGTATGAGGTGAAGGGAAAATATTACCTGTTTTACAGCGCACAGTGGCAGGTAAACCCGATGAAGGAGGCAGAAAACTTCCGGATTGGGGTGGCCGTTGCCGACAAACCTACCGGCCCGTTTGTTGACCTGGCTAACAAACCACTTTTTGACCCAGGCTATCCCATCATTGATGCCAATGTGTTTTTTAACACCAACGGCAAAGCCTACCTCTATTTTTCGCGTTGCTGCTACAAACATCCGGTCAAAAGCGAAGTGGCCGATGTAGCCCGGAAAAACGGTTGGTTTAACCAGATTGAAGAAAGCTGGGTGTATGGCATCGAACTCAAATCCGATTTTTCAGGCGTCATCGGCGAACCCGTTTTAGTGCTGCGGCCACCGGTTGCCCTTAGCGACAGGCAGGCCGAGTGGGAAAGCCGGTCGGTTATGGCCCGCGAGGTGAACCGCCGTTGGACGGAGGGCTCGGTCACGTTTAAAAAAGACAATACGTATTACATCATGTATTCGGCCAATCATTTCGGCGGTCGGTATTATGCCATTGGGTACGCCACAGCCAGCTCGCCTTTAGGTCCGTATAAAAAAGCGGCCAACAATCCGATATTGCAGAAAAATACCGACCAGGGAGGTTCGGTAACGGGCACGGGGCATAACAGCATTGCTTATTCGCCGGACGGTAAAGAAATGTTCTGCGTTTACCACGCAAGAACCGATAAAACCGGCGATGAACGGGTTGTTTGTATGGACCGGATGGAGGTGAAAAATGGCAGAATACGGATCATTGGCCCGACCACCACGCCCCAAAAACTTCCCTCAGGCGTCGTTACGGCCGTTCATGCCAGGTAATGGCAGTCAATTAAGTCCAGGCATTGACATGAAGGAATTAACACAAATTCAGCAGGCTGAACAACAGCTCATGCAGGCTCAACTGGCTGGAGACGCCGACACGCTGGACACCTTACTGGCCGATGAATTGCTCTTTGCCGGCCCGGATGGAAACCTGTACACGAAAGCAATGGATCTGGCAGCGCACCGCTCCCGAACGATGTATCTGACCGCTTTAGGCGCTCAGAAGCCCCTGATTCAGTTGCTGCCATCGCTGGCCGTCGTTTCCGTTCTGGTCGACCTACAGGGTGTTTTCGCCGGGCAGCCCATGGGCGGGCGGTTTCGCTATCTGCGGGTGTGGGCTTATCGGCAGGGGACCTGGCAAATCATAGCGGGTAGTTGCACTCAGGTGCCAGGTTGAACCGAAATAGATTCGTTTGATTCTGTCGATTCGTCAGGCTTTAAACGGCTGCTACTGGCAACGGGGCCCGGCAGAATCGGAGCAGCCAGCGAATCTAAATTGGCTTTGGGCCAGCCATTCCCGGCAGCTACGTATTCCTCTGGCTGGCTTAGTGGGTCAATGAACGGCCATCAGCCCGTTTCAATCCTACTTTGTTCAGGAGTACCTCTTGAAAAAAATTAAGTTTTTAAGAGATTAAATTAACATGAGTTTCAATCCTGCTTTGCTGAGGATTATGGGGTAAAGACGGCGTTTGAGCGGGTGTCGTTGCATGGTTTAATGGCACCAAATCCACGCGCTACCGCCTTGCCCAATCCCATGCCCTCGGGCAGCACGACATTTGCCAGAAAGCTACCCGAAAAAGCCACCATTGTCTGGTTCTTGAACTGGGTTGCCCGCTCATCCAGCAGCAACTGCACCACTATCCGTTCGTGTGGCGCTAACCATAGGCTGAACTCCCGGAAGGTAGCCAGAATCTGACTTGTCAATACCCGCCTGAGCTGTGCCGTCTGTTCAGTCTTCGAATAATGGCGGTAATCGCGGTAATTGGCCTGATTGAGGGCCATCCACAGGGTTTGAAAACGGTACTCCACCAGGGTGTCGGCCATGCCCAGTGGGATTTGCTCATGCCGAATGTGTTTACTATGTACCGGAAATCGCTTTCCTTCAATAGCAAGCTCACGCATTTGCAGAAACAACGCCGTCAATAGCCCGGCTCCTTCACCCAGGCCAACCAGGGTTGGCACCCGGTTGAGTACTTTATATTGCACTAAGGGATAGGCGTACCGATACCGGCACGGGCTGTCGGGTTGCTCATGCCGGCCGTCGGCCTGGTCACGCTCCAGATGGTTATGTAGCAAGGGTGAATGTTCGCGAAAGAGCGTCCCGAAATAGCCCCGCAATTTATGGCCGTCGCGGGTAGACAGGGCTATTTCGGGAAAGGTGATCGTGGTGAGCGGAATCAGGGTTTGGGTAGGCATGGCAGGGGGTGGTTCGGCAGTAGGGCAAAGCCGGTCAAAAGAGAATGATGTTGGTTCCATTAACTGAATAGTATTCCGTCACGCGCGCCTGAATGGGTTTGCCTTTTCGTTCCAGCAGAATATCGTCGCGCTCTGTCACGTCGCGCTCCGTATTCATCTCGATGGCGAATAAGCTTTGCTCAATCAATTCGGTTTCACCGGCCAGCAGGGCTTCCTCATCGAAGGCCAGAAAGTACTTACGCGGAATAACGGAATGGATGGGGATGGCTACATCGGTGCGGGATGCGCTGGCGGTTACTTCGCCCACCCACGCAAAATTCGATACCAATCCCGCCAGACCCATCGACGGGGTGAAGACGCTCCGGTGGGCAATTAGAGCACTGCGGAGTGCATCCTGAACGCGCCTGTCCTGATGCGAAACGTATAGCCGATAGCCTGGCCGGTACACATATTCCAGCAGGGTCGGTTTTGGATTATTGGCCGTTCGCTTCAGGTTAGGCCGCAAATTGATGCCCAGCCGTTTCATCACAATCGGGTTCAGCACCGACAGGCCCACTAAGCACTGTTTGTCGGCGAAGGCCGTCAGGTAGGCATTGTCGGCCTTCGACAAGCCCAGAATGGCGCCCATGTAGCCATACAGCGACGTTTTGGGCGGTATCGCGTAGGATACCGCCGACGTGGTGGCGTAAATTTTTTTATAATGTGCGTAGTCGCCCCAGATGTCGAAAATAAGGATCTGCCGGCTCATGGCTCGTTGGCTGGAATCGGCTCCGACAGCCGAAGGCGGTCGTCCTGTTCAACCGTGATTCGGCTGATTCGGGCAGCGTATTTGTTCAGGGCGGCCACCAGCCGCGACGTATCGACCGTAAAATCGCTGATGTCTTCATAGGCTTCTTCGTGTTTGCCCATCTCAGGCTTCAGGCTGAGCCGCTCCACCAGGTCGCCAATAAAAAAGCCGTCGGTATAATCAATCTTGACCAACAGGCGGGGCATGTGCCCTTTTTTGGAGCGGGTGAGCAGGTTTTTGGTGCCGTTCCAGAGGGCGGTCGTCAGGCAAGCAATGTCGTCGTCGGTGGTTCCGACATACGCAGCGGCCTGTTCATTGATCACCCCATGAAAGGCAATCAGGCCGTAGGTTATGGCGTATTCCTCCCGGAAGGTTCGCTGAATGGACGTTTCTTTAGTCGTGAAGGCACCCGTGCCTTTGATGAACGTCTCCCGAACCCGATTCAGCGACCGGCCCATACCAAACTGCACGGGTCCGGTAAAATGAAATAATTTGCCCGCATCGACTGGCTCTTCAGGGTCCATTGGTTCGCTATCGGCACCGTCTTCATCCCAGGCAGGCCCGGCGGCTTTACGTCTCGTTTCTTTAGGTCCCGCTGTTTTTGCCGCGGCCTTCGGCGCCGACACGCCACCGAACAGCCGGACATCGATGAATTTTTGCAGGTACTCCTCCCGATTGGCATAGGCTTTGGCCCGCTCCAGGCCCGTTACGGGTTTGCCGCCAACCTCCCGAACGAAAATATCGCCTTTGCTGCCCGCTTCGCCATTATACCCGTTTTCGAGCAGGTAGTCTCGGATGGTCCGTTTCAGGCGCACGTCTGTAACCAGACAACGACCCGATTCTTCATCAATCCGGGGGCGGTTGGCATCTAACGGGTCCCCATTGGGGTTACAGTACTTCGCATCGTATAAAAACAAGAGTTCACTGCGGTTCTGAATCAGGGCCATTGGTTATTCGGCTGGGCGATGTTAATGGAGTCAGATTTAAGAACCTGACACCGCTGGAGGGTTGCCTTTCTGTAGGGTGTCAGTGCGGATTTGTTCGTGGGTGAACGCCTTTTGCAGGGTCATTCCGACGGCAAACGCATAGGAGATGTCAGCCTTTGAGAGCGTATTGCCGGCCAGGAGCAGCGCGGGGCCAATGTGCGCGTCGAGTTCGGCAATCCGGCTCAGTTCGGCTGCATAAAAATGGCGTTTATCGGTCACCGCCGTATCGGTATAGTCACCGATTTTAGCGGTCAGTTTCAGGTGAATTTTACGCAGTTGGGCCACGTCCAGATTCAGGCCGTTCAGGTGCTGCCGAAACGGCTCGCTCCGGTAAAAGCGTTTTTGTTTGGCCAGCAGCATGGCTGCTTCACAGCCGAGATAAAAAGCGGCCCGGCGCAACGGATGCGTCAGTAAATCCGGGTGCTGCTGCTCAAACAGTTCGGGTGTCAGCCCAACAGGCTGCGGGGGAGAGGGTTCCATGCCGGAGAAAGAAAGAAGGTTGAGTTGATAGAAAAACTGCAGCAGGGTGAATGTGTGCCCAACATCGCGGCTGAATTGATGCGGCACGTCATTCGCCGGGAACGAGGCCCGAATGGCCGCTACAAACGCCCGAAGCACCTGCTCCCGGTCGAGGGGCTGGTTGTAGAAAATCGCTTCGACAATTCGGTAGAAGTAGGGGCGGAATACCCAGTTGTCGCGGCCCTTGTCCAGCCTGTTTTCGGCAAAATAATCTTTGATGGAGGCCAGCGTGACCGTAAACCCGGCCTGCCCGTCAGCGCCCGCGAACCCCCCGTCGGTCAGCCCCGTATAGCACCTGTCGACCGCCGTTTTTACGCTGAGCAGCCGGGCAAACCGGGATGGCAGAATATCGGCGATGTGCAGTTTGATGGCAAACTGTGCCTGATTCTCTTCGTAGAAAAAAATAGCATAGCCAATGGAACTGCGGTTCAGGATTTCATTGGCGACGAGTTCACCGATGATCGGTTCCTGGTCGATGAATGAGGGAAACGGGCGGTTCCGGGCGCCCTTGTCGGCGCTGTAGTTCAGCAGGAATTCGGTCCAGAATCTGGCGGCCTGTTCGTCCGATACAGCCTGGAGAAAACGGGGCATGATAAAATACGTTAACCCGAAGAAATTGCGGGACAGACGCTCACGAACCAGCCGTTTGACCCCTTCGAGCGTCCGGACAACGTCGGGAGCAACCGGAAACATCTTGTAGGAGTCTGCTCCATTGAATCCGTTGCGCGAGAAAGCTGGTTTCCCGACGGTGAACCCCAGGGTACTTACCCGACCCCACACTTCCGGCACGTACTCATAGCCTACGGCGCACACTTTGTCGTTTGCCGAGGATTTTTTCCAATAAGCGGCATAGGCCATTTTGTCCTCGGTGAACAGTGCCCGACAGGCTTCCATATCCCCAAAATAGAGGCCATTGATTTTGATCGTGAACAGGTACCGTCCGGCGGGGTCGAACGGAAAGCGTCGCAACAGTTGCTCTATTTCGTCGATCTGTTCATCGTCGATAAAGTTGTGGTTGACATTTTTAATCGACTGACGAATTTTTCTCACCATCGTCCGAATGCTTTTCCATTGCTTGCCGGTGGTTGCCTGGGCATAGAGATAGAACGTCGGCACTACGTTGGTCGCGTTGGCTTTAGCCTCCCGAAACAAGTATTTATCAAGCCGGGCCGGGTCGAAGTTTTCAACGGTCAGGTCTGGCGCCAACTGGCCGTTGTTGAGTTCAGCCACAAGCACGCTGGCCTCACTCCGCAAGTTTGGGAATGGGTTCGCCCAGGGTTGAAAATACCCCTTGCAGGTATCCAGTTGCGAAAGCAGTTTCCCCGCCGTATACAGTGATTTAATCATCGTTTCTCGCCAGCTCAATATGGGCAGCAATCGCTGTCAGGAAGTTAATACCGATAAACATTACCTTATTTCTTTATGTGTTTTCCCCCGCAACGGGTACAAAGGTTTCCGCTAGAGCGCCGAAGATGGGTTCCTGGCGTCCTGGGCGTTTCCGGTATGCCTTTGCCGGTCTGCCGGTGCGGGCTGGGAACGTGTCGCCCGCCGACGGCCAAAAAAACGATAATCTTTATAGGGGTTAACCAAATTGAGCAGGCAGACCCTGTCATTTGGGGAAAACGATTTTACTATGTATCCAATCTTTACTCAAACATGAAAAACGTATTCGTTAGCAACTGTCTGCTTTTCCTGCTGTTTTATGGGCCAGCCCTGGCGCAGGACGTAACCGTAAGCGGGCGCGTTACGGCAGCCGAAGACGGCATCGCCTTGCCGGGCGTGAGCGTTCAGGTAAAAGGAACGACCCGGGGAACAACAACGGATGCCGGCGGACGCTACCAAATCAGCGTACAGCCCAGTGCCCGGCTCATTTTCAGTTATATTGGCTATGCCAGCCAGGACGTAGCCGTTGGCAGCCAGTCAACGCTGAATATCGTGCTGGTGAGTGGCGCCCAAAGCTTAGACGAAATTGTGATCACCGCCCAGGGAATTGAGCGGGATAAGCGTTCGCTGGGCTACGCCACCCAGGAAGTGAGCGGGAATCTGCTGTCTCAACGCTCCGAGCCGAACCTGCTGAACGCCCTGCAGGGCAAACTGGCCGGGGTAAGCATCACGGGGTCCAGTGGCGCACCCGGTGCCTCAACCAACATCAACATTCGGGGCACGACCTCCTTCACGGGCAGTAACCAGCCGCTGATTGTGGTGGATGGGATTATCTTCAGCAACGACGTCAACCTCAGCCAGAACACCCTGTTTGGTACGCAGCCGTCCAACCGTCTGGCCGACATCAACCCGGAGAGCATCGAGTCGATAAACGTGCTGAAAGGCCCCGCTGCGGCCGTCCTGTATGGGTCGCGGGCGTCGGCAGGCGCCATTGTAATCACCACCAAATCGGGGCGCAACCAGAACAACAAAATGGAAGTGACCCTCAATTCGTCGTATAACGTCCAGAACGTGTATGGTATTCCCAAATTCCAGAACGACTATGGGCAGGGCGCCAACAATGTGTTCACGGCTAATTCGGGCAATTCCTTCGGGCCATCATTTGCCAACGGTCCAACTTCCGTAACCAACACGCAGGGGCTGGTGGTGCCCTATCAGGCCTATCCCAACAACATCCGGGATTTCTACCGCCAGGGCAGTATTATCCAGAATTCGGTCAACATTGCCTCCGGCGACGCCACGCGCAACTACATTCTGGCCATTGGCAATACGCTCCAGAACGGGGTGATCCAGAATTCGAAGTTCAACCGTACCAACGTCCAGCTTGGGGGCGAATCCCGGCTGCAGAATGGCCTGCGGATCAGCGGCACGGGCACCTACGTACAAACCGTGTCGACGGCCATTCCGGGCGGAAACGGGGCCAGCGCATTCGGGCAGATAACCCGCATCCCGCGTAGTTATGACCTGGCCAATGAGCCTTATCAGGACGTCAATGGCCGGAGCATTTATTATTCGACGACCAACAATAACCCGCAGTGGAGTGTGAACAACGAGAAGCTCGACAGTCAGGTGGACCGTTTTTTCGGCAACTTTCAGTTGAGTTACGATATTGCCAAGTGGCTCAACGTGGCCTACCGGGTCACCGGCGACACCTACACCGACCGGCGTAAGCTGACGCTGCCGATTGGGGCGGGCCGCTCTCCCACCGGCGAAGTTGCCCAGGATAACTTCTTCCGCAGCGAATTGAACGGGGATTTGTTGATTTCGGCCCGCAAAGACAATCTGTTCCTGGAGGGGCTGAACGCGACCCTGTTGCTGGGCAATAACGTGAACCAGCGGAAATCGCAGCAGACCTTAATTGATGCGTCGTCGCTAACTATCCCTGGCTTTTATAATGTGGGGAACGGCGCTGTTTTCACGGCGGGTACGGGAACGGGCGAATTCAGCACCATTCGGCGGCTGGTTGGGTACTACGGTCAGTTGTCGCTGAACTACAACAACTACCTGTTTCTGGAGTTGTCGGGCCGGGCCGACCAGTCGTCGACCCTACCCCGGTCGAGCAACACCTATTTCTATCCGTCGGCATCCGTAAGTTTTGTTCCTACCGATGCCTTCAAGGTCAATTCGGACGTGCTGTCGTATGCCAAAGTGCGGGCCAGCATTGCCCGCGTGGGGCGCGATGCCGACCCCTACCTGCTGAATTCGGTGTATACCACCTCGACCTATGGAAACAACTTAGCCAACATCACTTTTCCGCTGCAGGTAAGTACGGGGAGCATACCGGGTTTTGCCGTAAGCAGCCGGATTGGAAACAATGACCTGACGCCCGAATTTGTTACCTCCTACGAGGCTGGCCTTAACCTGGGGTTCTTTAAAAACCGGCTGAGCGTCGATGCGTCTTACTTCGACTCGCGCAGTGTCAACCAGATTTTCAACGTAGCCATTTCAAACTCATCCGGCTACGATACGCGCACCACCAATGTGGGCGAGTTACGCAACCAGGGCGTCGAAGTAGTGCTCAATGCCACGCCCCTGCGGGTGGGTGGTTTCAAATGGGATGCCACCCTGAACTACACGCTCATTCGGAACAAGGTCATCTCCATTGCCACCAATATCCGGTCATCCAACGTGGGCAGTTCATCAACGAATCTTGTCGGTTCGGGGGCCAATGCCTTCACGGGCATCAATCCGTCTATTTACGAGGGATTTCCTTATGGCGTAATCGTTGGAACAGCCAATGCCCGCGTCCAGAACACCGATCCAACCGGGTTGTATTATGACCTCACCGGTCAATATGTCGGCCAGAATGTCATCAATGGCACGTCTGGTCAGTTTGCCCCCGGCATCGCCAACTCGGTGATTGCCAACCCACAACCCAACTATACCGCCGGGCTGACCAACACGTTCACCTACAAAGGTTTTGCGTTGTCGGTGCTGGTCGATACCCGTCAGGGTGGCCAGTTGTATTCCTTCAGCCTGACGGACGCCCGCGCCAACGGCACCCTCTACGTGACGGGTGTCGACCGCGACCAGCCCCGGATTCTGCCCGGCGTGCTTCAGAATCCCGATGGCACGTTCCGCCCTAATAACATTCAGTTAAGCTCGCAGGTGTACTGGAATTTAGGCGTTGGCGGGCTGGCCTCGGAAGCCGCCGTGTTTGATGCGACGGTATACCGACTGCGCGAACTGGCCCTGAACTACACCTTACCCAAAGCGCTGCTGGGTAAAACACCCTTCGGCTCGATCTCGGTGGGCATTAGCGGCCGCAACCTGTACTTCTACGCGCCCAACTACCCGGCAGACCCCGAAATCAATACCCAGGGAGCCGGTAACATTCAGGGGCTCGACCTTAACGGGCCGCCAAACACCCGGAACTTCGGGGGTAACATCCGACTCACGTTCTAATCACTTTTCTCGCCCGACAGCTCATGAACATCATACACCCCGGCCGCTACCTGCTCATACCCCTCTTTTTGGGCATGAGCGCGTGTGCTACCTTTCTGGACGTTAACGTTACGCCCAACAACCCAACCTCGGTTACGCCGGCCGTGCTGTTGCCCAGCGCTCAGGCCGGTACTGCCTTTGCCAATGCCAACGAGTTGAATCGCTTTGCGTCGGTGCTGGTTCAACACCTGGCCGGTGCCAATAACAGCCCGCAGAATTACGATGTTTTCCAAACCAACGGGGCGGATATGGAAAACCAGTGGCGCTTTGATCTGTACGGTGGCGCTTTAATCAACTACCAGAAACTGATTGAGTTAGGCGACGCGACGAACTCGAAAGCCTATTCGGGCATTGCCAAAATACTGAAAGCCTACAGCTTCAGCATAGTCACTGATTTCTGGGGAGACGTGCCGTATTCGCAGGCGTTGCAGGGCGAGGTCTTCACGACTCCCCGGCTGGATAAGCAGGAGGATATTTATAAGGGTAATGCGTCGCTGGGCATTCAGAGTTTATTTGATCTGGTGCGCGAAGGCATCCGGGATCTCGACGCGCCGTCAGCCGTCAGGCCGGGTGCCGACGACCTGATTTACGGCGGTGATTTGGCCAAATGGCGACGGGCGGGCAATACGCTGCTGCTTAAGTTTGCCATGACCATCAGCCGGAAAGAACCCGCACTGGCCACGAGTGTCATCAATGAAGTGCTGACAGGCAACACGTACATCAATGCCAACAGCGGGGATATGAACTTCATCTTCGGTTCCAGCACAGGAAGCCAGGATCCCCGCTACACCTACACCAATGTGAGTACGTTTAAGGATGATCTTATCCTGAGTACGCGCTACCTGAATCTGCTGACGAGTTTGAACGACCCGCGCCTGCCGCTTTTCTTCACCAAACCGGCAGCTAACTACGTCACCATCGACAATGGTTTCCGGGGAACCCTGCCCTCACCAACCACGAGCTGGTCGCGCTACAACCGATACGTGACGGGAGCGAGCGGAGAAGGCCCCGTGCGGTTGGTCACTAACTTCCAGCGGGCGTTTATTCTGGCCGAGGCCGCCCTGCGCCTGGGCACGCCGGGCGATCCACAAGCGCTTTATACCGAAGCCATTACGGCCTCAATGACCTTAGCCGGTGTGCCTCCTGACCAGATCACGGCTTACCTGAAGGCGAACCCGGCCGTAGCCACCCTGACGGGAACGGCCGAGCAGAAAATCGCTCAGATCATTACCCAGAAATACATCGCCTTCACGGGCAATGGCCTGGAGGTCTGGAACGACCTGCGCCGGACGGGCTACCCTATGCTGCTGCCGTCGCAAAATGCAGCCGGTATCGACGGCACCCGGCCGGTTCGGGCGGTGTATATCAACAACGAGATTCAGCGAAATCCAAACTTCCCCAACCCCGCTCTGCAATCCAATATTCGGCTCTGGTGGGACATAGACTAACGATTTACCACGCAACGACATGAAAAAATACATACCAAAAGCCTTACTGGTCGCTCTGTTGATCAGCGGCAGTTTCGCCTGCAAAGACGACTTGGTTTATAGCGACCTGGTACGCGATAATCGCCCCGCGATTCCGGTAACGTTCCCCGACGCGACTACCTATGGGTTCAATCCGTACATCACCACGTCGCTGGCTGCCGGGGGCAACATCCAGTTCACGCTGTCGATTCCAGCCTCCAGTGGCCGTACCATCAAAGAGATCACCAAAATCGTGGGGGGTGGTACGGGCATCAATGTGGCTACCCTGAACGCGGCTACGGCTGCCACGGCCTATAATGCAGCGCCCATTGCGGGCAGTGGGACTACGGCCGTTTTCGTGACAACCCTTGCCGATTTTAAAAAGAAATACCCCGCTGTGGCAACGACGCCGGTTGCCTTACCGAATTTTACGGAGCTTGCGTTTCTGTTCCTGATAACGCTCGATGATGGGACTCAGCTTGTGCCTCAACCGGTTCGGGTGAGAGTGGTGGCCTGATTGATTCGATGCCTTAAGGCTGGCGATGTATGAACATCACGTATGCAATACAAAAATATAGTATTCTGATACTCTGTTGGGTGAGTACGCTCGGTATTGCTCACCCAACAGATTTTAGTCAGATTCAGCATTTAGTGGCAAACAAAGCTGATCCGCATACATCACCTTTGCGGCAACAGGAACTGCATAAGGCCGGTGATATTCTTTTTAAGGCGTATATAAACGGCGATACGTTAATCATTAAAAAAATACGCGCATCCCCACTGCTTAAACACCCGGTAAACAATACTGCCGAGGCTTATGTGAAAGCCCTGAAAACGAATCAGACACCATCCATTATTTATAAAATAGATGCCTATCAAATTCATCTTTATTCGGATGTTGCATTAGTTTATTATCTGCCTGAAAACGAAACACAAGAAAATAAACCTGAAGGCGGGACGCAATTGCTCGATATTTATCAAAAAAGAAAAGATCGCTGGATACAGACAGGGAGCCATATTTTATTGAAAACTATATAAAAAGGCGGGCAATCTTTAGTGAGGTTAGCTTCTCAAACCTGACCAGCGAAATTTCAAAAGACCTCATCAGGAACATATAAATCAGGTTTTGATCACTTCATCGGGCATTTCATAAACCCCAGCTATCGGGTTTGAACACCCGGCACCACTAAAAGAATTTACTAACGTGTTTTTTTATCATTCCGACGAAAAGCGGAATGATAAAAAAAACGTCGGCTTATCTGTCATTTTTAAAGGCTCAATCAGCTTCTTCTAAAAACTCTTAAACTAAGTAAGTACGCTTTTCTTCTGCTGTTTACTTGCTACTATTTTCCCTAAACTCATGCCAGCGCCATTCATGAGATGAGCGTTTACCACTCTTGGACTATAATAACCTTTCACATAAAAAAACAAAACTCTCCCCTGTTGGCGTGTCTTTGGTGCAGAACACGTTGGAAACGAATCGGTCACCTATAAACGCTTCCCGGCAACCCGTTTATGAACACAACTCTTGTGCCCCTGCTCCTGGCTTTTAGCCTCAGTTCTGCCGCTTTCCTCACCAAAGATACACAACCCGGAAGAAGGGATCACCCAACCAAACTGGCTCGCTATCAGATAGGGACGTATGTGTCGAAGGGTGGAAAACTGAATATCAATGTGAATAAGCAGTTGGGCGGCCCGGTTTATGTTCAGCTCACGGATCAGATGGGTGCGCTGTATTTCAACCGGACAATGAGTGCTCAGGATTCAACCGCCCGGTTCCGGCTCGATATAGACGAGTTAGAAGAAGGGGACTATGTACTAAAAGTGTCGAATGGGCTTGAGATCGAGCTTCGGGAGATTAAAATTACCACCAGCAAGCCAACTAAAGTAACCCGGTCTATAACGGCATTATGACGGATTTCGCAGCGAATCAGGATTGTTTTTAATCAGTCCCGATGGTGTCGTTCTGCCTGTATGACCCTTACTCACTTTATCGCCAATGAACCAGCCAGACCTTGACCAGTGGACGACCGCCTTTGCGCTCATGGCTTTTTTGGGGCTGTTCCTGGCGCCCTTACTCTTACTGCAGGCGGGTCAGCGGAAGAATCAGGTTCGCTATATCGTTGCCATTCTCACCCTATTCTCCCTGATACTATTCTATTATGTGCTCTACTGGAGCCACTATCTGCAGTTTTTCCCGTTCCTGATTGTGCCGGCGGAACTGCTCTTTTTCCTGTTTGGAGGCTTGTTCTACTTCTATCTTAAGGAGTTGCTTCACCAGCCGGTTTCATCCCGATTACAGCTCATCCATGCGGTGCCTTTCCTGGGAAGCCTGTGTGTTCATTTGCTGATCAGGCTGGCAAAGGAAACACTGCCCGCTTCTGTGTTTCAATCCACTCCTTTTGTCTACTACCCATACGTTTATCAGGCCATCCCCTGGCTTGTTCTGGTCCATCTTTCCGGCTATGCCATCGCCATTTTCCGGCTGCTGCCGTTGTTCCGGCCATTCCGGGAGGTGGCTACCTGGGCGCGGTGGTTTAGCCTGTGCTACGCCGGGTTCGTGCTGGCAAACTGGTCCTATTCTCTGCTGGTACAACTGCCCTTTTTTAACCGGTCCTGGGATTATGGCATTTCGCTGAGTATGGTAGGCTTCATCGGGCTGGTAGCCATCTTAGCGTATGTACAGCCGACAATTTTCCAGAGTAGTCGATTGCCCGGCCCTGACCCAGAAACCCCGGCCCCGTTGGTAGCTCATTTTCAGGCTGGCCAACCCGTTCCTGCCTTACCGGATTCGTCCCCGCCAACTGAGCCAGAGATGCGCTACCGCCATTCGGGACTATCTCCTCATTTGGCCACTCATTTTGCTGAACAACTTCAACGGCTCATGAGCACAGAGAAGCTTTATCAGGATAATGAGTTGCGGTTAGATACCATCTCTGAACGCATTAACATCAGCCGTCATCACCTTTCGCAGGTACTGAACGAACAGTTGGGCATGAATTTCTTCGAGTATGTCAATTCCCTGCGCGTTCAGGAAGCTAAAGAGTTATTACGTCAATATCCCCGCCAGCAGCTTAACATTATCGAGGTAGCCTACCAGGTTGGGTTTAATAATAAAGTCTCGTTCAACAAAGCTTTCAAAAATGCGACGGGTCTGACTCCGAGCGAATTTCGGCGTACTGTGCAGGATACGCCCGATTGCCATTGCCCTGCCTCGGTCATCAACGGGAATACGACACTAAAGTCAACGGGCAGTGATCGGTAACCCAAGGCTCATGATTTAGCCGATCCGCCTGCCCTGCCGGAAATCCATGCGGCATACTACTCACCCAGCCAGCGCCGGAACGCCATCGCTTTGTCGCGGCTGATAATGACATCCTCGTCAGCGGTTGGGCTAAGGTCTACTTTCAGTTTACTGGTAAAGTAGAAGTGAACTTTCTGCACGGCTTTGTGGCTAACGATGAACTGACGGTTGGCCCGGTAAAACCGGCGCGGGTCGAGTGTTTGTTCGAGTTCGTCGAGCGAATAATCAATGGCGTATTGCTTGTCGGCCTGCGTTTTCAGAAACGTTAGCTTGTTGGCCGAGAAAAAATACGCCACCTCCGCTACCTCAATGGGCAAGAGCCGCTGGCCCATGTGCACCAGAAACCGGTCCCGGACTGGATGGTCCCGGAAAAAACTATCGGGGCGCTGGTGTTGGTTGATCTGGCGTAGCAACTCGTTAATGGATACCGTCAGGCTACCTATTCCGCCGTTGCCGGTTGGCTCACTGCCGCCGTAGGTCTGGCGCAGTTGCCGGAATTTATCCAGCGCTTTACCCAGAGCGGCTTCCTCAATGGGTTTGAGCAGGTAATCAATACTATTGACTTTAAAAGCCCGCAGGGCATATTCATCGTAAGCCGTTGTGAAAATAACCGGACTACTCACCTCCACCTGGTTAAAGATCTCGAAACTTTGCCCGTCTGAGAGTTCAATGTCTACCAGAATCAGGTCGGGCCGGGGCGATTGGCGTAGATAGGTCACGGCGGTTTCGATGCTTTCCAGCACGGCCAGCACCACAATGTCGTCGCCCGCCCGGTTCAGCATAGCTTTAAGCTGGCGGGCGGCCACAGCTTCATCTTCGACAATCAATACGTTCATGCCGGTATGGGTTTAAGGAGAGGAATGGCTACCTGGAAGGTCGTTTCGGTTTGGTGAATAACGATATCGGGTTGATTCAGCAATCGGTATTTAGCCGCGATGTTGGTCAGGCCCAGCCGGTTCGACAGCACAGTTGATTGTTTAACCTGCCGATTATTGACCACGACGACATTCTGGGCCGCATCGGTAAAGATCCGAATCGTTAGCGGGCAGGCTGCCGACAGCCGGTTGTGTTTCACGGCGTTTTCGACCAGTATCTGTAGGGTCAGCGGGGGCAGACTGTAGGGCAGCAGTTCAGGGGCCAGGTCGATCTGCAGCACTAAGCCCTTCTCAAAGCGTGTTTTGAGCAAGTCCACGTAGGCCCGGATAAACTCCAGTTCCTTCGCCAGCGGGATAACCAACTGCTCGTTGCTTTGCAGCAGGTAGCGGTACACCTGCGAGAGGTTGATGATGAACGAAACGGCTTGTTCTTTCTCATCTTCCAGCACCAGCGCCTGCAGGGTGTTGAGGCTATTGAACAGAAAATGTGGTTTGACCTGCTCCCGGAGCGATTCGAGCTGGGTTTGCAGGGTCATTTTCTTTAGCTCTTCGGCTTCATAATACGTCACCCGCCACTGACGGTAGAGGTACAGCCCCTCGTAAATGGCCGCAATGGGGATCACGCAGAAAATGCCCACCGCGATGTTGTAGAGATAGCGAAGGGGTGTGTAATGATATCCCCAGAACAGACTCAGGTCATACACCGTCGTGGTCGTCAGCCGGAACAGACCCGTGATGAACACAAACCACAGGGCCTGAAAAATAATCCGTTGCCGCGTCTGACTCAGGGTTGGATACTGCCGGCGCGACCGCAGAATGCCATACCGGCTGATGGTCCACAGCAGGGAAACTTCCACTAAGCTAACTACGTAGTCGAGCCAGAAAGCCTGACCATGCTGGCGGTTGATTTCGTCGTAGAAAATCCAGTCGCCCAACAAGGCGATGAGCGGAATGCCCACCAGCCGAAACCAACGGTCGTTTAAGCGGATCATCAGAGCGCGTTCTATCCAAACCAAACTAAGTGTCTTTTTTTAGCGAAGCAAGTCAATCGCCTTTTCCAGTGCCCGGTCGTGGCCTTCCTTCAGGTCTTCACCCCTATTTTTAACAACCACTTTTGGTATAATGCCGATGCCTTCGAGGTTGCGGCCGGTGGCATCCCGCACGTCGGCAATGGGCACCCGGATACTCCAGCCGTTGGGTAGGTCGCGCGTGATGGCATCGGAGAAAGCCCCGCCCGTTACGTCGCCAACCTGCGTTACGGTCTTGTTTTGCAGCATGGCCAGCATAAACGTTTCGGCCGAACTGTACGACGACAGGTTGGTAAGTACAATGACCGGCCTGGCATACTGAAAGTTGCCCGCTGGTTCGGTGTAGAACCGCAGCTCAGGACCGAAGTTTGTATGCCGGGGCCCATTTCGCAGCCGGGAGGTGAATGAGAGGTGCCGCTCGGTGGCAAATCGGTTGGCGATGTACTGGGCCACGCGGTCCTCGCCCCCGCCGTTGTCGCGCAGGTCGATAATCAGCCCTATGGTGTCGTTGACATAGGTCAATACCGAGTCCATCGTTTTGCTGTACGTTGCAAAATCATGCTCAAACCCTTTCAGTAAAATATACCCTACGTTGGCCGATAGTTTGCCGCACACAAACTCGGAGGTAATGTTCCGGCTGTCGGTCAGGTAGCGTTTCACCACCGCGCCGTCGTAGTCGGTCACCTTCGTGCGGCCCAGAATACCCCCGTCGAACCAGGGTAGCCCGGTAGTGGCCGTTGGTCGGAGGTAGACGTGGTTATCGTCGAGATGACCCAGCAGGGCAGTCATTACCCGGTACAGGTCAGCATCGGTTGTCTGCTCGTTCACCTGCGGGCGGTAGGTTTGATAGAGAGCGTTCCAGTCGAGCTTTTTGGGGTCAAATGCGCCGTAGAGCCGGTCATATTCACCCCACAGGTGATCGAAGTTAGTTACGGGATTGTTGGGTGTTTCGGGGCCAATGATCCGGTTGGAACAGGCCGAAAACAGACCGGCTGCCAGCAGAAACAGGATGGGGACAATTGACTTTTTCATGATGGATGGTCCACCAACGTGGTGGTTTGTGGTGATTACGAGGATTAAAAATGAAATTCGCCTTCAATCGCTACCAAACTGGTAAGGGCACGGATAGGACGCGGGTCGGGGTACGACAGGTAGCGGCCCCGGTAGGTGGCTCCCACGCTCAGGCGGGGACTAAGGCGGTACGAATACCCAAACTGCACGTTCACATTTCCCAGTTTACCCACCGTAGCCGGGCGGGTGCCCTGTTTAAAGTAGGCAGCAACGTTATTGTCGCTCGTTGATTTAGGGAAGCTGGCCCAGATCGCGCGGGTAACCAGCCCCACAACGGCCATATCGACCCGCAGGGTCAGGCTGTGGTTTGTTCCAAAGGCGTAGTCGGTCTGCACCACAGGCGAGAACGTTGCCGTATTGACTACCCAGGGAAAATTGGCCACTTCATCGGCATAGAGCAGGGATTCCTGCACCGAGCCACCCACCCAGGTGTTAATCCGGCCGGGTTCGGCCGGGCCGATGCGCCGAAGGTAGTCTGCTTCAAGCGTGACGTGGTAGAGTTCTGACGCAATCTGATAAGTATACGGTGTGCCATCGCCGAACGTAGTCGCGTAGGTCCGGGGGCCAAAGCGTTCGGGGTTCATCGTGCCCGCTCCGCCCGACAGCCGCAGGTTAAACTGAGAACGGTCGGTATGGTGTCGATAGGTGAACCCATACAACGGGTAAACGGTGCCTGCGTAGCGCAGTGGTGATGCCTGCTCATCGAGGGTGCGGAGGTGGAACGTACCGACCGACAGGCCGATGCTGTTGCGATAAGTTTGCGCCGGGGCTGAAAGAGCAAAATTGACCATGACAGCGACGCACAGGGAGAGTTTAACGGGACGGTTCATTGGTGGACTGTTGTTTGGTTGACGTTGCAAAGGTGACATCCCCGCATCTGATCGCAAACATACCGGCGACGAACTGGAAAAGATCCGCACTCAATCGGAGAAGGCAAACGCCGAACGGGAGAACGTTGTATGTCCGGCCCATCAGCACACGCGTTGATGGGGCATTTCCAGCAGCCCTCTACGGATACAGGGAGCAAAACGAAAAAAGCCACTTCGTGAGCGGCTCTTTCCTGTTATCCGGGCGGCTGGCAAGCCGTCATATCCGGCACTGGACGTATGTTGATTAACGGGATGTAAAACTACTCTGTGCTTCGCTAACCAATTGCTGAATAAGTTTATGCGCTTCCATCACGGGTGCTTTATTGGCGCGCATTCCCGCCCACAGCGGCATAAATTCAGCATGGCCACTGGCCCGTAGAGCGGTTGTCAGAACGGCTTGCACTGGGTAAGCCGGGATAGGCAGGGCTGCTTCTTCAACCGCCTGAATCAGCTTGTTCCGAATGCCTCTTGCCCAGCGGCCCGTAATGGCCCTTGTCAGCACCGTGTCTGTTGCCTGAGCATGGCTGACGGCCTGCTGGTATGCGGCCGGCGCCTTACTTTCCCGGCTTCTCAGAAAAAGACTGCCCACTTGAAATCCCTGCGCTCCCATCACATGAGCAGCTACAATGCCGCTGCCATCGGCCAGCCCCCCAGCCGCAACGACAGGTATCGTTACCCGATCGACAATCTCGGAGACGAGCACCATAGTCGGAATCTGGGGTAGTGGATTCTGAGTCAGAAAACTGGCCCGGTGACCACCCGCTTCAATGCCTTGGGCCACGATGGCATCGACCCCATTGCCAGCCAGGTGCAGGGCTTCCTGCGGGCAGGTGGCTGTGCCAATCAGCCGAATATTTGCCGATTTAAGCCGCTGAACACTGGCGTTGTCCAGCAGTCCAAACGTAAAGCTTACTATGGGCACTTGCTGCTCGAGCAGGCAATCAATTTGCTCCCGATAGCTGTGGTAGGGTATGGTGTCTGGGGATGTTCGTTCAATAGCCAGCCCATATGCCCGACCCAGTCCTTCGAGAAAATCCTGCATCGGTTCCACCTCCTTAGCTGAGGGTGCGGCAGGAATCTGATCAGCGAATAAATTGACCGCAAAGGGTTGCTTCGTCTGTTGTTTCACCTCCCCGATCAGGGCGCGGGTCTGGGCAGGACTTAATCCGCCAACGGGTAGCGAACCAAGCCCACCCGCGTTGGAAACCTTTGCCACCATTTGGGGCGAAGTGACGCCCAGCATCGGCGCCTGAATAATGGGATAGCGGATACCCAGCATCTGTTGCAACGCATTCTCCCACAACAGATTAGGCCTGGGTATGCCCCCCAGCGGACTGGCTGGCTGCCTGGCTTCTACGGAAGCCGGATCGTTACTCAAATAACAGGCCGAACCTAAAGTCATGCTCATGCGGGCTAAGAACTCGTTTCGATTGATGGTTTCACTGGCTTTCATGAAGAGATGGTTTTAAGTTGCCCGATTCATGGTCTCCTTGTTTGCATGAATTGGCTAACGGTATAAAAGTATGCCCTGGGATAGGTAGCCTACCCTTAGCCTGCCCTACTTCACCACGAGTCGATGCCGACGGATATGACCCCGTTCTTCGACAGTTACTATGTACACACCTGCTGATAAACTCCCCTGCGTTTTCAGCAACAGCTCGCCCGATTCGATCCCTGCTTTCTGCAACGGCACCAGATGCCCAGTCGCACTGTAGACGTTGACTCTGGCCGTTTCCGGCTCATCCAGACGCACGGTAAACTGCCCATCACTCGCTACTGGATTAGGAAACACTCCGTAGGCTACATCCTGCAACACCACCGACGGGCCGGGAAAAATTGTGACTTTGCCACTCAAATCCGTTGCCCCGGGCATTGCACCGGAGGTAACAACAACGGGCGTATTGGCATTATCGTTGCTGAAAACATTCGTTCCAACGGCTGTTGCAACAGCATTAACCAGTAGTTGGGGTGGGGAAGTACTGGTTGTCTTGATACCTGCTATGGTTAAGGTCAGTGTATAATCGGCGTTTCCGGGAACAGGGCCCAGGTTGCTTCTCACGGTGATAATCAGCCCATTGTCAGCATCATAATCCCCCACGATAACCGATAGGTTGGCGGTATTACTCCCTGCCGGAGAGGTCACCACCACCGAAGAACCCGTAACGACGACGTTGGGGGGCAGCGTAAAGGTGTACGTAGCCGTCGCACGTTGAGGAATAGGTGTGGAACTGCCATTGCCAAAACTGGCACGAACAATTCCCGTAGCGCCCACCGGGAGAGACTGGGGAGAGACGACGACTCCCCCCACCGACGGGTCCTGGGCGTAAGCTGCGTACCCGCTGCCTATACCCAACAGAAAGGCGAGAATAAATTTTCTGGTCATAATCGGAACAAATAAGGTTGGTGAAGACAAGCGAAAATCCTGAACTCGTTCGCGTCAATTCGTTAAAAAATAGAGTTGGCCCCAGAGAAACGTTACAACCCCGTCACTATTCGGGAATAAATGTTGTTGGACGAGTCCCCATCATAGCTTTTGCTCGCATCGTCGTTGACATTGACAGTAATGTTGGATGAACTGCCGGTATTGGCCGTCGTGCGGGTAATGGTGAAGCCCAAAGTGGCCTTGCCTTTAGCCCCAATCAACTGCCCTGCCTTCATCGTCAGCGAGAATTGCTGATTGGTCTGATTCGTGGTTACGAGCCACTGGGTATTATCCACACTAATCGGATTGTTGCTACCCCCCGATACATTAATACTATTGAGGGAAGTAGTAAACGAAAGACTGTAACCTACGGGGGCGGTGAGCGTGATGGCTGCCTTTCCCGAAGCCGTAGGCTGACCGCCTGTTTCAAAGATCTCGACAATGAAGTTTCTGACACTATTAGCCCCCGATGGAGCAAAACTGGCCTGAGGAAGGGACAGCGTTGTCGTTAAATCAGGACCACCGCTGGCGGGAGAGACAACCCCCGACACGGATAGGGTACTGGGCGTAATGCTGCCCATTTGCGCCGTTACGGTTCCGTTGATCGGCCCTGTTGCTGTGCCTTTGAGCCGCACGAACAACTCGCGGGAGCCGGTCCCGTTTGCGGCCACGCCGGTTAAGGTCTGGAGTTGGTCCGAAAAGGGTCCGCTGGCCAACGTAGCCACTTCATAGCCCGCCGGGGCCTGGGCCGATACCGCAATAATAGCCGGGTTCGATACCGGCAGATTCGTGCCCGAAATGGTGAAGGCCTTAGGGGCCGAGGGCGTTCCCTGATTGGTAGTAAAGCCTGCTAAACTGGCCAGATTGACGGATGTAGTGGGTGGCCCTGTAACCGTACCACTTACGGCCAGATTCACCGTCGTGATGTCTGGATTACTGTGGGTGATGTTCCCGCTATAGTTGCCTGGGGCCAGGCCCGATTTCAAACGCACGTTGATAGTAGCCGTACCGTTGCCACTTATACCCTGCGAATCGCTGAAGAAACTTGTGCCATCGAGCTGGATTTCAAAACCGGCAGGAGCAGCCAGTGAGAGATTTATCACACTGCCGTTACTACTAGTTAGCCCCGATCCTGTTAGCTGATACTGCTTTATCTGCGATGGGGCGCTTCCGTTCGTGGTGAAGCCGGATAAGCTTGTCGGATCAACCAGCAGTACGGGTTGAGCCGGAACGTCTTTAACCGTTCCTTCGACCCTTAATTCATCGAACAAATCGCCCCCATCCTTAACCTGAACAATACCAAAGACACCCCCCAGCGTTTCTCCTTTCAGCCTGACAAACAGGGTTTTCTGGGCTGTACCATCCGGCTGTATGGCTAACTGAATGGTCAGACTGGTGCTAAATGGGCCACTCGCCTGTTCACTCACGTTAAATCCTGCGGGTGACAGCACTTGAAGCGAGGCACTGGAACCCGGCAGATGCTGGCCATTAATAACAAACGATTTGGGTGCCGAAGACTGCTCCGGCGTTGTGTCCAGCTTATCCAGAAAATCAGGTTCTATGAAAATCCGGGGCTGGTTGGCTGGCACTGCCGTTACCGTACCCGTCAGTTGCACCTCACCCAGCGGAGCGTCGGTAGCACGAATACTATGCACAAGTATGGCCGTTTTGGCACCGGGTGTAGCCGAGGCTTTTAAGCGGACAAACACGGTTCGCTGGATGTTTCCGTTATTGTCAGCCTTAATGAACGTCAGCGGGCCGTAAGGCCCCTGTGCGTTAACGCTCAATTGAAATTCGTCCGCGTCGTCCCCCGGAATACGTAGTTCAATTGATGTTTGGGGTGGAAATCTACTGGCTGTAATCAGATAGGTTTTCGGCTCCGACGGAATTCCCTGTTTGGTCGTAAAACCGGACAAACTCCCCGGATCGAACCCGAAGATGGGGAGTGGCGGAGCACTAACCGCACCACTCAGCAGCACAACGGGGGTCGATACGGCCGGGCTAACATTCAGGAAGTGGTTGATCGTACCACTCACACTGCCCTGCGTAGCACTGGCCTTGATACGCACGAAGATTACCTGCGACAGATTACCCCCACTACTGAGATTCAGGGGAATAGTCGTTGCGAACGGGCCATTTTGTGATGTACTAATTTCAAAACCAGTCCCCGCAACCGTCACGTTGAAATCCGGGTTAGCTGCGGGTGGCGTCAGGTCATTGGCGGTGAATGTATAGGATTTGACCTGGGATGATGAGCCTTGCTGAGTCGTGAATCCCGTCAGACTCGATGTACTTACGGAAATACCCGTAGCCCAGGCGCCGGTAAAGGCGAGCAGGCAGGTAAGTAAAGTCAGCAGGGCGACGCCAGAGCGCCAGGGTTGCTGAAGAGTGGCGTAACGCATGGTTGTAGAGGTGTTGAAATGAGTGAAAAAAGGGTGTTTTGGGAAGAAATGGACAAGAGAATCCCCGCCGGAGGTCAAACACGACCTCCGGAGGCAATTCAATAAAGAGCAAATACGATCAGGCTTCGATCAGGGCGGGGGGCACCAGTTGGGCACCGAGTTGCAGCAACCGGCCCAGATCATCGGCGTTGCGCCAGGTTTCCATCATCAGGCCATCCACAATGTGAAAGATGAAGGTGGAGGTGAACACCTGCCGTTTACCGTGAGCAGGTATTCCCAGGAAGCTATTCTGGAAACAATTGTTCGTAGCCCGCACGGCCACTTTATCGCCTTCGGCCAGCACCAGATTCACCGTCCATTGCTGATCGATGTGGTCGAACGTGCCAAACAGGTAGCGGATACCATCGGGGCCAATTGGCATATTGGGCGCTCCGCCGTGCATCTGCCAGGTCGGGTGTGTCATGGCGCAGATTTCTTCGACTTTGCCCTCGCTCACGAGTTGAAGCCACAGTTGGGCAATGCGTTTGTTTTCTTCGGGTTGAGACATGGCTTTATGAGTTTATCCCCAACCGACGAGTCGGTTGGGGGTGAGGTGATGTTAGAATTGCATAGCGAAGTGCAGCCGGACAACGCACCGTTCGTTCCCTGATTCGTCGGTGACCATCGGGCATGGGTTTAGCAGACGCTGTCCCTGTAGGTGACTCTTGATGCTGTCAATCAGGACTTTATCCTTTGCGAGTACAATCACATCCTGAATGCGGTGCTGTTCGTCCAGCCGAAAGCTGATAACGGTTGTACTTTTGCTCATCCGGGCGGATAGTTCTACGTAATCCAGATAGGCTGATAGTTCATCCTGCCAGTTGCCTGGCGCGTGGGCTGTTGTCGTTATGTTGTGCTTAGCGATGCCCGTCATGGGCAGGGCAAGCCCGGCAACCAGCAGCCAGATGGCGATTCGTGCTTGATTGGTTTTCATTTTTTTAAGTGAATGGTATTGTGGGTGAGTCGATTCGTTATTGGTTCGGTGCTACTACGGTGAACTTGGCGTTGGCGGCTGTGCCCTTTACGTCGCCCCGCACCAGATCGTTCTGGAAGTAGTAGAGCGGCTTTTTGTTGGCGGTGGTCTGTTTGCTGCCATCGGCCCGGCTGATGCTGCTGAAGAACACGCCGTTTAGTGTTGACGGCGCTATGGCAGGCTGGGCCGAAAACTGGGGCCAAACCGTCAGGCAACCGTCTTTGCAGTTGCTAATGTCGTCGGTATCGCCCGAGAAGGTGTACAGGGTTCTGCCCGAAATACCGACCAGATACTTGCCTGCACCTTTATCGGCAACCATGACCGTATAATCGGGTTTGGCTACGTAGAAGCTATTCTTACCCTCGCCGTTTACCTCACCGGCTTTGGTATCCTGAGCAAAGCGGTAGAGCGGCCAGCCTTTGAACGTAGTCTGCTTAGACCCATCGGCGCGGATGATGACGCCGAACTGCGTGGAATCCAGCCCGTCGGCAAACACTTTGTTCTTCTCGTAGAACACGGGCCAGGTATCGGTGCAACCGCCCGAACACTGGCTGGCGCCTGCCACGTCCTTCGCGAACAGATAAAGCGTGTTGCCGCTGCCATCGGTGAGCAGGCTGCCCAGTTTGGCGTCCTGGCGGGTGGCGATGTTGGCCACCGGTCCGGCGGGTGCCGGTGTTGTGTTGTCTTGCTGGCAGGCCTGCGACAGGAGAGCCAGCGTTCCCATCACGGCGAGCGTGCGGATGGTTTGGGGAATGGTGATAAACTGCATGATGAATACGGATAAAAAAGATGAATGATGGAATTGATTATCTGGACGGGTATCAGCCGCGTATGAACCGCTTTGCCCTCCCGGCACATTGATGGGACAAAGGTGGCAGGCACGTCAGGGGTGGGAAAAATTAGTCGCACCAGGCGTGGGAAACTCGTTGGGAAGCAGGGAGAAATCAGGCACGAACCGTTCGCTCAAAAGGGGTAATTAATTGGTTTTCCGATAGGTGTGGATTCGCCTGATTCTGCTACGTAAGGCGTGCCAATCACAAAAAAAGCCGCCCTCTATCTTAACAGGGGCGGCTTTTTTGCGAACTCACTTCGTAAAAAACGGGTAAAACAATGAACCTGTTTAGTATTTCTCTTTAAGGCCAATAATGTGTTTGTTGGCCAGCCGGTTTTACCCCTACATCCCCTTCAGGGCAGGGCCGTTAAGCGCTAATCCCGTAGGGATGACAGGATTATAGAAAAACAGATACAGTCGCCCGTTTAGAAGCCCGAAGGGGTGGTATACTGTCACCCCTTCGGGCTTCAAGCTGGACTTTTGGCGTGTTTTGGCTATACTCCTGCCACGCCTTCAGCCGGGGCCGCCCGTGCGGTTAAAAACCAGCGCTTAACAACCCTGCCCTAAAGGGGACTTTGCTCACTCTTAAACGAAGTCCCCTTTAGGGGATTTAGGGGTAAAACCAACCAGAAAAAAGTAAGCCTAAACAGATTCAATGTCCCGTCAGGCAGTCGGTACAAGTTCAAAACAAAGCTTTTCGGGATCATCACTGGCTATCTGGCGAAATCTGTTTTTAGTCAATACACCAATGGATGCTTCATTGCCGGGCAGCGTATGCGCGATAATCCGCTTAACACCCAGTTGCTGCCAGGCATGGCTAACCAGCCTGGCAACAAGTTCGGTGGCGACTCCCCGGCGACGCCATTCAGTAGAAACCGAATACCCAATTTCAAGTACACCTTGCGGATCGGGTGGCCCAAAGTAGCCTCCTCCAGCCACTAAGGTAGCTGCCGTAGTGGGGGTAGGATACATAACCACATACCACCCATACCAGCCCGCAGCTTCCGGTCCACCTGCTATGAGTTGATCCAGAAAAAACTGCATTGCATCCCGGTCATATTCACCGGGTGGCCAGTCAGATGGGATGGCTACATTAAGCACAGTGGCTAACTGATCGGTGCTGGCGAGTTCGGCTTGTAATAAGGCCGGAGTACTTGCAATAAAAAGAAGGTGAGGTGAGTATAAAAAAGCTGGTTTCATGGGATGATGGGAGATGCGTACAAAAGTACAGAATTATTGTCCTGCTGATCAGCATTTTGACTCTGTCTCAGCAAGCCAATCCCTTAATCGTCTCCGCCATCATCACCCCAAAAGGAATCGCTGTCGGCGTCATCCCCCAACTGATCAGACTCCGTGCCGAACCACCGTTTCACCCGAACATACAGGTGAACGAGGCAGCCAACAATGAATAGAAAGCCGTATGAGATAAGGTCTGAACCGGTCAGACCGAGAAAAACAAACATGATAAAAGGAGATTATTTACCGCATGGAGTTATTCATGACAGTGATACTACCGGTGGGTACTATACGATAACTACAGGCCCACCATAGGCGGCCTGTAGTCAGGGCAGAAAAGTTGGGGTGCCTACCCTTTGTTGGTCACGAATTCGACCTTGTTCTTCACGCTGATCTGCTCCGCTATTTTCATCATCACGAGCTTGGGAACCGCAATATGGTGGGCTTCCAGCGGCACCGTGAAGTCGGAGAGGAGCGTAATTTTGCCGGATTCAACCGTTACCTTACCCGTCAGGGTGCGGGGTTGCTTCACGCCATGCAGGTCCAGCGTTCCTTTGGCCGTAACGGGGTACGTCCCCGGCCTGGTCCAGTCGATTTTTTCGGCAATAACGCCCTGAAAACTGGCGCTGGGGTACTTCTCCGATTCGATGTAGTTCTCGTTGAAGTGTTCCTGCATGAGTTTGTTGGGGAAGGCAAAATCGGTCATGTCCATTTTAATGGCTACTTCATTTTTAGCCGGATTCAGCAGCGCTTTCACCTTGTGATTGGTGGCCGAGATATTCTCGACCGGCGTTTCAGAGAAGAAACTGCTTTCGGCTTTGCTGGCCGATAGTACCTGCGCCGATGCGCGATCCGCCGTAGCGGTGGTCAGGGCCAGCACCGTGGCACCGACGACAAAAAGAGGACGATAAAGCATAAAAATAATTGGTTGGTGAATGGTGAATGATTACTTTTTGAAACTGAACATGCGGGAAACACTGAACCCAAAGTGAACGTCGCCCTTTTCAAACTGGCCACCGAAGTTGCCGCCGGTCTGGGTCAGGAACTGCTTTTCGATCATGCCAAACGAGTTGGTGAAAATAAGCTGGAATACGTGCCCGCCGGTTTCGAGGTCGATGCCTAAAGCCAGCGGGTTGTACGTTTGAAAAGGCTGTTTCAGACGTAGCTGATCCTGGTCGACCCAGTAATACTCGGCGTTGAGTGAAACACGCTTGCTCACTTTAACACGCCCGCCAACCCCCACCGCCGGAACGACCTGGGTCTGTTGCGGCTGAATTGGGCTGGGCCGGAAGATGGCCGTCGGTGTCACCTGTATGGAAACGTACTCCGAAAATTTACGGGCAATCAGCAGTTGCCCCGTCCCCACAAATCGCTCACTATACGCCTTGAACTCACCACCTAACGCCGGGCTGCGGGGATCGAGGGCGACCGTGCCCAGGGCCGTGATGGTGACCGGCCAGGCGCGGGCACCCGTTGTCTGCCCAATCAACCGGGCTTTCAGGTAGGCATCCAGATTCTTCTCAATCGAGCTGCGGCCAATGCCCAGGGTTATGTTGTTGGTCAGGCCGTACTCAAATCCTAAACGAATGGTGGCAAAATCCAGCCCGAACAGTTCGCTGACGCCTTTGTTGAGCCGGTCGAAGCGGTGCGAAATACGAAAATCCAAATGGTGAGCCTTAACGGTTTCGACCGTATGGCCATTGAGCAGCCGGGTCGATTTGAAGGTAGCCGAGACGGGTCGGCTCGCGGGTGCGTTGCTGTTCAATTGGCTCATCAGATCCGTTTGAGAAAACGCCGGCGCACCGGTTAGTCCGAGTAAAACTATAAGTCGTTTCATGCGTGAAGGAGAGAAAGTTGATGATTACAATCGCTTACTCATTGATTTTCAGGACGTTGCTCGCCCCGTCGAAACTGGTTTTATACACTTTCAGGGGCGAACCTGCCGGGCCGTTAATGACGCTGCCATCGTTCTTGAAATTCGACCCGTGATCAGGGCAATGCAGGCGGTTCCCAGCCAGATCATATTCGACCGACGTGCCCGCGTGGGTGCAGGCTTTGTTCACGGCTAAGAACGAGCCGTCTTTGGTGCGGGCAACAATGAGTCCGTTGAGATAAATGAACCCGCCGTTTTGCTTGAGTTTGGCGTTAGCAGCCTCGTTCAGATTGAGCGACACATTCACCTTACCGGAGCCTGTGCCAGTTGGGTTAGGACCGGGCGTGTCTTCGCTGGCGGCTGAGCAGCCACACATACAATTGGCCAGCACAATAGCGCCGACGCTGGTGCCGACCAGTGAGAAAAAAGCCCGGCGGTCGAGTGAAGTTGGGGAAGTAGTCATACGGTTAAAAAAGTGAATGGCGAGAACTAACTGATAGGGAAGCAATACGTTGTTGGTGATTTCACCCGCTTCCTGATTGCGAAACAAAGGTGCTGATGGGGCGTCGGGACGAAAAAAAAAGTGCCGTGAGCCGTCTGGTTTTAGTCGAGAAGCGTAGATCCGTGGGTCATGAACCGTTGGCCGAAGGCTATCCCATATGTAGCTGATCATAGCTAAGAAATCGGCTACCGTCTGGCGAACGAGTGTTTATGAAGCCGGTCGGACTCCATGAATTGATTGACCCGATGGCGATCAATCAGCAACAACACGGCGCTGATTCCAGCCAGTAGCAGTGGTACACCCGTCTGTTCCCATTGACCGGCCTGTGCCTGTGTCAGTACGGCTCCAACGGCCCAGAAGAAAATTTCATACAGGGCGACAAGCCGGAAGTGGGGCCAGAGGAGCCCTATTCCTAACCCTACTTCGAGCAGGCCTACTATATAGCGCATTTCATCGGGGTAGCCCCACTGTTCAAACTGGTTACTCTGATGCATGTTGGCTCCGGCAAGTTTAGCAAAGCCTGCGATGAAAAAGACGACCGATAGCTGGCTACCCAGGAGCCAGCTTACCTGGTTAAGCAGTCTATAATTCATGGTTACGTAAGTATTAAAAAAGAGAAAATTCACCCGCCGGATTGGTACGGCATTGATTAGATCGGTCAAAATTGACCCGCAGGCAGGTCTCCTGAAAATAAATGAAAGTGAGCCGAACAAAACAGTTGGGGAACCGTGGGAAACGAGGGGCCGGGCGTCCTCGTCCATGAATCGATGCAGCAGGCATTTAGTTGAGGAATCAGGTTTCGCCAGGCGACTAATGACAGGAAACACATCAGCAATCGAGGCTCAGGTTAGCGCGGTTTGAACCTGTGCAGGCCATTGAACCGTGGCACGAACCTGTTTGAACTTCTGAGCCATTGCCAGCGCGGTTACCGTCCCAAAATCAACGCCTGGAAGAGCATTCTTTACGCTTGATGAACATTAAATTGAGTTGGTGTCATTCGGGCGCGTACTTAGGACTTTCTCACTTAGCTTATTTTTTGAATGCTGACCACCGACCACATTAAACTTGTTAAACAAACCTGGACAACCCTGCGCGATGTTGACCCGGCCCTGCTGGGCGACGTATTTTATACCCACTTATTTATCCAACACCCGAACCTGCGCCCCCTGTTCAACTCGCCGATGCTGAGCCAGTACAATAAATTAGTTGAGATGCTCAATTTCGCCGTTGCCCGCGTGGACATGCCGAATGAACTACAGGTAACTCTGCAGCAATTGGGCCTGCGCCATCAGCAATATGGTGTAAAACCCGAGCATTATTCCGCCGTGGGCAACGCCCTCCTCTGGACGCTGCAAACCGCTTTGGGCAGTACCTGGACAGTTGAGGTGGGAACGGCCTGGGGCGAATTTTACCAGTGGCTGGCCCATAGTATGCAGAACGATTTATAAGATCGGGTAATCGGCAATAACGGAATGTCAACGATCCAGCCACCGGCGAAACAGGGGAGATTTCTCCCGGCTGATCTCGACGGGGGTGGTCGTTGGGGGTTTCAGTTTCAGGTGGAGTCTTCCTGATGTATCGGGCCGAAAACTTTCCACCGCCCGGATATTGACAATTTGTGTGCGGTTGGCCCGGAAGAACTGGGCCGGGTCGAGCACCGCTTCGACTTCATCTAAGGACGGATAATCGACCACGAAGGCCTGACCGTCGTTCCGCAGTAGAAAAATGATTTCCTCCCGGTAGATCAACCAGACATCGGCCACGTCGACCATCAACACATTGTTGCGCTGGTGAGCCAGCAGGTTTTCCTTAAATGCCCGAGCCGGGGCGACCGATTGCCGGTTCATAAGCTGCAGTAACTCGGCAGGCAGGCTGGGCGGTGCGGTGCGGGTTTTAAGCTTTTCCAGCGCGTGAGTCAGTTCTTCCTCGTCGATGGGTTTGAGCAGGTAATCAATGCTGTTAACTTTAAAGGCGCGAAGGGCGTATTCGTCATAGGCCGTTGTGAAAATAACCGGGCAGCGGATGTCGAAATAGTTGAACAACTCAAAGCTAACGCCATCGGAGAGTTGAATGTCCATGAACAGCAAATCGGGCTGAGGATACTGGGCG
Organism: Spirosoma areae; assembly: GCF_054781775.1. NCBI lineage: Bacteria > Pseudomonadati > Bacteroidota > Cytophagia > Cytophagales > Cytophagaceae > Spirosoma > Spirosoma areae. The sequence continues at coordinate 48,976 of NZ_BAAGTT010000002.1, read as the reverse complement.
AACCAGCGACGGGCGGCCCGCACGCTGGGTAGCACGGCCTGCACGTCGATGTGAGGGGCAATCTCGCCGAGCGACTGCCGGAGATTGTCCGCAATGATGGCTTCGTCTTCGATGATTAAGGCTTTCATGGCAGGGAAGGGGCTTTATTTGTCTAACAAGGGAATATATACTGTAAAGTGGTCATCTGTTTCTTCGGTTCGCAGGGGTCGGTTGGTCAGGTAGCGGTACAGCCGTTTGAGGTTATCTAATCCTTTACGATTCGATGTGGTGACGACCGAGCGTTTCTGGACATTATTTTCTACCAGTAAGTGATCGTCCAGCACCCGGATGCCCACCCGTAGTGGTGATTCTTCATCGGTTGTGTTATGCTTGAGGGCATTTTCGATCAGGTTCTGCAGTGTGGCCGGCACAATTTTTCGTTGAAGCATAGGCTCTGGTATCAAAATTTCGGCCTGGAAACCGCCCCCATAGCGCGTCGTGAGCAAGCTAACGAAGTCCGTCAGGAATTTAACTTCCCGTTCGAGAGGCACCACCTCGATGCGCTCGTTTTCAATCAGATAGCGATATACCTTGGTCAGTCGGCTCAGGTATCGGCGGGCCAGTTTTCCGTCTTTGGTAATCAACCCATCCAGTACCGCTAAACTGTTGAACAGAAAATGGGGGTTGAGCTGATTGATCAGATTCTGGTACTGCACCAGCGCGTTGTCTTTTTCGAGCCGGGTCGCCCGCATTTTCAGCCGGGCCATGCGAATCGTCTGCTGCATCCGGTATTGATAAAATCCAACGGCAATCCCCAGAACCAACAGCCCTATTAAGCTAATGAACCAACCTTTTTTATACAGCACCGTGGCCAGGTGGACGTGAACGTGCCGGACGGGTCCGTCCCACCGACCGGGTGTCAGGCTGCTGCGGAACTCAAAGTCATAATCGCCCCCTGGTACGTTGGTATATTGAGCTATCGGCTCGTTGGGGTACACCCAGTCCCGATCAAACCCAACCAGCCGGTAGGCGTAGCGGCATTTCTCGGGGTTATTATAATGCAGCGTTGCCCATTCGAAGGTGAAGAAATTCTCGTCGGCCCGCAGGCTCACGGCCGTGGTTGCTTCAGGATTTCGGGGCAATGGATGCGGCTGATCGAAGACCGAGAAATTCGTCAGATAACTAACCGGGCCTGGGCCGGGGGGTGTGGCCAGGAGCATTTCGGGGCGAAACAGCGCAAATCCCTGTAGCGTGGCGTAACAAAATCGCCCGTCACGCAATCGACAGGCTCGCTGGTCACTTACTTTGTTGGACGGCAGCCCATCTCCCTCGTCGAACCGATGGGTCGTTTGGCGGTCAGCATCTAAGCAATACAGGCCCGCATTGGTTCCGGTCCAGATTCGATTGTGGGTATCAATCAGCAGCGACCCAAACTGGGTGGTGCGAAACAGGTGATCGACCGACCGGAACGTTTGCGTAGATTCTTCAAACGTGCATAGGCCGTTGAGCGTTGCTATCCAAACCCGCCCGGCGTTTTCGATAGCAATAGACGTAACATAATTGTCGACCAGCGACTGCCGGTTACCCGGCTGATGCCGATAATGGCGAATGATTTTTCGGGCCGGGTTCCAGTACAGCAGCCCTTCGCCGTGGGTGCCAATCCAAAGCCCGCCAGTGGTATCCTCGGCAATAAATCGCACATGCAACTTCGCATAGGAGCCAAATAAAGAGTCGGTTGTTAACAACTCAAAGCGGTCAAGCCGGGCGTTATACCGGCGCAGTCCTCCCGTCGAAGCGGCCCAGACGGTGCCTTGCCGGGACACCAGCAAATCCCGATAAAACCCCCCACCACCCGGATCGGGTTCTGGATAGGACTCCAGCCGGTTGGTAGCGGGTAAATAGCGATTGATGCCCTTGCCGGTGCCAATCCAGATGGCACCGGACCCATCCTCCGCCAGCGACCGGATGGAATAAAACGGCAAAAACGAATCGGTTGAGGTAAATCGCTGCACAAAGCCCTTACCCGTTTGGTAAGCAACCAGCCCGTTGGCCGTACCCAGCCACAAATTGCCGCGTTTGTCTTCCAGGGCCGTGCGTGCCCAGTGGCTGGGCAAACTGGTCTGGGCATCCTGGGTTTCGCCAAACCGGGTAAACAGCGGTCGACTGGGATTGAACCAGTTTACGCCAAGGTTTTCTGTACCGAGCCAGATTAACCCCTGGCGATCTTTAAACAGGGCGAGTATGTGCTGGCCCCGTAAACTCGATGGAATAAAGGGATCGGGCTGATATTGTTCACCGTGCAGGGTATGGGCGTTAAGGTGGATCAACCCAATTCGGTGGGCGGCAACCCAAATCCGGCCGTCTGGCTCGACCTGAATGTCATTTATGGCTGTAGACTGTGGCTGATACCCGCGAAACTGCCGCATATTAACTTTTTTTACCCGCCCGGTGCGGAGGGTCAGGTGTTCAAGAAGGCCCTTGCCATAATCAACTCCCAGCCAGACTCCCCCGTGCCCATCAGGAGCCAGGGCGGTCACGTACTCGTCGCTGATTGACTCAGGATTGGCCGGGTCGTGATGAAACTCGTCAACTGTCTGCCTACCGGCAAGGATGCACTTTAGCCCCTTATCGGTGGCCACGAAGATCGTTCCCCGATCGTTGGTCCTGAGTTGGAGTACCCGGCAGTTGGCCAACTTCTGGCGCTGTGAGGGGTCGCGGAGGGGGCCGCTCGTAAAGCGCATTGCCCGACGGTTAAAATAAAGCATTCCCTTTTCGGTAGCAATCCAGAGGGTGCCCGTTGAGTCCTCGATGAAGCTGTTCGCCCGGGCGCCATTGGGCAGCGGAAATTGTTGGAAGCTTTGCGATGTGTAGTCGAAGCGGGCTATAAACTGGGGCGAACCTGCCCAAATATACCCGTCCGAATCGGTGTATAACGCAGCAACGCCGTTATGGGGCAGCGAAGTGGGTTGATGCCGCACATTAACGAAGGTTCTGACGACGCGCCCGTCGAAGCGGCACAAGCCATTGTCCGTACCCATCCAGATGAATCCGTATCGATCCTGCGTAAAACAACGCACGGTTGGATCGGGCAACCCATTGGCTTCCGTCAGGTGCTTGAAGGGTACATTGTTGCCCTGCGTCATGAAGGGCAGGACGAACAAATAGTGGATCAGCAATGAACGGGCAAAAGAACCGGGCACTTTCATAGCCAATCAAATTAAGTGCGACGCAACGGAAAACGCAGTTTAGGAAAGATAGTGGGAAAAGGTACATGCAGACCCTAAGGATAGGCAAAAAAAACGATGCCAGCCGGTAGGAACGGTTCGTTAACCGGGCTTTTGTGGTTATGAACCGTTAACCAGAATGATTAGGTGGCGGTGGTTCAGGGGCAGGTAATTTCCAGCGCCTGTCCTTTTCTGAATCACAAATGCCGGAACTGCCCGGCAACTGTAGCTAAACGCAGGGGCGGACGGCTACTCACTACACTCAGCCGGAACTTCAGTAAAATTGCGTGAATACGGCCATCAGGTCGAGCGGCTCACTCTTCCTCGCTGTTGTTGAGCTTGGCTAACAAATCATAAGCGCCACGGATAACGATGGGCGTTTTTCGGGCATCGAGGGTAGCCGGTAGCACTACGGCTACGTACCCATGCTCGCGAACGCCTGTTTTCACCGCTACCTGCCGAAACGGGTAGGCTGCGGGCCGGGTGGTGCTGTCCGGTCGGTGCTCCAGCACATAGATATACGATTTTCCGCCGTAGTCGACCACAGCCGCCTGGGGCAGGGTGAGGAGCGGCTGCGTCTGGATGTCTATCTGGGCTGACACATAAGCGCCGGGAATGTAGTCCCCGGCATAACCCTCCGGGTGGGCCAGTACGGGAATGGTGCGGTCAGGGGCAATCGACTTGCCAATCAGAAAGATAGTGCCCCGATGGGTCAGGGAGTTGCCTGAACCACCCTGATCCGCCCCCAAACTGAAGCGTATTCGCTGACCGGTATGAATACGGGGAATGTCTTTTTCAAACACCCGTAGCTGCACGTGCAGGTGGCTCATGTCGGTGAGCTGAACAACAACATCAGCAGGCGTCACAAAGCGGCCGTTGTTAACGGGAACATCCGTCACAAAGCCCGACACCGGCGCTGGTACGGTAATGGTGCGGGTCAGGCGGTCGGGTGTGAGGGCCACCGGGTTGATGCCGAGCATCGACAGGCGTTGGCCCATTCCTGCCAGTTGAGCCTGTAAACTCTGTTGGCTGGCTCTGGTTTGCTGAAAGACCTTTAAGGCACTTACATTGTCGCGGCTCAACTCCTGCTGGCGGTCATACTCCAGCGTGGCATAGGCTAATTTGGCCTTGGTGTCCAGATAATCCTGCTGAAACTGGATGTAGTCGGGATTTTCGAGTACCACGACCGGTTGCCCTTTACGAATGTGCATCCCCGGTTCAAGGCGTATCTGACGGATATAGCCGCCAAACGGCACCGACACCGATACCTGATGCTGGGCCGGTACGTCGAGTGTGCCGTTGACCTGGAGGAGGGTATGCATGGGGCGGGGGAGGGGCTGCCCCAGTCTGATAGCCGCCATTTCATACTGGGCGGGCGTGAGCGACACGCGTACTGGCTGCCCAGGCACGGGCTGGGCGGAGTCTGCCCGAACGGGTAGAGTCGGCGTCTGAGATGCGGTACGGTTGCTCTCCGCCGACTGGCAGGCCAATAATCCAATCAGTGAGCTGACGAGCAACCGGCCGATTGGCTGGTAAAAAACGGATCGAGTCAGGGTAGTCATGGTCGTTCAGGCTGGCCGGAATTCAGTATGGATTCCCGGCTAAATAGTTGAGGTAGAGGACTGATTGATTGTGTTGGTGGAGCAGATCGAGGTAATTCATGCGGATGGTCAGGGCCTGTTGCAGGGCCAGCGAGAATTCAACGTACCCAATGTCTCCACCACCGAAGGCACGACGGGCCTGGGTTTGAATAAGCTGGGCCTGCGAGAGTCCGTTTTGTTCATAGTAAGTCAGCGCATCGCGGTAGTGGTTGTACTGTTGCAGGGCCTGGCTGAACTGCTGCCGGAGCGCGAATTGCCCGGTTTCCCAGTCCGTCCGGGCCACTTGCTCGCCAATCCGGGCCGCTTCTACCCGCGCGCGCCCGGCCCCGCGCAACAGCGGAAAGGTAAGCCCAACCTGACCACCAGTGAAGCGGTAGCCGGGTCCGAAATACAACTCCTGCCCGTCGATGAGTTGATAGCCCGTCAGCGTTTGGGAGAAAAGCCCCACCAGCAAATCGGGCTTCTGGCGCGCCTGCTCAACCAGCCGGGTTTGCTGGCTCACCCGGATTTGCTGGTACAGTTGCCCCAGCAGTGGGTTTTGAGTCAGGGCGGTGCTGTCCGTTGGCAGCAACAGCGGCAGTTTGGTGAGCGATTGGGCGGGTATCGCGATCGGGGCAGCCCGCAGAAGCAGCGTTTGCAGCCTGCTCTGAACCGCTGCCTGACTGGCCAGATTCTGGACCAGCCGAACGCGCTGGTCGGCCCACTGGCTCTGGGCGGTCGCTTTCTCCAGACTGCCCGTTTCGCCAACCCGAAGGCGCAGGGTTGCCGCGCGAACAAACTCGGCCAGTACGGTGTCCTGCTGCTGAAACAAGCGGTTCTTGTCCAGCAGATAGACCAGTTCATGGTACGCTGATTTTACCTGGTACTGCACCTCATTCCGGGCCACTAAGGCGGCTGCCTGCCTGCTGGCAACCGTCTGATCGTTGAGGTCGGCCAGTCGGCGCATCAGCGTCGGGTTTGGAATGGATTGCGTCAGGGTCAGGTTGTTATCGAACCGTCGGCTGTTGTATTGCCCCAGCATCAGCATGGCCGACAATCGTCCGGCGTCGTAGGCCGTCCGGCGCAGGGCCTGTTGCTGGCCTACCTCCAGGGTAGCCAGTTGGAGTTGTGCATTCTGGCTGGTGGCTTGCTGCAACGCCTGTTCCAGCGTGAGCGTCTGTCGGTTTGGCGCCTGTGCCCAACTGCTGCTGGCCAGGAGCAGCCATAGACCCATACCGGTCAGAATGGTTTTCTGCCTTGTTTTCTGGGCGGCACCGGCCTGCCGGTCAATGGACTTTTTCTCCGACAAGGCGTACAGAATGGGCAGAATCAGCAGGGTCAGCAGCGTAGCCGTCACTAACCCGCCAATCACGACGGTGGCCAACGGTTTCTGCACCTCGGCCCCCGCCGAATTCGACAAGGCCATGGGCAGAAAGCCGAACGAAGCCACCAGGGCGGTCATCAGCACGGCCCGCAGGCGCGTTTGGGTTCCCTGCCGGATAATTTCGGTCAGGTCGGTTAGCCCCTCGTCGTGGCGCAGCCGGTTGAATTCAGCAATCAGCACAATGCCATTCAGCACCGATACGCCAAACAGGGCAATGAATCCGACCCCCGCCGAAATGCTGAAGGGCATTCCGCGCAGCAGCAGAGCAAACACGCCCCCAACGGCGGCTAAGGGAATCGCCATGAAAATCAGCAGACTTTGCCGTACCGAGTGGAATGTAAAAAACAGCAGGGTAAAAATTAGCCCCAGGGCTGCGGGCACGGCAATGCCAAGCCGTTTTTTGGCGTCTATTAAGTTTTCAAACTGGCCGCCGTAGGTTACCGAGTAACCCGGCGGAAACCGGACCTGCCGGGCTACCTTCTGCTGCAATTCTGTGACGATGCTCTCCACATCGCGGCCCCGCACGTTGAAGCCCAGCGTAATACGCCGATGGGTATTGTCGCGCTGAATCTGGTTGGGAGCCTGCACCAGGCTGACCTGCGCTACCTGCGCCAGCGGAATCTGCTGACCCGTCGGCGAGGAGACGAACAGGTTGCGGATATCGTTGATGCTCTGGCGTTTGGCAGCGGCTAAGCGCACCACCAGATCGAAGCGTTTTTCGCCTTCAAAAACCAACCCCGCCGACTGCCCCGCGAAGGCCGTATTGATGGTTCGGTTCACGTCGGCTACGTTTAAGCCAAATTTGGCAAGCTGACCCCGGTCGAGTTTAATCAGAATCTGCGCTAAGCCTGCCACCTGCTCCACATACAAATCTTTCGCGCCATCGACCTGGCGAATCAGGCTGCCGATCTGACCGGCTAAGGAGTCTAACTGGTGCAGGTCGTCGCCGTAAATTTTCAGCCCCACATCCTGCCGCGACCCGGTCATGAGTTCGTTGAAACGCATCTGCACCGGTTGCTGAAAACCGAACGTAACGCCCGGAATCACCGACAGGGCCTCCGCCATTTTACCAGCCAGTTCATCGCGGGTTTTGGCGGATGTCCACTCAGCACGCGGTTTCAGAATCACCATCTGGTCGGCCGCTTCGATGGCCATTGGGTCAGTCGGAATTTCACCGGAGCCTATTTTGGCGACGACCTGTTCCACTTCGGGAAACTGCTTCAGAAGAATCCGCTCGGCTTTTAGGGTAGCATCGACCGTTTCGGACAGGGAACTGCCCGTCAGGGTACGGGTATCAACGGCAAAATCGCCTTCATCGAGCTGCGGAATGAACTCACCACCTAAGCGGGCGAACACAAGAACCGACACCGTTAGTAACGCTGCGGCACTGACCAGAATCGGTAGCCCGTGGCGCAGCGCCCCCAGCAAAATCGGCTCATAGATCCGCTGTAGCCGAACCATCAGCTTGTCAGAAAAACTTTGTTTGCGCTCGACCCGCTTACTGAGCAGCAACGCCGACAGCATGGGCACGTAGGTCAGCGACAGAATAAACGCGCCCATAATGGCAAACCCAACGGTTAAGGCCATGGGGCGAAACATTTTGCCCTCAATACCCGACAGCGCCAGTATGGGCAGGTACACAATCAGAATGATGATTTCCCCAAACGCAGCCGACGACCGAATCCGGCTGGCAGCCCCATACACCTCGTCGTCCATCTCTGATTGTGAACGAGTGAACGAGCGAAAGAGCGAATGGGGGTGCGCCAGTTTCTGGTTCTCCCGCTCGTTCACTCGTTCACTCGTTCGCAGTCCGAAATGGTGCAGTGTAGCTTCTACTATAATGACGGCTCCATCCACAATCAGCCCAAAATCAATGGCGCCTAAGCTCATCAGGTTGCCCGATATGCCGAAAAGGTTCATCATCGAAATGGCAAACAGCAGGGCCAGCGGAATGACGGAAGCAACCACAACCCCCGCCCGCCAGTTGCCCAGCAGCAACACCAGCACGAAGATGACGATAAGGGCGCCTTCCAGCAGATTGCGCTGAACGGTTCCGATGGCGCTGTTGACCATCTTGGTGCGGTCCAGAAACGGCACGATGGCCACGCCTTCGGGCAGCGTTTTCTGAATGTCGGTAATCTTTTGTTTCACCCGTTTAATAACCTCCGACGAGTTGCCGCCCTTAATCATCATCACCACTGCCCCAACGGTTTCGCCCTGTCCGTTGCGGGTAACGGCCCCGTAGCGCACCGCCGACCCCGGCTGCACCTGGGCCACGTCGCGCACCCGAACGGGCAACCCATCCGGCTTTAGCCGCACCACACTGTTCAGGATGTCGTCGGGGGTGCTGATCAACCCGTCGGAGCGGATAAAATACGCATTGGGTTTGCTGTCGATATAGGCCCCACCGGTATTCTGGTTGTTTTGCTGGAGGGCCGTGAAGAGGTCGGTCATGGTGATGCCCACGCTCCGAAGCTGGTCGGGGTCAACGGCAATTTCGTACTGCTTCAACAGCCCCCCGAAACTGCTGACATCGGCCACGCCGGGCGTACCGAGCAGCCCCCGCCGGATAATCCAGTCCTGAATGGTACGCAGGTCGGTGAGCGAATACCGGCTTTCGTACCCTTTTTTGGGGTTAACGGTGTACTGAAAAATTTCGCCCAGGCCGGTCGTCACGGGGGCCATGGTCGGCGTACCCACGCCGGGTGGAATCTGGCTGACGACGTTCTGCAGACGTTCGGCGATTTGCTGACGCGCCCAGTACACGTCTGTGGCATCGGTAAAAACGACCGTCACGATGGACAAACCGAACCGGGAGAACGACCGGATTTCAATCAGGTCCGGAATGTTCGAGAGACTCACTTCGATGGGGAAGGTCACGAGCCGCTCGATGTCTTCGGCCGCCAGGGCCGGGCTGCTGGTAATGACCTGTACCTGGTTGTTGGTGATGTCAGGAACGGCGTCGATGGGCAGTTGCGTAGCCGACCAGCCGCCCCAAACTACCAGGGCCAGCGTCAGAAACCCAATGATGAGTTTATTATGAATTGAAAAATGAATGATAGCGTTCAGCATAGCGACTGAGGAATAAGCCAGAGATGAAGACCCTTCGGCGCAGGCGATCATCGTCTGGCCAATGAAGGGGAATTTTTGCCGGAAAGAATGCAGGCCCACCGAGCAACTAAGGGCAGCGCCTGGTTGTGTCAACCCAGGCAGACAACGCTTAGGTCATCAGAAAAGCAGCATAACCAGGGGAGAAAGAGGCAGAGCAGCGCTACCCGAATGGGCACAAGTTGGCCTGCAGATACGCGAAATCAGCGTCGGGGCGGATTGATCAGCGAAAAAACGCTCAGAAATGAGTACAGATTCGTGTAGCGGGAGAAGGCCAGTTGAGCAGGGAGCAGGACCGGGCGATCTGACGAAATTTGGAGCCAGACACTGCCTGGTGTGAAGCCAGACAGGTGGCCTACCGAAGGGAGATCGTGGTGGCTGTGGTTGGGATGCTTTTGATGCTCGGAGTCTTCGCCATAATGCATCACCATAAAGTCGGTGAAACTCAGTCCGGGCTCAGCCTTCAGGTGGTACTGGTAATGCTGCATCAGTTCGATTAGTTTGGTCGATTGCTCCACGCCACAGCCCGGCAGCAAACTGCTCCCCAGCACTAAGCCTGCCAGCAACCAAGCAACGACTGATCTCATGAATGCACTTTGTTTTCTTGCTTAACGTAAAGTATTTCTGAAAGTTTAGGCAGAGCGCTAAATCAGGCTAATTTAGACATAGACCAGTGTGTAATACGAGAAAGCAGCCCTTCTTCGCTTCTACATCTCTAAAAAGAAGCAAGTCAGTACAGTCCCGGCATGGTTAAACACCCAGCTACAGGCTGCCGGCTTTCAGCTGCCGAACGGCGTAGTCGGCCGCCCGGGCCGTTAAGGCCATGTATGTCAGCGACGGATTTTGGCAGGCCGAGGAAGCCATGCTGGCCCCATCCGTCACAAACACGTTCCTGACGGCATGGACCTGATTCCATTTATTTAGAACCGACGTTTTGGGGTCTTTGCCCATGCGGGCAGTTCCCATTTCGTGAATGGCCAACCCAGGAGCCTGGTGGTTATCAAAGGCCGCCGTAACGCGGATTCCGGCTGCTTCCATCATCGCTTTGGCCTGTTCAATGGCATCCAGGGTCATCTTGTCTTCGTTTTCGCTCCAGCGGCAATCAATGGCGAGCGTGGGCATACCCCACTGATCTTTTTTGTCGGGGTTCAGGTTGACCTGATTTTCGTAGCGGGGCAGCATTTCGCCCATGGCTGTCATGCTGAATGACCATTCGCCCGGATGGGTCAGCGTTTCCTTGTAGTCAGCCCCGAAGCCTTCCACCGCATTGCCCCGTTCCCAACCGGCCCGTCCGCCCCCGCAGGCAAATGCATAGCCCCGTACAAAATCCATCTGCTTGTCGTTGAGCACATTACGGAACCGGGGAACGTAGGTGCCCGTTGGCCGACGCCCGTAATAGTAGGTGTCATCCAGCTTCGTGCCTTCATAAACCCCCGCTACCCGACCCCGGTAATTATGGTCCATCAGGTAATGCCCCAGCGCACCACTGTCATTCCCGAATCCATTCGGAAACCGATGCGAGGTCGAATTCAGGAGAATAAGTGTGGAATTGAGCGTAGCCGCATTCACAAAAATGATGTTGGCATAATACTCGGTCATCTCTTTCGTATTTGTGTCGATCACGCGAACGCCGGTGGCCTTTTGTTTTGCTTCATCATACAGAATGGAATGAACCACCGAAAACGGGCGGATGGTGAGCTTGCCGGTTTTAGCGGCTGCGGGCAATGTAGCCGAATTGCTGCTGAAATACGCGCCATACAAACAGCCCCGGGCACACCAGTTTCGCGATTGACAATCGGCCCGGCCCAACGCCAGATGAAGGGGCTGGGCTTTGCTCAGATTGGCCGTTCGGCTGATGATGAGGTGACGGTCGGCATAGTGTTGTTTCCAGGCATCGCGCACACTTTTTTCAATACAGTTCATCTCGAAGGGCGGCAGGAATTCGCCATCAGGCAGGGTCGACAGGCCATCTTTGTTCCCGCTGATACCGGCAAATTTCTCGACGTAGCTGTACCAGGGGGCTAATTCCGGGTAGCGGATCGGCCAGTCGACGCCGTGCCCGTCTTTCTGGTTATCGTCAAAATTGAACGGCGCCCAGCGTTGTGTCCAGCGGGCCCAGGTTAGCGATTTGCCTCCCACCTGGTAGCCACGAATCCAATCGAAGGGTTTTGTTTGCTGGTAGGGATGGTCGGTATCTTTCACAAAAAAGTGCCCCGAATACTCGTTGAAGACGTAACCCACTTTGGCCTGCGTCGGGCTGGCAGCCAGGGTATCCAGCGGATAACGGCCCCGGTGGGCCATTTCCCAGGGACTGGACATCGTCGTGGGATAATCCGTTACATGCTCAACCGGTCGGCCCCGCTCCAGAACGAGGGTTCGTAACCCTTTTTGGGTCAGCTCTTTAGCGGCCCACCCGCCACTGATGCCAGAGCCAATAACGATGGCGTCATACTGATTGACTTTTCCTGTGAGGTTCATGTGATTGTAGATTTAGGACAAGGTTTTCTGACAGGATTGACAGGATTTTTTCTGTTCCAACAGAAATCTAATTTTTAGACACTCTCTTGGAACAGAAAAAATCCTGTCAGAAAAAATCAATTCACGGTAAGCCGATCTTTCTCCACGATTTTGCCACTCACTTTCTCTTTCAGAATCAGTTTGTGCCGGCCGTCGTGGGTAATTTCCTCCTTAATCAAATAATAGTCAGCGTCGTAGTCTGTCAGTGTTTTTTCCGGAGTCAACCCTTCCTGTCCCCGCCAGACGGGCAGCCTGACGGGTTCCCACTGTCTGGATTCCGCCGAGCGATAAGCCGCATCGAGCACCGCGTTCACGACATAGCCATCGTAAAACGTTTCGGCGGGGTTGCGGCCCTCTTCACACGACCTGAACATGTCGGTAAACATGTGGTTATAGCCCAGATCGTTCACTTCGTCGCCCACGGGAAAGAGCCAGCCCGTGTTCGATTCGGCCTTTTCGGCCACGTAATGGGCCCCTTTTCCGGAGGTGTACATCTCAAAGCCCGTCCGCAGAAAGTTGTTGATCCAGATGGTGCCCTCGGTGCCCATCACCTCATCGCGGAGGTCCATACCCCCCCGAAACACCCAGCTTACCTCGAACTGGCCGATGGCGCCATTTTCGTATTTCACTAAGGCAATGGCGTGGTCTTCGGCGTCGATGGGCTTCACCTGGGTAGCGGCCCAGCACATCACCTCGACGGGCCGGATGTCTTTCCCGATAAAACTACGGGAAATTTCGACACAATGGCAGCCCAAATCGAGCATACAGCCGCCACCGGCCTGCTCTTTATCCCAGAACCAGTTCGAGTGCGGTCCGGGATGCGCTTCGCGGGATTTTGCCCAAAGAATCCGGCCCAACGCCCCGCTTTTAACGCTTTCCAGCGCTTTCAGAAACTTAGGCGAGTAGCACAGGTCTTCCAAGTAGCCGCCAAAAATTCCGGCCTCTTCCACAAGGTGCATCATTCGCAGGGCTTCCTCAGCGTTACGCCCCAGGGGTTTGGTGCAAACGACGTTCTTTTTGTGTTTGGCGCACAACTCAACGGCGGCCGCGTGGAGATTGTTGGGCAGCGCAATACACACCATCGTTACGTCGGGGTGGGCAATAACCGTTTCCATCTCCGTTGACCAGATGGCACAGCCGTAGTCGTCGGCAAACTTTCTGGCGGTTTCTTCCCGACGGGCATAGATGGCCACGACGCGGTCGCGGCTGCGCTGGCCTTGAAGGGATTCGGCGTAGAAGCGGCCAATGAAGCCGCCCCCCAGCATGGCAATTCGTTGCATATCTGTCGGGTTTAGTGGGCTGAATTGTGAAATGTAATCAGGCTTAAACTGGGGGCAGACCACATGGTGGCGTTGCCTTTGCTGTCTTTATACACCAGGAACAGCGTGTGCCTGCCGGCTGTGGCCCCTACAGGGGTTGTATAGCGTTCGGCGCGGGCCGCTGTCAGAATATCGGCTCTCCCAATGACAGGCCCGGTTGGTGAATCAAGGTGAAGCGTCAACTCGCCCGTAACCGGCGACGAGGGTAACTGAAACGTTACGGCTTTAATGCCCGTCAGATCAATTGCTTTAAAAACCGCAAAGGCACCATTGGCCGTAAATTTTATCTGATTTTCTGCCGCACTTTTCAGAATACTTACCTTCGACGAACTATCGCAGCGTGTGGCTTCTACCACCGGCGGGCGCAGTAAGATATCAGTGCGGGTGGTAACAGGCCCTACGCCGTTGGCCCCTTTGTCGGTATACGACACCGTCATCAGGTAGTTTCCCGGCGCTTTATCGCGGCTATGCCCGGTCATGGCCACCGTGCCCGTTAATGGCAGCGATGGAGTCGTGGATGGCGCATCGGCCAATGACAGAATATACCGGACCATTTCGGTTGTTTGGTCGAGGGTTAGCTGCGGGTGCGCTGACATGGCATTCTCGCCCCAGTTCCCGTTTCCACCTTTAATGATTTTAGCCGCTAAGGTGGCTGTCGCCTGGGTGTTTCCTTTATAGCGTTTGGCTACGTCGAGGTAAGCGGGACCGATCGATTTTTTATCCAGCCCGTGGCAGGCTTTACAGTCACTTTCATTCATGAGTTTTTGGCCGGCACTTAGCCGGGTGCTGCTCACGGCCGATTCGTAGTTCTGGGCGGCTAGGGTAATATCTTCGCCGTAAGGAATGTACTCGAACTGGACAACTGCTTTTTTAGGGTTGATGCCCCCCGTCAACCTATCTTCTTTATCCGCGATTAGCACCCGATAGGGCGTCTGCTGATCCGGCCAGTAAAACGATTTGTTTGCCGTCCAGTTTAGTGCGACTGTGGGTGCTTCATTGCCCACTTTTACCGATACTGTCGCTGTCGACGTTTTTTGGTGGGCATCCGACACGTTCAGCACAACCGAATAGACGCCCGGCTTCTTAAAGGTGTAGGACGGGTCTTTTTCCGATGACTGGCTAACTCCACTTTTCGTATCAAAAAACCACTGATAGGAGAGGGGATCATTTTTATCGTAATCGAACGACCCGTTTGCTGAAAACTGAACGGTGAGCGGGGCGGCTCCGACCGTTTTGTTCGCCCTGGCTTTGGCCACGGGCGGGCGGTTCCCTTCGGCATAATCGACCCTCGACAGGCGGGCGTTTGCATTCTGGGAAAACCAGTACGTCCCGTATTCAAGCACATACATGGCCCCATCCGGCCCAAAATCCAGGTCGATGGGGTGGGCAAATTCCGTATGGGGCATAAACGGTTCGATACGGTCCAGTGAGCCATCCGCTTTCAGCGTCGCGACGTCAATCCAATCCCGCAGCCATTCGAAAATAAAGAGCTTGCCATCGTAATAAGCCGGAAATTTCCGGTCTGAATTCCTGTACGAGTCTGCATAATAAACCGGTCCGGCCATCGGGCTTTTCCCGCCGGTTCCCAGGTGCGGGAATACATCAGATTCGGCGTAATTGTACCAGATAAACGCCGGTTGAGCAGGCGGCAACTCCGCTAAGCCGGTGTTATTGACCGAGCGGTTTACCGGGTTTTGGGGGTCGAAAAAAGCCCCGGCTTTGTCGCTGGCAAAGTCATAGGCCGCATACGGCCGGTTGTTGCCCGCGAAGTAGGGCCAGCCAAAGTTGCCAGCGGTTTTGGCCACATTCCATTCGTCCCAGCTTCGGGGGCCGCGTTCGCTGTCTTTTTCGCCATTTTGGCCTACATCACCCCAGTACAGGTACCCTCTTTTCGCATCCACCGAAATACGAAAGGGATTCCGGCAGCCCATCACATAAATTTCGGGGCGGGTTTTAGGCGTGGCCGTGGGAAAAAGATTGCCGTCGGGAATGGTATAAGTGCCATCGGCTTCGGGGTGAATCCGGAGAATTTTGCCGCGTAAGTCGTTGGTATTGCCCGCCGAACGCTGGGCATCCCAGGATTTTCGGCCCTGGCGTTCGTCTAACGGCGCGTAGTAGTTGGACCCGAACGGGCTGGTGTTATCGCCGGTTGAAATATACAGATTGCCATCGTTGCCAAAGGTCAGCGAACCCCCTGAATGGCAGCACTCTTCGCGGTCGGTCGGGATTTTCAGCAGCACTTTTTCACTGGCTGGATCAACGCTGGCGCCATCAAACACAAACCGGGAAACGTACTGCTGGGCTACATCGCCGGCGGGTGAGTAAAAAAGGTAAATCCACTGGTTTTTGTCGAAATTCAAATCCAGTGTCATCCCTAATAACCCGTCCTCATGTTTGGTGTGAACGTTCAGGCTGGCTACCTGGCGGATTTTCGCCGTTTTGGGATCATAGGCCAACAGCTTTCCTTTTCGCTCAATGAACAGGACTGTCCCGTCTTTCAGAACAGCAAGCTCCATGGGTTCGTCTAAATTTTCGGCCAGAACAACTTTACTGAACCGGCTTTCTTCGGGCGTTTTTTCGTCATCGCCGGGTCGGATCTGCCAGGCCGATAGAGAGAATAGCAGGGTGAAGCCAACCAGCAGCGAGAGGGAATGGAATAAGGTCTTGATCATGACTGAACTACGTTGGTAAGTGGGGGGTAAAACTGTATAAAGCGGCTGGGTTGTCGATCATCAGGCGGTTCCAGTAATCGCCCAGCCCGCGTTGGCTGAGTTCGCTGCGGAAGGTCGTTAGCAGATACGTTAAGCCCGGCGAGCCGCCATAGGCTTGCCAGTAGGTGGTTCGGGCGGCATCCATCCCGGCGGTGATCTGGTCGGGAAAATCAGGGAGCAGGGCTTCCAGCAGTCGATAGGTCCCGTTTTCTTCCCCATTTTTCCAGCGAAAGGCGCTGTCGAACTCAACCCGAACCCCGGTTTTCAGCAGGTCGCGGTGATAGGCTACGTCCGGGTTGCGATCCATGTGTGAGATAACCACATGCCGCAAATCGGCCCCAAGTTTGGCGAACAGTTCGGCCTGGGCAATGGCCTGACGACCTGCATTGGTGTGGGTCAGAATGGGTACACCCGTTTCGCGGTGGGTGTTGACCACCGCCCGGAAAATCAGCGCCTGATGCGTACTTATGGGGTCGTCAGCGGTGGCCAGTTTGATCAGGCCCGCTTTGTGGGTCGTTCGTTCCACGATGGGGCCATTGTAATCATAGCGGTCGATCCCTTCGTCCACATCAGCCATGAACAGGCGGGTTAACTGGTCTTCGGAATACTGATACCGCCAGTGCGTAAGCGGGTAATACTGCTCCAGATGAATACCCGTAGGCGCAATAATCTGAATCCCTGTCCGGCGGGATACGTCCGCCAGTTTCAGTACGTTGCGGCCACAGTTGGCGGGCATCGTATCGACCATCGTTCGCCCACCAGCCTCATACACCTGCGTCAGTTCGGCGGATATCTTATCGACATCGTTCAGCAAAAAATCCGGGTTCGCCAGCGTCGGAAAACTTTCCTCGATGATGAGGTGCTCGTGGGCATACGTAATGCCCGCCTGCGTCGGCGGAATATCGCCCAAAACGGTTCGGATAAACGACATAACGTAGATCAGGTTAGGGTCGGGTTTCGTTGCGTAGCCCGTTCGGCAGAGGTCGGAAAGTTGGCCTTCCAGCCATGTCGGGACGTATCGGCCACCGCATCGGGAATATCCAGAATGGCTCCCAATTCATGTAAATCCTGTTGAAGCTGGTTCACCGTCAGGCTATTAGCGGCTTCATCAGTACGCAATGACTGCACAGCCGCCAGCCCGGCGGCCTGCCCCATGGACATGGTCTGGGCCATCGACCGGCACGAGGCATGGGCGTCGTGCGTGGCCGAAAAACACCGGCCCACTACCCAAACCGACTGGCTTCCTTTCGGCACAATGGTGCCGTAGGGAACGCCATAGATCCCCGAACCAGGAATGTATTCCCAGTACGTTTCGTCGGCTCCGTTCTGATCGTGACGGTGGTCTTCAATAGGGGCTCCGCAGAGAAAAATACGGTCGTCGGGCAGTAGCCCCGCCAGGCATTCGTCCTTCGTTAGCCGGTGTTCGCCATAAACGCGCCGGGTTTCCCGAACGCCAATCTGGTGCGACAGGCCAATGATGCTGGCGTTTTGATAACCCGGTATGTCCGCCTGAAAAAAAGTCTCATACACGAATGCCTGCCGTCGGCCTTCAAGTTCGGCTTTGGTCAGTTCTTCCGCGTTTAAGGCCGATAGCCCGGCCACTTTTACCGCAACGGTCGAGATGCACTTTTGGGCGTTCATCTCATGAGCCGAGCCTTCTTTGCGGGGCAACGGGTGCCGACCGCTGTCAACGGCTTCCTGCATTTTCCGGGCGAGCATTTTTTTGCCGCCCGCCTGCTCGTACTCTTCCAGTTCGACATTGCTCATGCGGAAGGTCGTTGTCAGGCTTTGGGCGGGTTCGTGCTGGCCGGCAATTTCATAGGCAAAACCCGCCAGATGGCAAAAATCTGCATCGCCCGATGCGTCGATAACCCGCCGGGCCACCACTTGTTGAATCCCGCCTTTATTCCAGAATATACAGCTATAACGTTCGCCAGTCTGCTCCACGTCAATCAGGGTCGTGTGCAGCAGATACCGGATGCCGTGCTGGTGAATGAGTTGATCCCAGACGAGTTTCAGGCGCTCGGGGTTGTAGTTAACGCCCGTTCCGGCTCCATACGTATTTGGCCGTAGAAACACTGCGCCCGCGCTATCCAACTCATTCACAATGCGGTCGGGCCAGCCGCCGACAATTTTGCGGGACGAAGCGCCGGGCGTAAAAAAGCCGTAGAACGTGTCGAGCATCTGCGTGGAGGTACCGCCGGGAAACCCGTATCGTTCGACCAGCATCACCGAAACGGACTGATCGCGGCAGGCCGCCGACAGGGCAGCCACGCACCCCGCCGAACCCGCACCAATAATTAGCACGTCGACCTCGGCCAGCAGTGGAATAGAAAGGTGATTGAATAGGGTAGCCATCTTATACACCAAACTGTTTTTTTATAACCTGCCGACTCATTTTCAGACTTTCCCGAATGGGACGGGTAGGCTGGTATCCCCACGGAAACGCGAGTTCAACGGTTATATCCCCCGAAAAGCCAAGCTGCTTCAACTGACGGGCAATCGCGCTAAAATCCAGGATGCCTTCCCCCAGGGCTTCCGACCAGACGCCGGTCCAGAGGTGGTCGCGCAGGTGCATGTACACAAGTTTGTCGGCGTAGGTTTTCAGGAACGTGGGTACATCCACACGGGCCTGAAACAGCCAGTCGAGGTCAGGGCCAAGCGCGATGTCGGGAACGCGCTGCAGGGAGTTTTTTAAGTCATACAAGCCGTCAGTCACCTCATACGTATGGTTATGAAGGTTGGGAACAACGCTATACTGCCTGCCGAGGGCCTGAATCTTTTTCAGCGTATCGGCCTGTACGTCAAACTCTTCGGGTGTTTTTTTGCGTTTGGCCTCGCCAACGGAAAGGCCGAATGTGCGGCCTTTCAGTTTCGACAGGCGTTCCATGATCGTGCCGGCATCGTCGATGATTTCGGCCTGTTTCTGTTTGTCCCACATGGCTCCACCATACGATGCGCCAATCAACGATACACCGGTTTGCTGGATCAAATCGCCAATCTTCGGGACGGCGTCGTTATGGCGCAGGGTGACGTCCATCAGTTCGATGGCATCGAACCCGGCATATTTTGTGTCGGCGAACACCTGATCGAGCACCGGAAAGCAGTCGTAATTCGGTTTGTCCGACGAGAATACCCAAACGTGGATGCCCAGTGTGGGTTTCGGGGCCGTAAGCGGCCAGTCCTGTGCCACCGCTATCGACCCGGCGGCCGTTCCTAAAAATGCGCGACGAGTCATCATGGTTGCTGCGGGATACTGGTATCGGCCTGCTCACTGACGTAGGACGGTATGCCGACCCGCTCGTAGAGTTTGGCCAGCCGGTGGGCATGTTCGTCGTAGGCGCTTTCAAACAACGCAACGGCCCTGTCGGGGCCAACTACATTGGCCGCTGATAATACCCTGGGCGGTTGACCAGCCTCGGTGAGCAACCGGGCTACCTCGGCTTTGATGCAGTTAATCAGAACGGCTCCGCCAACCGTCGAGCCGGGAGCAACGGGCGTATCCAGTCCTGGAACGGTTACCATGGCATCCCCCACGGGAGCGCCTGTGTCGAGAATCAAGTCGGCGAAATCGCTTAGTTTTTTGCCATCGGTGCGCTTGCTCGTGCTTTTCTGGGCGTGTTGTTTCGTAATCAGGGCCACTACCCGAATGCCCTGCTGCTGAAACAATTCAGCCATTTCGATGGGCACGACATTGCAGCCACTGGACGAGATGATCAGGGCCGTATCCTGCTCCGACAGATCGTAGTTACGCAGGATGCGCTGAGCCAGCCCCGGTACATTCTCCAGAAACATAGCCTGCCGTTGTCCGTTGGCGCCAACCACCAGATTGTGGAAGGTAAGCGAGAGTTCAACAATGGGGTTGAAGCCCGGAAACGAGCCGTAGCGCGGCCACATTTCCTCCACCATAATGCGGCTGTGGCCACTGCCGAACAGGTGCACCATGCGCCCGGCCAGAATGGTCTCGCTGAACCAGGTAGCTGCCTGCTGGATAGCTGCCGTTTGCGCTTCGATGGTGTCGAGCAAAGCCCGGCTATGCTGGATGTATTGCGTTGTCAGATTCATATCGTTTTTTTTGATTCATCGGTTAAAAAAGCAGCCGCGCCAATGGCGCCAGCCCATTCCTCAAAATAAGCTTTATGTATGGCGGTCTTTTTTCCCGCCGGTTGCCACGAAAACAAGTCGAAAAAAGTCTGAAGCGGGTCCAGCAGAACGCGGTTAGCCTGCACGATACCGCCCCCCAGCACGACAACCTCCGGCGAAAACGCATTGGCCAGTGAGGCAATGGAAACCGCCAGTTGCCGAATCGACGTCAGCCAGACCAGCGTTGCCAGGGGCTCCCCCTGTTGGTAGGCATCGACGAGGTCGTGCGTGCTTTGGTAGCGGCCAAACGACCGGCGGCTAACCGTTGCGTTGCCGATGGCATCTTCCAGGCTGCCGGGCATGCTTGTAATATCGGGATGCACACTATCGGCATTGACCGTGATATGCCCCAGGTGACCCGCCATCTGAAAGAACCCCTGGTATAGCTGTCCATTCAGCAGCAGCCCGCCCCCCACGCCCGTGCCGAGGGTCAGCATCAGGCCATGCTGCACGCCCTGTAGGGCACCAAACCGGGCTTCGGCCATCAGGGCAGCATGGGCATCATTCAGCACCCGCACGGGCTGGCCCAGGTAAGCCGACCAGTCGAAACCCTCCAGCCCCTGCAGTCGGCCGGGCATACAGGCAATAGCCCTATTGTCGGGAGTAGGCAGGCCCGGTGCCGACAAACCGACACCCTGGACTGGCTGTGGCGCCTGCTGGCTCAATAGCTGAACCGTATCGGCTATGGCACGTTGCCAGTTTCCGCCTTCGCCATCGCCGGTTGGCGTAATCAACTGCTGAAGAACCGTTCCCGTACTCGTGTCAATCCGCACACCTTTAATGCGCGTTCCCCCTAAATCAATGCCTATTGCCTGACTCAATTTCGTTGTTGGTTAATGGGTTATTGAGTTATTGACTGATGTTACGCCCAATTGCTGCCAAACCAGACGCCCCTACAGGGCTGAACCCGACGGGGTACGACAGGCTACCAAAGCTAACACCCCTACGGGGCTGAACCAGCACCATTCCGCAGCCCCGTAGGGGCGTCAGCTTTGGCAGCAATTGGGCGTAGCGCTTGATTGCCCATACCTAAATCTGGCCTTCACTGACGCCCCAGCCGCCATCGACCGACAGCACCTGACCGGTGGTGAACAACGAAGCGTCGGAAAGAAAATAAACAGCCGCCCCATCCAGGTCGGTGGCTTTCCCGATTCGCCCGCCCGCCAGCGGTTGTTTAGTTTGGATGAACGATAAAATCACATCATCCTGCGCGGCCCGTTGTGCCATTGGCGTTTCGACAAGGGCGGGAGCCAGTACGTTGATGCGGATGTTGGTTGGGGCGTAATAGGCCGCTACCGACCTGGTGAAGCCAATAATAGCGGACTTGGTGGCCGCGTAGGCGTGGGTCGAAAAGTAGGCAGGAGACGGTGAATAGCCCAGTACAGAGCCCATGTTCAGAATCGTACCGCCGGTTCCCTGCGCCAGAAAGGCCTGTACTGCCGCCTGATTCGAGAGCATCAGCGAGGTTAGATTCAGAGCAACTGTGTAGTTCCAGCCATCAAGACTCAGTTCATGGAGCGGACCATCGCCGTGGCGTCGACCACTGCCCCCGGCAACGTGGTAGAGGCCATCAAACCCACCAAATGCCTCCCGACAGCGTTCGATAGCGGTGCGGGCGGTAGCCGGGTCGGTGGCGTCACTACTGATGGCAATGCCTTTGCCCGCCAGTTGCACTTCGGCCAGTCGTCCGTTTTCGGCATCCCGACCAACGACGATAACCGACGCTCCTTCCCGGACAAACGCCCTGGCAGCCGATAGGCCAAGACCCGTTGTTCCACCAATAATAACGATTCGCTTCTGCTCTAACCACTGACTCATAGCTTCGAAGTTGCTCTGGGGTGCTTTAAGGCATCGAAGATAAAAGCAACACAGGTTAAATCCAAGAACTTATTATAATAAGTTTTATAGAATTTTTATAATACCCTGATTATGAATGTATTAATCTGAAAATTAATTTAGATATTAAGATAGGTAGAAAAATAGAGCAGTAGGTTTTCTTACCAATGCATTATATTTATCGCCTATATGAATGACCAGCTAAACCGCATTCCTCAGTACCAATATTTGTATGAGACGCTGCGGCAGGATATTATCCGGGGCGTATTTAAGGCGGGTGATTTATTGCCTTCTGAAAGTGTGCTTCAGCAGCAGTATCGGCTGACGCAGCCAACCATCCGGCAGGCCCTGGCGCTGCTGGTTCAGGAAGGCTATATTCGGAAGCACCAGGGCAAGGGAAGTATCGTGCAGGCAATTCCAATTGGCCTGGGGGTGATGTCGCTGAAAACACACATGGTCAACGCTGATGAGAAAGCAACAACTCAGGAAGAGCTGCCATCGGAATTCATCACGACCTCCATTCTGACCAAACCCATGCTGGGTTCATTTCCTCAGGAGCTGTTGTTTTACCCAACCGACGAAACACCGGGCGCGCTGTATTATTTTCTGGAACGGCTCCGGTCGGTCAATGACAGTCCGGTGTTTTACGAAAAGCTGATTTTGCCCAATCGGTATTTGCCCAATTTACCCCGTCAGCGGCTGGCCAACCGTTCATTTTTCGATTTATTACGAACAAAATATGGCCTGGTCGTTACGGGGGGAGAGCAAAAAATTCAGGCTTTAGCCGCAGACCAGGTTATAGCCGGTCAATTACAGATTGAACCCGGTAGTCCGGTTCTGCGGCTGGAAAAACGAATCGATACGAATAAATCGGATTTTAGCTTTTTCTCCCTGCTGTTCGCCCGCACGGACCAGTTTTTGTTGCAGGGCCGGTTCTAACCCCGGCGAACCGTAGGCCCGGCTTACTAACGGCCCTGAGGTTCCGCATGTCTATCGCATCGGCGCCCCGAACGACCCTTTGCAAGTTATCCGGAGCGGGTCCTGAACCGGCCCGCACGGGCGGTGCCGCATAGGTCGGACGCCTTGCCGAGAGATAAGGTAGCCCGCTCGGTTTTATCCTGTCAAAAAACTCCCAAATCACGGAATCTTACCGGCCCTCAACCCTATAGGCCGGAGCGGTTCGCCAGATATGGCTTACCTGAATGCCCCGTCAACTGTAGTGAGTCCGGTAGATAACGGGTAAGTATCTCAAAAACATACCTTTACAGTGTATAACGGCCCATCTAACCCTGTTGCCTGATGCTTACCGGCTCGTGGAAAATAGTAGGTAATCAGTACCGCGAAAGCGTCCGAACGGTTGTTCGGCTGTTTGTTTTAACGCTTGTTAGCCTTCATAGTGCGGCTCAGCCCACGTTCAATCAACTGAGTACCAGCGACGGGCTGTCGCACAATACGGTAATGGACTTGCTCCAGGATTCCAAAGGATTTTTATGGCTGGGTACTGCCGATGGCCTCAATCGGTATGATGGGGAGCGTTTTCAGGTATTTCGGCGGTCGGCGCGGGATGCCCAAAGCCTGAGCAGTAACGAAATTAAATGCCTGCTCGAAGACCGGCAACACCGCCTGTGGGTTGGCACTAATTCGGGGGGATTGAACCAGTTAGACTCGTCGGGTGTGCGGTTTCGGCATCTGCTTCACACCGTTGATGGACAGGACATCGCTACGGCCACCATTACCGATTTAGCGCAGGACCAGGCTGGCCGCATCTGGGCCTCAACCAATGGGCAGGGGTTATTACTAATAGACCCAGCCACGGGCCGGGTCAGCCAGCTAACCGCAGCCAAAAATGGACTGCCTTCCAATTTCATTCATCGGGTCTGCCCCGACCGGGCCGGTAACTTGTGGCTTGGTGATCAACAGGGGCGGCTAACCCAATTACGCCTGACGGATTATCGGATCACACCGGTAACACTGCCTGCACCGGAGGCTGCTGCTGCCGTGAGTATCATGACCATCCGGTGCGACAGCCGGGGGCGGGTATGGGTCGGTACACAGGGAAAAGGCTTATTCCGGAGCGAATCCGGCCAGACAAACTTTCAGGTCGTGTTTTATCACCCCGGCGTAGTAGAGGGAGTAAATATAGCACGCAGCCTGTATGAAGATGCCCAGGGGAAGTTTTGGCTGGGCACCGACGATGGGGTGATCGTTGCCGACGATAGCGACTTTCGACAGATTAGCCACCTGCAGCACGACCGCACCAGGATTGGCAGTATCAGCACCCATGCTACCGTCTGTGTGCGGGGTGACCGACAGGGTACGATTTGGGTTGGCACCTGGGAAGGGGGCCTGAACGTACTCTTTGCCCGGCCTAATCCCTTCAGTTTATACACCTATCGGCCTGGTCAGCCCGCCAGTCTGCTGGCCCCAACCGTGGCCACGGTAGCCGCCGACTCGCTGGGCAATGTTTGGGTTGGCAGCACACAGGGGCTGTCTTATCTGAACCGGACAACCAACACCTACCGGCATTTCCGGCATCAGCCCGGTAGCCCGCACACCTTGCCGGGTAACGATGTAACCTACGTTTATCGTCTGTCGAAAAATGCGCTGCTGGTAACCATCTGGAACAAAGGAACGTTCCTGATCGACCCCCGAACCGGTCAGGTACGGAAACACCTGAAATTACTGGGATCGGGGCTGGTTCATACCATTACCCCGACCCGGGGCGGTAAGGCCTGGGTGGCGACTAAACAAGGGGATCGATGGCTGATTGACCGCCAAACCGGGCAACTTACGCCGGTTGGGCAACTGGTGGAAGCTTCGATTTCGCTGACATCCCTGCTCGAAACGACCGATGGCGCCTTGTGGGGCGGCACCTTTGGCAATGGCCTGACCGAATGGCCACCACAAAACGGGCGTGTCCGGCATCACTACGGAAACCGCAAACCAGGTGGCTTATACGATAATCATGTTACCTGCCTGTTTGAAGACCGTCGCCATCAGCTCTGGGTTGGCACCATGAACGGGCTGCATCGCTACGACCCACACAGCCAGCGGTTTACCCTGATTGCCACCGACAATGGATTGCCCAACGATGCCATCATGAGCATAGGGCAGGATGCTGATGGCAATTTATGGGTAGCCACCAACGATGGCCTGTGCCGGTTGAGTGAAGCGGGGCGCGTAGTACGTACATACCGTCGGGATGATGGGCTGGTTGGCAATGATTTCACGGAACGGGCTGTTAGTCAGAGTGCCGACGGAACGATGTTCTGGGGCGGTAAACACGGGCTAACGGTGTTTCGCCCCAATCAGCTCAAGGCCGCTGAGCCACCTGTACCCGTTTATCTGACCGAACTGAAACTGTTCAATCAGCCTGTCCTGCCGGGTTCTGCCGACTCGCCCCTGACACACGCCCTGGCCGATACGAAAGCCATTACGCTGCGCTACAGCCAATCGGTTATCACCCTCGATTTTGCCGCCGTGCTGTTCCGGGCGCACCGCAACGTCCGGTATGCTTACCGCTTAGACGAATTTGAGGAGGCCTGGAACTACGTCGGTTCGCAGCACTCGGCCACCTACACCAACCAAAGCCCCGGCGCCTATCAGTTTCGGGTGAAAGCGTCACTCACGGACGATTTTCGGAACGCTCCCGAAACGGTCCTGCAACTGACAATTCTGCCACCCTGGTACCGTACCGGCTGGGCGTATGCGCTGTATGCCCTGCTGGTGACTGGGCTGTTGCTGGGAATGCGCCGGCTGATTCAGATTCGGGAAAGCTATAAAACCGAACTCCGGGCCGAGCATCTGGAGACCGAAAAAGCCCGCGAACTCGACCGGCTGCGTTCCGGTTTTTTTACCAACATCTCGCACGAGTTCCGCACGCCCCTTACGCTCATTCTGACCCCGCTGGAACAATTCATGACCGACAGTGCGCCCGATAGCCGACGGCCACAGTTTCAGACGATGCACCAGAATGCCAATCGGTTGTTGCGGCTCATTAATCAACTTCTCGACCTCTCGAAACTCGAATCCGATTCGCTCCGGCCCGACATCAGCCGCCAGGATGTGATCGGGTTTGTGCGCCGGGTCGTGAATTCGTTCACCGCTCAGGCCACCCGGCAGCACATTACCTTGTGCATGGAGACTGAATCAGAAACCTATGCCGGCTGGTTCGACCCCGATATTGTGGAAAAAGTGCTGTATAACCTGATTGCCAACGCCCTGAAATTTACGCCCAATGGCGGTTCCATTACCGTCAGGTGCCAGATTTTACAGGATGCCGGGTCGCCCGAACTACTGCTTGACGTAGACGATTCCGGCATGGGTATTTCGCCGGAACATACCGCCCATATTTTTGAACGGTTCTACCAGGTGAATGGGCAAAATAGGGCCAAAAAGGCCGGAACGGGCATCGGCCTGGCACTCACCCGCGAATTAGTCGAACTGCACCGGGGCCAGATCCGGGTCGAGAGCCAGCCCGGCATAGGGTCGGTGTTCGTTGTCACGCTCCCCATTCATGCCTCCGCGTTTCCCGTTTCCTGGCTCTCTACCTATCCCGCCGATTCGACACCGACGACCGATGATCAGGTACCGATTGGTCAGGTACCATCCGGCGATAACATGCTGTCGCTACCCTGCCTGACCGGGGCCGATGTGCCTGTAGTGCTGGTGGTCGAAGATCACGACGATTTGCGGCACTATCTGGCCGGTTGCTTAGGGCAGCATTACCGGGTGCTGACAGCCACCAATGGGCGACAGGGGCTGGAACAGGCCCAGGCAGAAATTCCTGACCTGATTGTGAGCGACTGGCTGATGCCCGATATGGACGGGGTCCAGTTGTGTCAGACGCTGAAAACCGACGAGCGAACCAGCCATATCCCGCTGGTTCTGCTCACCTCACGGTCGAGTACCGAAAGTAAACTGGAGGGTCTGGGCGCGGGGGCCGACGATTATGTGACCAAGCCTTTCAACCTCGATGTTTTACTGAGTCGGGCCAGGAACCTGATTCAAAGCCGACGGCTGTTACGGGTCAAATACAGCCGGATATTGACGCTCAGATCCGCCGACCCGGATGTTGTCGAATCGGCGGAAACCATGTTTCTGCACAAAATAATGACGCTCATCGAAACCCATCTTGCCGACCCTGACCTGGACGTGCAGCGGCTCGAACGCGAACTTGGCCTAAGCAACACGCAGTTGTACCGCAAACTGAAAGCACTAACCGGCAAGGGAGGCAACGAACTCATACGCAGCGTCCGGCTGCAACGGGCGGCCCAACTATTGCAGGCGGGTGGACGGCAGGTAGCCGAAGTGGCCTACGCTGTGGGATTCAACGATCCCAATTACTTTATCCGCGCCTTCCGCAAGGAATTCGGCCAGTCGCCGGGCGAGTGGGGAAAGAAAGGCGTTGGCGTGTGAGTTACTTCCAGCTAACTCCCGTCGCGTTCCCGACTGAAAAATGCCCCTCCTGCGCCGAGCGAATAGCGCGCCCATGAATTGTCAACCCCTCGAATCGCACGTTCTCGACCCGGTGCCCGGCGTCGTAACCGTACAGAATCGAGTACGGAAACTGCCCGTCCGTCACGGCAATGTTGCGAAAAAGAATGTTGTGGATATGGCCCCGGCTTTCGGCGTGGGCAGCTTCCTGACCCGGTGGAACGCGCAGCACGCCATCCCAGGCACCCTGCATGTAGTGTTTGGTGCGCTCAGCGTTATCGGCGGGCCGGTCGGTGCTGTATTGTGACCAGAATACGGCCAGATCAATCAGTTTATGGGGCGCGTCTTCAACCCGAATATTATCGTAAGTGATGTTTTCAACGGTAGCCTCGTCGCCGTTATGGATGCTCAGGGCCGCCCCCCGATCCACATGAATCAAATCGCAATCACGAAAGGTGACGGCGTTGACGGTTTTGCAGCGCAGCTCGAAACCAATTTCGAGAGCGTTACCCCAGGGCATGTTCCAGATCACGCAGCGTTCCACCAGAACATCCGTTACGTCGCGGCCTTTGCCGGGCTGGCTATAATACGTTTTGGGGTTGATGCTGAAGCTCTTAATCACAATATTATCATCGTTATTCCGCAGAAAACAATCGCGGATGCGGACGTGCGAGGTGCCGACCAGGTCGATACCATCGGAGCCATTGCGCCAGCTTACCTGCTTGTGGTCGCGGATGGTCACGTCGTCGCAGTCGAGCAGCACGAGTGTCCAGCCGGGGCTGTTCAGAATTGTAATTCCCTCGATATCAATTTTCTGACACCGCCACAACCGCACTAACCTACCGTTGTTCAGGTTACTGGCGTCCAGTATGCCCCGGCCCCGGATGCTGATATTCTGGGCATCAGTTGCTTCAATGTTACCCCGCACAATGGCCCCACCCGCAATGTAGAGCGTTTCGTTGCTCTTCAGCGTCAGGGTTCCTACGTCATAAATTTTGCCCGGCGCGAAATAGCGCACAGTGGGCGCGTTGGTGTTAGGCACGTTTTTCTCCAAAGGCGCGGCAAAAACATACAGCGCACGCCCGTGTTCGCCGTTGCGCTCGATGGAAAACTGACCCGGTTTGGTGAGCCGAAACGTAATCTTTGCCGGCGTAAGGGATACGGAAATAGCCGCGTGCTTAGGCCGGACATCCACCCAGCGCAGGTCATGGGTTGAGGTTATTTCGACCGTCACACTGCCCTCGAAACTGAAGTTAGCCATCGCCGACACGGCATTGTCATAGACAAATACGGCTTTCCCGTTCACGGTCATGCTGAAATCAGTTGCTCGTCGGGCCGAGTCGGGGGCCGGATAGGTAATGAGTTGCTGGGCAGCAAGTTGCGCCGAAAGAAATACGAATAAAAGGAGCAGGGGAAGGCGTTGGTTCATAAAGGTTTGATTAATTTTCTGCTTTGTTGCCACACGCGCAGCGGACCATTATTACTCGCTACTAAACACCAGACCGACCCATCGGCCCGCCGTAACGTTGCCACCGATTTAACGTCGCCGTCCATATTCAGCCCCACATTCGCAACCGTGCGAAATGGACTCTGGCCCGATGGTTTTCCGCCCCCGGCCAATAACAGTCCTTTGCCCGCGTCGAGCTGCCCGCCAATGGTTTCGGTGCCGTAGAAATTACCCGCCACCAACAGGTCCAGCTTTCCATCGCCCGTGAAATCGTCGGTCAGCATTCCGTTTATTGGGGATATCTGGGCCTCAACGGGCAGCGGATGGACGGCAAAGGTGAAATTGCCCCGGTTTTCGATGTAGCAACTCGCCAGTTGGCGGGCTTCGCGCACGAAGGCATTACTACGTTCCTCATCTGTAAACAACTCCTCAAACGGGTGGCTGGCGTAGTCGTGA
The DNA here is from genome assembly GCF_054781775.1 of Spirosoma areae. NCBI lineage: Bacteria > Pseudomonadati > Bacteroidota > Cytophagia > Cytophagales > Cytophagaceae > Spirosoma > Spirosoma areae. Next base: position 19,836 of record NZ_BAAGTT010000002.1, on the reverse strand, counting down.
TACGTCGGGAAGCGTTTTTTAATACCTGGAATTTGAGCCATCATGATGTCGCGCTGGGCAACGGGTACGTGCTGATGGTTCAGATAAAACGTCAGGATGGGATCGAGCCGCCCGTTGTGGTCAAAATCGTCGGCATAGACCCGCACCGGCTCCGTTGCCGACGCCCGAAATTTGCTGTTCAGGCCGAGGTTACCCGTTACGTAATCGGTATCCCCATCGCCATCGAAATCACCCGCCACCAGCGAACACCACCAGCCTGTTTCGGTATTCAGGCCGTTGGTTTTCTGTCGCTGCAACTGGCCGCCAACGTTCCGAAACAGCGTTGGGGCCATCCACTCGCCCACCAGCATCAGGTCGGGTCGGTGGTCGTTGTCGGCATCGGTCCAGAGCGCGGCTGTCACCATACCAATCTGCCGCAAACCCGGTGCGAGCTGGTCGGTTACATCAGCAAACCGGCCCCGTCGGCAGCGGCCGACCGTCTCATTTCTGAACAAATAACTATCAGCCGGTTTGGGGTACTGCCCCGGCACCACGCGCCCGCCCCGGAAAACATCCAGATCACCATCGCCATCGAAATCGGCAACGGTAACGCTGCCCCCGCTCGACCGGGTGGGCGGCAGCGCAGTTGGTGCAGGCTTGAAACTTCCTTTTCCGTCGTTGAGGTATAGCCGATCCTGATAGGTTGCCGACAAGCCGTCAATTTTGCTGCCCCCACTCACCACATATAAATCGGCGTCGCCATCGCTGTCAGCATCGAAAAACACCGCGCCCATGTCTTCATAAGCATCGCTGCCGGGCAACGTTGCTGGCTTAAATTGCCCATTGGCCTGTTGTACATACACGCTGGAGTGATGACCGAAATCGGTACCCACGAAGAAATCATCGAGCCTGTCGCCATTTACATCACCAACGGCCAGATACGGCCCGTTTTGCGAATACAGGTGGGGTAATAAGGGGGTTTGGTTAAAGTCAACAACCGTATTTTCGTCGTGCCGAATCGCCAGCCCGCTTTCGGTCGCCGACAGTTCCGTGAATAATGGCGGTTCAGTTGGCTTACTTGCTAACCAGTCGCTCACGGGTTGATACGGTACGTTGAGCATCCGGTTAGCCGCGCCCGGCCCAACGATTTGTTTTTTGCCGTTCGGATAGCGAACCACGAGCGAATCGTAGCGGGGGCTGGCTCCCAGGCCAAAATGAAGCACGTTTTCGACGGTCGAGACAAACCCCCGCACGGGCGCCAGTTCGAGCATCTGCAGTTGCCCACCTGCATAGAGCCAGATTTTGGTGCCGATAGCAACCGGTAGTTTGTCAGTAGGTAAAATGCTGACTCGTAGCCAGTTAGGGTGGTTTTCGCGCTGGTTCAATTGATTCTCCAACACAAAGCTCTCGCTGTCGATGTTGTTGGTAACCAAATCCAGATCACCGTCATTATCCAAATCAGCGTAGGCGGCACCATTGGCAAAGCCCATTTGGTTTAACCCCCAGGCTTCTGATACGTCCTCAAACGTGAGCGCGGTTTCGGCCCGTTCGGGGTCGATTGCACCCCGGTTGCGGTAAGCGTATTTCGGTATTTTCAACTCGGGCAGGCCGTAGAGTTCAGCTTTTGCCTGCCGCAATTGGGCGTCGGGTGTGCCAAAGGAAGCCTGTTCGTGGTTAAAGGCGATGAAGTCGAGATTTGTTACGTCGCGACGGTAGCCGTTGGTGATGTAGAGGTCTTTCCAGCCATCGTTGTCAAAATCGGCCAGCAGCGGTGCCCAACTCCAGTCGGTTTTTTCGATACCGGCAAGTTGGCCGATTTCGGAGAAAGAAACCCCGCCGGATGTCGTCCCGGCCCGGCCCGCCGGACCTCTGTTTACCTGCAGCGTATTACGCATGAATTGCGGCTGATAGCCCAACTGCTTCTCCATCTGAAACCGATTGTAGTTCGAGCCGGGCAGCATCATTTTTTGCCGGTAGTTATCTGCTGGAAGCATGTCTAATACGACAATGTCGGGCAGGGCATCGTTATTGATGTCGGCAATGTCTACGCCCATGCCGTTGTGGGTCTGGTGTTTCAGCAGGGTAGCTGCCTGATTGGTAAAGCCGGGTTTTTTCGGGCCGGGTTGATTCATCCAGACTAAATCATTGGACAGGAAATCATTGGCGCAATACACATCCGGCCAGCCGTTATCGTCCAGATCACTCACGCAAACACCCAACCCATAACCCTCGGTCAGAATACCGGCTTCGCGGGAAACGTTTTTGAAATGTCCATCTTCATTTTCATATAGCCGATCTGTACTGGTGGCTTCTCCATTGAATTGTTTGGGGCGGAGGTTATTTCGGCTGGTGGTTTCGAGGGCGTTGGTAAGCAGGTAGCAGTCCAGATCACCGTCCCGGTCGTAATCAAAAAAAACCGCCTGGGTGCTGTAGCCCGTATCGTTGAGGCCGTATTCGGCAGCCCGTTCCGTAAACGTTGGAACATCCTGATTGGGTGCCAGGCCGTTGTTAATAAACAACTTGTTCGCCCGTTGAGGGGTTTTCGGGGTTTTACCGGCTACGCATACGTAAATGTCGGGCCAGCCATCCTGGTTCACATCGGCCACGCTTACACCCGTACACCAGACATCAGTACCCGTTTTCGATTGGCCTGTTACGTCCCGAAAACGCATTTTCTGGCCGGGTTGCGTGTCGTTCAGGTACAACCGGCCAGATACCTGATTACCCGCGAAATACAGGTCCTGCCTGCCATCCCGGTTAAAATCCCCCACGCCCACGCCCGCGCCGTTGTACATGTACTCGAAGGTCATGGCGTTGAGCGAGTCCGTTTCGGTGAGTTGGTTGGCAAACGTAATGCCCGTCTGCGACGAAGGCAGCTTAACGAACAGTTTATCCTCGTTCTCCCGGCTACTCAGCCAGCCCGTCAGCGCAATCGTTGCCGCGCCTAAACCATAAACCAGATACGTTTTCATGACCGGCGGGGGTTAGCAGGATGCCCGGAACTGGAGTTGCAGCGGCAGCGAACGCGGGGCCGCACAGGGGCCGGGTTGCCCGCTTAGGATTTGGCCCACCAACCGCCCCACCTCCGCCGATGGGTGGGCAATGACCGACACGCCCCCGGCCAGCAGCCGGGTGTACTCGTTTTCCACAAAGCTCACAACGCCCAGCTCCTGACCCAGCCGCAGGCCCGTGCGCTGACTATAATCGACCAGCGCGATGAGGTGGCGGCTATCAGCCACGAAATAGGCCTGTCTGGGCTGTATATCGCCTTCCGTAAGCTCGTCAATCAGTTCAAAGTCAAACCCATGCGCGGTGCAGAACCGCCGGAACGCCCGGATGGAGTCGGCATCGAAACAGTCGTGTTCGGGCAGAATTAAGTTCAGACGGGTGTATTTGCGAAGGGTGGTCAACTGGCTCAACAAAGCTTCGTAAAGAGCCGTTTCGCCCCCATACCGAAGCTGGTGGCCGTGTTGCAGGGCGTCGGGCCACTGGTTGCCAATCAGAATCAGTTGCTGGCCCGGCACATTCCGCAGGCTTTGCAGCGTGGCAGGGTCCTGCCCAATCAGGTGCGGCATCAGCACAAAATAATGGTAATCGCCGAGGTGTTTGCCCAGCAACTGACACAGCAACTGCCGCTGGTAATTAAAGCTGCACACGTCCAGAATGACCTCGCGGCTCAGGTTGGCGGCAATGGCATCGTGGAGTTGCTTGACGCTGTCGGTCAACTGGCCCGTCACGATCAGCACACGCAGGGCGTGGCGTTTGCTTTGACCGGCAATAAAAAAGCCTTTGCGGTTGATGGACGTAATAAATCCCATCTGGTAAAGCGTTTCGTAGGCCCGCTTCACGGAGTCTTTGGACAGATACCATTCGGCGCAGGCTTCGTTGAGGGAGGGCAGACGATCACCGAGAGACAGCACCCCCTTTTCAATGTCGCTCACAATGGCATTGACCACCTGTAGGTATTTGGGCGACCGGGTGCGGTCACCAATAAAAACGTCGGTCTTCATGATCTATTGAGGTAGTAAGGTTCGCAATCACACATCAGCCCGGCAGGGCCAGCCACAGCCCGAGCCACAGCAGCCCGAACAGCAGCAGCAGGGCCAGCACTTCCAGCCACCGCAACCAGGTATGTCCTTTACCATTCATTCTGTCGTAAATTTTCCCGGTAAAGTGATACAAATGTGATGATTGACTATCGGTCAGTGCTGGACGAATCCGTCAAAAAACAGCACAAAACCTCCTTATTTTCCTTGAATACACCAAAAGGCCAGAGTCTGGCCTTTTGGTGAGCATTATCAACCTATAAATTGAGTGGTAAGTTATTGATACGCTACTACTTACCGACTTAATACCCTGGATTTTGCACCAGCGCGGGATTGAGGTCGCGCTCGCTTTGCGGAATGGGCTTCAGCAAATTCTTCGTCGTCCAGTTTTTATTGGGATCAGCCCGACCAAAATCAATGTCTTTTTTGATGTCGATCTTCCCGGCCCGCTGCCAGCGCACGAGGTCGTTGTAGCGGTGGCTCTCGAATGCCAGCTCGACCCGCCGTTCGTGAACCAGTGCCTTAAACAACCCGGCTTCGGTGCCCACCGCTACGTCGGGCAGAATTTTGGCGGTCGGGTCGGCCCGCCGACGCACCTGATTGATGAGCGCGGCAGCTCCGGCAAGGTCTTTAGTCGGTCCCAGGATTTTACACTCGGCCAGCATCAGCAGCACATCGGCGTACCGAATCACGCGTTCGTTGTTGACACTTAGGGGCGAGCGAAAGTCAATGTTGTTGTCGCCCAGTACGTATTTGGCAATCGACGATCCGGTAGCCGAATACGCACTTTTAAACAGCCATTTTTTCGACCCATCAACGTTTTCGCCCGTGTTAAACGGGTCGCCCTCCAGAAAAATGGTGCTTACCCGGCGCGGGTCGCCCGGTTCAAACTCCCGTTGCAGCGAACTCGTAACCACAACCTCTCCATAGCCCTGGGCATTGGCGCCCGGCGCGCAAACGTTGGTCAGGCCGCAGGAGGCCCGGAAATAAATCAGCCGGGCTGTGCCAGCCGAGATGTCTTCCCCATTGCCGTCGAAGTTAAAATCGACGGGAAGCCAGGGGTTGAACCCGCCAATACCCATCTGAATCTCAAAAACTGATTCCGCGTTGTTTTCGGCGTTCGGGGTGAAATTATCCTGGACGTTCTTCACCAATGAATAACTGCCCGCCAATCCCTGAAACTCCGCAGCCGCCTGCGTGTACAGGTCGGCTTTGTTCTCCCATTGTGCCCGGAACAGCAGGGCCTTGCCCAGCAGGGCCGACGCGGCTCCGCTCGTGGCACGCCCCAGATTATCGCTGCTCCACTTTTTGGGCAGACTGGCTTTGGCAATGCGAAGATCGGCGATGACCGCGTCCCAAAGTTGCCCCGGCGACGAGTTACCGACCCGCGTTTCCTCCAGAGTGCGCGGAGTTTTTTCGACCAGCGGGGCCTGCCCGAAATGAATCGCCAGCACAAAATTGAAGTACGCCCTCAGAAACCGTGCTTCGCCCTCAAATGCTTTCTTCGACGAGTCGGACAGGGCCGTTGCTAAGAGTAACTTCTCCAGAATCACGTTCGACCGCTGTATGCCTTTGTACGTCGTTTGCCACACCGCCCGGAATGGCCCGTCATTTGGCGTCCAGTTGAAGATTTCCAGACTGTTGACGGTGTTATTCTCTGTCGTCGTGTCATCGTCGGGCATCAGTATGCTTTGAAACCAGCCCCCGCTGTCGAACTGCTCAAAGGTGTAGTTGAGCAAAGACGAGTAGGCCAGCAACACGGCTCCTTTGAAGTCGTTGTCGGACTGGAAGAATGTTTGTTCATCGAGTTTGCCCAGTGGGGCCAGGTTTAATTTTTTTTCGCACCTTGTAAACAGGCCACAAAGCAGCAACAGGGTAAATGTGTGGGTTATCAGTCGTTTTTTCATGATTTCGCTGTTGATTGGGGCGTTAAAATGTCAGGTTGGCGCCGAGTTGGACCGTAACGGGCTGCGGAATGTTGCCCGCGTCGGAACCGGCAAACAACTGTGACGAGGGCTGTCCGTAGGTCACTACCTCCGGGTCGAGACCACTGTATTTCGTAATCCGAAACAGGTTGGTGGCCGCCACATAGACGCGGGCGCCCTGGAACACCTTTATTTTGTCGAGCACCGTGCGGGGCAGCGAGTAGCCAAGCTGTATGTTTTTGAATCGCAGGAAACTCGCATCTTCTACCCACCGGTCTGAGAAGCGGCCGTTGCTGTTGAGGTCGTTGGCGGTAGCGCGGGGCATGGTGTTGCTCGTTCCTTCGCCCGTCCAGCGGTTGGCGGTTGAGGCTAAGCTGTTGCGGCCCACCCCGCCTAAGTTCTCGCCACCCCGCCGAAACTGGTTATACACGCTGATGCCCGCCACGCCCTGAAAGAGCATATTCAGGTCGAAGCCTTTCCAGTTGGCGTTGACCCCGAAGCCGTAAAAGAAATCGGGGATGGTTTTGCCCAGATACGTCCGGTCTTCCACGTTGATCTGTCCGTCGGGCGTGCCGCTGAACTGCTGCCCGTCGGTGCCCGGCCCATTGTTGTCCTGGAAGATGACATCGCCCGGCACGGGCTTGTTTTTGCCATTGGCAATGTCGGGGATGGCGGCATCGGCCTGGGCCGTATTCTGGTAAATGCCCAGTGTTTTGTAGCCGTAGAAATACCCGATGGGGAAGCCCACCGCCGTGCGGTAATCGCCACTGGCAAACTCCTGAACGCCCGGCGCGAGCGACACTAAGCGGTTACGAACGGTGGTGATATTGCCGAACAGTTCGATGGTCGCGCCCTTGCCCACATTGGTGCGGTAGCTGGTTTCGACCTCGATGCCCCGGTTGTTGACCAGCCCTAAGTTGACGGGAATACTGCCAAAGCCCGACGTCAGGTTGACCGGCAGGTTATACAGAAAATCCTTCGTATTGCGGTTGTAGTACGTAGCGAGCAGATTCAGCTTACCAAAAAACGTCATGTCGAAACCCGCGTCGATGCTCTCGTTGACTTCCCATTTCAGGTTCCGGTTAGTCAGTGCCGGAATGCCCGTACCGCGCAGCGTCGTTTGCCCCGCACCGATGGTGTACCACGGCTGCTGCACCACGCGGGCCACGTAGGGGAAGTCGCTGCCGATGCGGTCGTTGCCCAACTGCCCCCAGCTACCCCGTAGTTTCAGATCGGTAATCAAGGGCAGTTTGTTTTTGAAAAAATCCTCATTGGAGATTCGCCAGGCTGCCGACACCGCCGGGAATAGCCTGGCTCGGTTTTCGGGCGCGAAGTTGGACGACATATCGTAGCGGGCCGTAGCCGTAACGAGATACTTGTCCTTATAATCGTAGCTGACCCGGCCGAAATACGCAAAGTACGCCCGCTCCGACAGCCCCGACCCAACGTTGGAGAATACAAACCCGCCTTTTCCATCCGATGTCCCCTGCTGATTGCGGAGACTCCGGTAGAAATTGGGGTTGGTGCTGCTGAAGTTAGAAGCTGAATAGCCGAGGTTGGTACTCCGAATTTGCTGGTACTCCATGCCGCCAATGGCGTTGATGGTATGGTTGCCGAACGTTCCGTCGTAGTTAAGGGTATTGGTGAAAACCTGCTGCACACCCTCGCCCCGGTCGTCGCCGGCACCGTTCGTGTTGCGCTCCTGCCCCAGTTCAAGGGCGGTGTAACCGGGTTGCCAGCTTGTGTTGCGCGAGGTGCTGAAATCCAGCGCGGCCACCGACCGGAGTTTCAGGCCGCGAATCAGTTCCAGTTCGCCGTAAATGTTGCCCAGCAACCGAAGTGAGCGGTCGGTCGAGTTCACCACCTGGTTGATCCCCGGTGTGTTCAGAATGGTCAGCCCGGCCACGTTCAGGTTGCCCGTGTAGCCGTATCGGTTGTTGGGGATCGAGTTGGTTACGTCTAAGTAGTTGAAAAACGGCGGCATCGTGGCCGAAGCCGAGTACAGAAAGCCGTCGCCCCCGGCATTGCTGCCCCGCTCGGTCTGGTTATAGGCGATGGTCAGAGCCTGCCCGATTTTCAGGCGTTTGCCCACGCGGTGGTCGCTGTTGATGCGAAACGAATAGCGGCTCAGGTCCCACTTTTTCACCATCGACTTCTGTTGAAACAGCCCTGCCGAGACAAAATAATTGGAATTTTCGTTGCCGCCCGACAGCGAGAGGTTGTAGTTGCGAATGGGTGCGTTCTTCTCCACCACCGACTCGCGCCAGATGTCCCGGTTGTCGATACCGAGCAGTTTACCACCAGATCGTAAATCGGGGGGCAACACCAGAAAGTCCGATGTGCCGGGTTTGGCTCCGCTTTGTGCATTGGCCCGGTCGAAGCTTTCCTGCGCCAGCGCCACGTACTGCGCCGTGCTGTTCATCTCGTAAAATTTTGGGAAGTTCTGCACGCCCGAATACACGTCTAAGCTGACACGGGGCTTGCCCGATTTGCCACGTTTGGTCGTAATCAGCACAACGCCGTTGGCCGCCCGCAACCCATAAATCGACGACGACGAGGCATCTTTCAGTACAGAAATCGTCTCGATGTCGGCGGGGTTGATCTGGTTGCCGGTGCCGTCGCCGATGGGAACGCCATCGACCACAAACAGCGGCTGGTTATTTCCTACAGTGCTGATCCCCCGGATACGGATTGACACCGGCCCGCCCGGCGTTCCGTCGACGTTGGTGATCTGCACACCCGACACGCGCCCCTGAATGGCGGCTTCGGCGTTGGCAACGGGGAGTCGTGTAATGTCGCGGGCCTGCACCGTGCCGATGGATTCGGTGAGTTTGCGGGTCGTTTTCTGCCCATAGCCCACCACCACCACTTCATTGAGTGATCGGGCGTCGGCCTGGAGCGAAACATTCAGGACGCTTCTATTGCCGACGGCCACTTCTTTGGCCTGATACCCAACCGACGAGACAACTAACGTACTGGCTCCGGGCGGCAGGTTGAGCTGGTAGTTTCCCTCGGCATTCGTTGTGGTGCCAGTACTGCTGCCTTTCAGCAGGATATTAACGCCGGACAGCCCCCTGCTGTCGGTGTCGTCGGTAATCCGGCCCGACAGCGAGCGGATTTGAGCATACGCTGCGCCGGTCTGAATCAGGGTAATCAGAACGGCCGGTACGATGCGTATTAAGTAGCGAATCAAGGTCATAAAGAGTTGCGTTATCGGGTATTTACCCATAAATAACAGGAGCCTGAATTGATAATCTGGGTGGGTCTGGGTGGTTTGAGCAGGATTAAAATCGTTCCCCTGATAAAATTGGGAGCACCGGTCCTACCGCGCCACCCGCGGTAGGGTAATAACCTTGCTAAGCACAGGCTCAACGTTGAACTTTGTGGCAGGCGTCTGCTTAAACCCACCCAGACCCACCCAGATGCCCCCGGTTCCTAACCGATATTGTCAACGCTGTTTTTTATACAGATTTAAACTGAGTAAATTTCTGACTCATAGCCTGTTACCGGCAATCTTGATCAATTGCCAAAGGCAACTAACCCGACATCGCCCATGCGCTTATCCTGTTGTACCACGTCCACTACGGGTTTGGCCTGTTTAGTGGGCATGCTATTGCTCATGTCGGGGGCCACTCCGCAACGTATCGACTCGCCCAACAAAACAGCCGCCGAAAAATTAGCGGCCATTCAGGTGCCCGAAGGGTACACCGTCGAGGTGGCCGCCGGGCCGGAACTGGTCGACTTTCCCATGTTTTCGACACTCGACGAAACCGGGCGGTTGTTTGTGTTTGAATCCATCGGCCATGTCTATAAAAAAACGCAGGACGCGCTGGACAACCCCCAATTCCGCATCAACCTGCTCACCGACACCAACGGCGACGGGAAGTACGATAAAAGCACCATTTTTGCCGATAAAGTTGGCTTTCCGCAAGGGGGTGTTTTCTATAAAGGAAGCCTGTATGCGACCTCAGCCCCCGATTTGCTCAAACTCACCGATACCGACAACGACGGCGTGGCCGACAAACGCGAGGTGCTACTGACTGGCTGGACGCTCAACGTGAATGCCAATAGTCTGATCGGGCCGTTTATGGGGCCGGACGGCTGGCTCTACCTGACCAGTGCCATCATGGGATTCGACGTAACCACGAAGGAAGGCAAACGGCTCAAAGGCGGCACCGCCCGCATCTGGCGCGTCCGGCCCGATGGCTCGAAATTAGAGTGGATTTCGGCGGGGGGCATGAACAACCCCGTCGAGCTGACCTTCACCGAAGCCGCCGAACCCATTGGCACCGAAACGTATTTTACTGAACCACAGGCTGGTCTGCGCGATGCCCTGGTGTACTGGACTGAAGGGGGCGTGTACCCAAAGCCCAATAACAACATTAGTCGTGACAGCCTGGTACGTACCGGTGAGTTGATGCCAGTCATTTCCAAATACTCGCGGGTGGCCCCATCGGGCATTGGCCGGTATCGCCACACGGCATTAGGAGCTGATTTCAAGGACAACCTCTTCAGCGCCCAGTTCAATACGCACCGGGTGCTGCGCCATAAACTGATCCGGCAGGGGGCGTCGTTCCGCACGGAAGACGAGGTGTTTTTCTCGACCAAAGACGAAGATTTTCACCCCACCGACGTACTGGAAGATGCCGATGGAAGTTTGCTGGTGGTCGAAACGGGTGGCTGGTTCATTCAGGGATGCCCGCTTTCGCAGGTGTCCAAAGCTAATCTGGAGGGCAGCATTTACCGCGTTCGCCGGAAAGACGCGCCAGCGATAGCCGACCCCTGCGGCAACCGGATCAACTGGCCCACGCTCTCGCACGCCAAAGCGTCTGCGTTATTGGCCGACGCCCGCCCAACGGTTTGCGACCGGGCCACCGAGCGACTCGTGGATGCGGGCGAAACCGCCGTTGCGCCCCTCACCAGCCTGCTACGTCAGTCAAAAAACGTCAATGCCCGCACGAAAGCCGTTTTTGCGCTCTACCGAATCGGCACCGCCCCGGCTCTGGCGGGTGTTCGCAATGCACTGGCCGATGCCGACGTGCAGGTGCGTGTCGCAGCAGCCCGTGCGGTGGGGCTGGCGCACGATGCCGGGGCCATGCCGAAACTACTGACGATGATCAGCACCGGCGATCAGGCCACCCGACGACAGGCAGCAACGGCATTAGGTCAACTGGCGGATGCGAAAGCCATTCCGGCTCTGCTGGCAGCAACGGGCAAAACCGAAGATCGCTTCGTGCGCCACGCCCTGATTTATTCGCTCGTTACGCTCAACCAGCCAAAAGCCGTGGAAGTCGCCCTGTCGAACCGAACCGTCGGACCGCGAACCGTCGGACCGCGAACCGTCGGACCGCGAACCGTCGGACCGCCCTCGCCGTTGGTACAGGAAGCGGCCCTGATTGCGCTCGATCAGATGCGCCCTTCGCCGTTGCGGGCCGATCAGATCATGGCCTTTCTGAACAGCCCCAACAAAGCGCTGCAACGCACAGCCCTGTGGGTGGCCGCCCACCATCCCGCCTGGTCGGGCGAGATGACCGACTTTCTGCGTGGTCGGTTTTCGGAGGCACCCCTCAACACAGATGATGAGCAGCTTTATGGCGACATGCTCATCGCGTTTAGTGGCAACGCATCGGTACAGCAATTTATGGCCGAACAGTTACAGACGGCTCCATCCGCCCACAAGTTGTTTATCATGAACACAATGGCCCGTTTTCCCGCCGGGAAGCTGCCCCCCGTCTGGGTTGCGGGTATAGGCGATCAATTCGTGCAGAGCAGCGACCCAGCCGTGCAAACCCGCGCCCTCGAATTGGCTGGCCTGCGGAGCCTGACCGCCCTGACGGGCCAACTCCGGCAGGTGGCCGACCAGGTCAGCAGCCCGGCTCCGCTGCGGATGGGCGCATTGGCTACATTGTCGAAAACGCAGCCGGTCTTTACGGATTCACAGTTTACGTACCTCTATGAGCAGTTGACCGCTGGGGCCGACGCGCCCATCCGGCAACAGGCGGCTGCGGTATTGGCCGGGGGTAAATTATCGGAAAGTCAACTGCTAAAACTCGCCCAGGAGTATCTGCCGAAGGCCGATGCGTTCAGTCTACCGCGCATCATGCCGGTGTTTAAGGGGGCTTATTCGTCGGCAATTGGTATAGCCGTGGCCAATACGCTCGCCAACTCGCCGGGGTTAGACGGTTTTTCGGAAGAGAACCTGAACGCGCTCTTTGCCGGGTATCCTGCCGAAACAAAGTCTGCCGTCGACAAACTGATGGCGAAGTTGCAGGGCGTTCAGGGCGGGCGGCTACAACGACTGAAGGATATGGAAAGCCGGATTGCCGATGGTGATTTGGAACGGGGCCGGGCACTTTTTTATGGTAAAGCCATCTGCTCGACCTGCCATCAGGTGCGGGCCGAGGGCGGAAAACTCGGCCCGGATTTAACCTCCATTCAGAAAGACCGTTCTGCCCACGATTTGCTGGAAGCCATTGTGTACCCGAGTGTTAGCTTCGTGCGCGAGTATGAAACGTACCGGGTTCGGACCAAAACAGGCGAGCAGACGGGCATTATCCAGGAGAAGACGCCTACGGTGATTGTACTCGGAACATCGCAGACTACATCGGTGCGGATTTTGCGGGCTGATATTGTTTCGATGGACCTGCAACCTACGTCCATGATGCCGCAGGGGCTGGATCAACTGCTGACTAAGCAGGAAATGGCCGACCTGATGGCGTTTCTGCTGGGTCAGGATCAGAACCCCGAAACGGATCAGGCTATTTTACGCTAATCCCTTCCACTATGCACCGTCGCCAGTTCGTTAAACATACTTTTTTCGCCGGGGCCGCTGTGGTTGGTGGTGTCTCTGTTGCCAAAGCGGCTACCGAAAACGCGGTCCCCTTCACGACTAAGTTCTCGCCTGAGTTTGGTATTTTCAAAGGGCTGTCTCCTGCCGATCCAGTCGACGAAATCAAGTGGGGCCACGAGCAGGGCTTCCGGGCGTGGGAAAATACGATGCTCAAAAACCGACCCGTTGCCGAGCAGGAGCGGATTAGCAAAGCCGTGCAGCAGTTGGGTATGCAGTTCGGGCAGTTTGTGGGCACGCTCACCTTTAAAGACATCACCTTTGCCGGACGCGATGCGGCTGCCCGCGACAACGTACTGGCCGAGGTACGGGCCTCGGTCGAGATTGCCAAACGAATGAACACCCGGTTCATCCATAACGTACTGGGCGTGGCCGACATGCGCCTGCCGTGGGATTTTCAGATGGCCAACGCCATCGACCTGCTCAAGCGAATTGCCGACATCTACGAGCCGCACGGGCTGGTTATGGTGATGGAGTCGATGAACCACCGGGTCGACCACCCCAACATGTTTCTGCACACCATTCCACAGGCTTACGCGCTGGCCAAAGCGGTGGGCCGCCCGAGCGTGAAAGTGCTGTTCGATTTTTATCATGTGCAGGTGCAGGAAGGCCATCTGCTGGCTACCCTCGACTACGCCTGGGACGAGATTGCCTACATTCAGATGGGTGATTCACCGGGTCGCAAAGAACCCACATCCGGCGAAATCAACTACCCCAACGTACTCAAACATCTGTATAACAAAGGGTATCGGGGATTTGTGGGTATGGAACACGGCCTGAGCAAACCCGGCAGGGAAGGGGCCAAATCCGCCCTAAACGCTTATCGTGCCATTGATGTACAGTAAGTTGCGCTGCAATAGAAACACGTCCCCTACAATTTCTACAGCCACCTGAACCCCCAAATTAATTGACGGTTTTAACCCAACTCCCGCCCGCCATCGACGGGGAAAATACAGCCCGTTGAGAAGGTGAACGATTCGGCAATTGCCACTACTGCCCGCGCTACGTCACCAGCCAGCGCGAGCCGGTTGAGGGGCGTTTTATCTACCTGGCTCTGCATGTATTCTGCCGAAAAATTGCTGGCATACTCGCCCTGCACCCAGCCGGGAGACAGCGACACCACCCGAATAGCAGGAGCCAACGCCCGGCCCAGCGGACGGGTCATGGAATCCATAGCCGCCTTCGACGCGCAATAGGCTACGTTGCTGCCCACGCCCGTGCGCCCGGCAATAGACGAAATATTCACAACAATCGGCTGCTGGCCATTTAGCAGCAACGGTTTAAACGCCCGCACGGTGGCAAAGGCTCCCCGCACATTCACCTGCATAATCCGGTCGAACCACTCGTCGTCCAGCGCATCTAATTCAGCGTGAGGCACGGGTTTGGTGATGCCCGCATTATTGACCAGCACATCCAACCGCCCATAGTGTTCGGTCACAAACGTGGCCATGTCGGTCAGTTGCCCGCTGTCGGTTATGCTGGCCCGAAACAGCCGATGGCCGTCGTTTTCCAGACTATTGAGCGTGGCTTGAGCCTTCTGCTCATTCGACTGGTAATTGACCACGACCCGGTAATTGGCGCGGGCCAGGTGTCGGCAGATTTCGGAGCCGATACCCCCGCCCGCGCCCGTTATGAGGGCTACTTTTCGTTCGCTCATAGATTAAGTGAGTGCGGAGGTTGTCTTCAGGGTAGGTTGACACTTTGACAAAGTTCAGAACTTTGTCAAAGCGTCAACCTACCCTGAAGACAACCTCCGCACTCCGTTCATTTAAACTGTAACTGGCTCTTTTCCGTAGCGTTTCACGCGCAAATCGGCCTGGGCTTTATGGGCCATGAACCCTTCGATTTCGCACAACCGCGAGCAGTATTCGCCCACTTCGGCAGAGGCTTCGTCGGTGAGGACGCGCTGGTAGGTGCAGGTTTTGATGAACTTACCCACCCACAGCCCTCCCGTGAACCGGGCCGATTTTTTGGTCGGCAATGTATGGTTGGTGCCAATGGCTTTGTCGCCGTAAGCTACGTTGGTGCGGTTGCCCATGAACAACGCGCCGTAGTTAGTCAGGTGTTTCTGGAAATAATCCGGGTCAACTACGTTCAACTGAACGTGTTCGGAGGCAATAAAATCGGCTTCGGCAACCAGTTCATCGACCGTATCGACTAAGATGATTTCGCCGTAATCGGCCCAGGCTTTGCTGGCAATATCGGCGGTGGGCAGCGTCTCCAACTGCCGCTCGATTTCGGCCTGTAAACCGTGCGCCAGCGTGGGGCTGGTAGTGAGCAGAATAGCCGGTGAGTTGGGACCGTGTTCGGCCTGACCAAGTAAATCAGTCGCCACCATCTCGACATCAACACTATCATCGGCAATGACCAATACTTCGGTTGGTCCGGCCAATAAATCAATGCCAACCGTACCAAACAGTTGCCGTTTGGCTTCGGCAACGTACTGATTGCCAGGGCCGACAATCATATCGACCGGTTTGATTTCATCCGTACCGTAAGCCATTGCCGCCATTGCCTGAACGCCACCGAGGATATAAATTTCGTCGGCACCGGCCAGCCACATCGCGGCTACCGTTTCGGCGGGAGGCAGGCCGGTTTTGGGGTTGGGCGGTGTGCAGGCAATTACCCGCTTCACGCCCGCTACTTTGGCCGTCAATACGCTCATGTGGGCCGAAGCCACCATTGGATAACGACCGCCCGGCACGTAACACCCAACGCTGTTGACCGGCAGGTTTTTATGCCCCAGCACCACGCCCGGAATTGTCTCGATTTCCACATCGCGGATGGTCGATTTCTGAATCTGTGCGAACCGCCGAATCTGCGCCTGCGCCCAGCGCAAATCGTGCATCGTCTGCTCCGACACCGTACTAATAATCTGCTCAATTTGCTCCGGTGAGAGCCGGAATTGGGCAGGATTCCAGCCGTCGAATTTTGCCGATAGCCGATGCACGGCTTCGTCGCCATTTTTGCGAACGTCTTCCAGGATACTGAAAACAATTTCTCTGACTTTTGCCTGATTGGCATCCGCCGTTTCAGCGTTCATGCCTGCTTTGATGAGTTGCTTTGCCATGTTTTGTTGTAAGGTTCAGTTGTTTATCGGTTGCGCCCGTGCCCCAGGTCTGTGTTCGCGCCCGAGGTCTGTGTCCTCACAGACCACTCGTGCGTCAGCAA
Organism: Spirosoma areae; assembly: GCF_054781775.1. Lineage (NCBI taxonomy): Bacteria > Pseudomonadati > Bacteroidota > Cytophagia > Cytophagales > Cytophagaceae > Spirosoma > Spirosoma areae. The sequence continues at coordinate 3,868 of NZ_BAAGTT010000002.1, read as the reverse complement.
AAACCATCCGGTTTGAGAGGTCTGTGAGGACACAGACCTCGGGCGTGGACACAGACCTGGGGATTGACCTGGAGATTCAACTCACCGGCCGATGTAATATAGCCCGGCCACTAATAGAAAAAAGTACACGATGAGCCAGTACGAGGTGCGCTCGAACTTGCCCGGAATAACGTAATAGCTACCTTCGGTTTCGGCCTGATTCGTATTCAGAAAATGCTGTTTCTGGCCGCTCAGGGTGTACATGCCAATACCCGTAGGTGTAGCTCCCACCACGAAACTCGACGCATAGCCGACCACAACCGTCACCACAAAACCGACTAAGTTATACCACAACCAGAATGCGTCGGTAAACACGGCGAACAGTACCACCGCCACCACACCCACCACGAACCCGATGATAACGCCTTGCTGGTTCGTGCGTTCGGTATAAATGCCGAGAATGAACACGCCCAGCGTGGAGCCAACGATGTAGGAACCGTACTTGCTGATGGCTTCGAGGGCCGACAGGTTTTCGTATTTCGACATCAGGATGGCCGCCCCCGCCAGAATGGTGCCGAAGACAAACGTAGACAGCCGCGCGATGCGGAGTTTCTTCGTTTCGCTGGCGGTTGGCTCAATGACCCGCTCGTAAATATCCTTGACAAAAACCGTTGCCATCGAGTTGAGCGAGGCCACCATGCTGCCGATGCCTGCCGCCAGAATAGCCGCGATAATCAGCCCCAGAAAACCCGCCGGAACATATTCCAGAAACGAGATGTACACGTCATTGGCCTTCTCAAATTTTTTGCCACCGTAGAACACAAACAGCAGCAATCCCAGCGTGAGGAAGAACATCATCTGAGCAACGATGGCAAAGCCCGTCGACCACAACGAGAGCTTCAGATTGCGGATGCTTTTGGCCGCCAGCATCCGCTGCACCTGCGCCTGATTGGCCCCGAAATACGATACGTGCAGCACCAATCCACCAAAAACACCCGCCCAAATTGTGTTCGGGGTAGCAAGGTTAGTCGAGAAATCAATGGCCTTTAGCTTGCCCGCTTTATGGACGATGTCGTAGGCTTCGGGCAGCGAAACGGGGAGTTTTGAGATGACAATGAAAAACGAGGTGATGATGCCAATCCACAAAATGGCAATCTGGAGCACATCGACCCAAATTACCGCCGATAAACCGCCCAGCGACGTAATGAAAATCGCCACCGTCATAACCAGAATCGTCGGCACGATGTCTAAGCCCGTTACGTGAGAGAGCACTAAGGCCGGGGCATAAATGACCACGCCCATGATGGCCAGCAGTTTGATGATAAATGCGGCTGCCAGCGTCGCTCTGGCCCCGTAGCCAAACCGCCCTTCCATGTACTCGTAAATGGATACGACCCCGCTGTTGTAAAAAAACGGAACCACGCTGCCGCTGATGAACCACATCACGATGGGAATGTTGAGGCTCAGCACAATCGGCGAGAGACCAGCGGTGTAGGCCCAGCCGGGTGCGCCCACGAACGTGACCGCGCTGACCTGCGTGGCAATGACCGACCCCGCAATGGCCCACCAGGCAAAGTCTTTGCCACCGGAGAAAAACTCGTTGGCACTGCTCGTTTTTTTATTGAGCCGTATCCCAATGGCTATCGTGCCGAAGAAATACAGACCCGCTATTATCCAGTCTATCGGTGCCATGTTCGAGGTGGGTTTTCAGGAGGTCAAAAACGTGAATATCAAGCTGTTCGAGCAAGTCGATTTTGTCGATGAAGACCCAGTTTTCTTTGAGCATATCGCCTTCGCGTCGCCACCAGTCCATCACGCGCATGGTTATTTTTTTGTCGGTCGCGTCGATGCCCATCCAGCCGTTGCCGCCGTGGGTGGCGTAAATGCTCGGCCAGCCCGTTGAGCAGGAGTAAAATCCATCGCCGAAGCGGGCTTTGTGGTGGCCACCTTTCCGGTCGGGGAAGCCGATGAGAAACGGTTTCTGATGGTACTCCTGAAAGCCTTTCAGCCCGCGCGTGGAGCCGGTTCCGCCGGGGCCGTACCACATCATGTTCGGGTGCCAGTAGGTTTCCATCTGCATGGTGCTGAGGTTCTTCCCATCGAAATTACCCAGCGCCTTAATCATGTCTTCGGTGAGTTGCAGCGATTTTTGGCTTGCGGCCTCGTCGGAGCGGTTCGTCAGAATACCATCGTAGGACATTGGCCCGTTGATGATTATTTCGGGGGCGCGGTTGGGAAACAGGTTGAACCCGGCCTGACGAATCACATCGAGCATATCCAGAATACAGTAGGCTGTCTGAATTTTCCCCGCGTTGATTTCGTAGAAAATGCCGTACCGAATCCAGGTAGCCTGTTGCGTGGGCGGAATACCGAGCCATTCGTGTTCAAACGTACCGATGTAGTTCCCCGTCAGACTCACCCATGAGCGGTCGTTGAAATGGCCGCCCATCAGAATATACGGCTGGTCTTCCAGGTCGGGGAAAGCCCGCAGCAACGGCTTCCAGAATTGGTTATACAGCGGTTTGGTGCCCCGAAGTTCGTCGAATGGTTTGGAGCCGTTCCAGCTTAGGTCGGGGGCGAAATACCGGTTCAGAATGGGCTGTAGGTCTTTTTTGCCGGCCATAGCCCCGTTTAGGTCGGCAATCAAATCCGCCACGAGTTGTTTATTGGCCTGCTTCGTTTGCTCTTCCATCGAGAGGGCTGTTAGGAAACTGTCTTGTGCTGGTCTATCGGCATCCGCGTGGATTTGGCACAGCACATCGAACGCATCGAACACGGTCCATTCCTGCTGAATTTTACCACCCGAAACAACGAAGTGACTAATACCCAGAATATTGACCGGCTTACCCGATGCCGCACCGAAGAATCCATTGCCCTGATGCAGCCCCGTGAGACGCCAGCGCACGGCAACGGTATCGCCGGTTGCACCCGGATTGGCCGTAATCCGCTCAACCTGCACGACTCCCTGCGGCACCGACGCAAACAGATTGATTAGATAGGACTGAATCTGGGAAACGCCCCGGTATATTTGGTCGCAGATGCCGTTGACCGTTGCCGTCGGCTGATAATACTCGCCAACCTGATTGATATACCGCCCATTCCAGACGTTCTGGAACAGGTTGTAGAGCAACGTGGCACTGTCGGTCGGTTCGTTTTCGCCCTTCACCGGTAGTTGCTGACCAACCCGATTTTCAGCAATGAACGGAACATGGGGCAGCGATTTATGACTGTATTTTTTCGATTGTTTAGCTAACGCAACCGGGTCGTAGCCGAGTTGCTGAATCAGGTGCAGGTTGTCGCGCACGAGCCATTCTTCTTCGATTTTATTGGCCGACACCACACAATCGGCAATGGTCCGAAAAAAAGCCCGCTTGCCCGTCGGCTGACCGAACGCACTGACTCCCAGATTGGTAGCCGTTGACCCGATTCGGTGCGAGGTATAAAATTTTGTCTCCTGCTCGGCTGACCAGATAACGGCCTCACCCACCAATCGCCGGTCGGGGAAGGCGTGCAGGGTTTCGAGTGTACCGCTGATAACCGAGTTGATACCGTGAATCGTGGACGCGCCCGAATGCAGCGTAATGCTTTCGTCGTAGGTGTCGTAGATGACGCCAATGCCCCGTTCTTCCCAAATCTCGTGGGTGATTTTCAGGATATAATCAACGATGTCGGTGTATTTTGGGTCGAAACCGGGTAGTTCCTGCTTTGTTTCGCCGGGCTGTTTATCGGTGGTGAAGATGATTGAATTCATTTGTGGTTTTGTTTATGAGCTGTTTACCCCCCGTCCCGGAACGTCGGACCGCCCTGAAGGGGCAGGGCTGTTAAGTTCTATGTCCTTTACCCCCCGTCCCGGAACGCCGGACCGCCCTGAAGGGGGTGAGGACCCGGC